>VFJO01000180.1 GCA_009886045.1 Verrucomicrobiota bacterium
AACCAAAAAAATGAACGATCGTTCATTTTTTTGGTTTTCGTTTTTGCGTAAGGGCATCTTTTTTGAGGTAGGCGGCAACGTTGATGGTTTTTAGAAGTTGCCGGTTTGCAGAGGAGAGGCTAGAACGACGGGACATGTTAGATAACTACATTCCAGTACTTCTGCACGTGGTTGTGGCGATTGGTTTCGCCACCGTGGCGATGCTTGCGAACTTGGTCCTCGGACGGCATGGCAAACGGAATCCGACAAAAGATACGGTTTACGAGTGCGGCATGGTGCCGGAACAAGCGGGCCAACCGCGCTTTAGCGTGAAGTTTTACCTCGTGGCGATGCTCTTCATCCTTTTCGATATCGAAATCGTGTTCATGTATCCTTGGGCTGTGATTTTCCAAGAGTTTGTAGCCCGCCTCGGAACAACGATTCTTTGGAGCATGCTGAGCTTCGTGCTGATTCTCCTTTTCGGATACGTGTACGCCATCAAAAAGGGCGCCCTCGACTGGTCGAGGTGATCGCCATCCAAAGAAAAATCCTGTCGTGCGAGGCAGGCGCCCACCAGACCGAAGCCGATGGATTTTTTTGAAAAACAGGAAAAAGCTCGGCTGCAGACAAAGTGGCTAGTTTTTTACTTCGTCTTAGCCGTCATAGGTATCATTGCCGTTCTGCACGTCGGATTCAGCCTGCTTTTGGGGCAACCGCTCGATGAGTGGGAAACGCTCGGCTTCACGGCAGCGGGCGTTTTGGTTTCCGTACTCATCGGCAGCTTAGTGAAAATTGCCGAGCTTTCTAAAGGAGGAAAAGTGGTCGCCGAAATGCTTGGAGGCGTGCCGGTGAATCCCTCAACCACGAATCCTAGCGAGCGCCGCCTATTGAATGTGGTGGAGGAGATGTCTCTTGCATCGGGCGTTCCTGTGCCACAAGTGTATATTCTCGAGGAGGACGCTATCAATGCCTTTGCAGCCGGATATGGAACGGCTGACGCGGTGGTGGGAGTCACGCGCGGATGCATCGAACGCCTGACCCGCGACGAACTGCAGGGTGTGATCGGCCATGAGTTCAGCCACATACTGAACGGCGACATGCAGCTAAATATTCGCTTGATGGGATTACTTAACGGAATCCTCTTTCTGGCGCTGCTTGGCGGTGTGCTGATGCGGTTGGCCTTAACAAGTCGGCCACGTTCCAGCAACGACAAGAATGGAGGATCCCTTGTCGCGGCGCTCATCGCGGGTGGTCTTGTGCTTTATATAGTGGGCTGGATCGGCGTCTTCTTTGGCAAGCTGATCAAAGCCGCTGTGAGCCGTCAGCGGGAGTTTCTTGCCGACGCTTCGGCGGTTCAGTACACGCGCAATCCGAATGGTCTGGCCGGTGCGCTTTCCAAGATCGCCTCGCACTCGTCGCGGTTGGAGCATCCGAAGGCGCAAGAGGCAAGTCATATGTTTTTTGGAAATGGAATGGCCGAGGCTTGGCTGGGGCTCTTTGCGACACACCCACCGATCAATCAACGCATCGCCGAAATCGCTCCGAATTTTGATGTTCAGCACGCCTCCCCCAACCCACCATCGATTGCCTCGGCGGAGCCAAGTTTCTCTGGAGATACGCAACTGGAAGCCGCGACATCAATGCTCGCGGGGCTTCCCGAGTTTTCGAGACCGGCGATGCGGGAGATTCACAGCGCCTGTGCCTTGGTTTTTGCCCTCCTGCTGTCCGAGGACGACGTGGTCCGCGAGTCCCAGTTGACCACGCTTGAGTCCGAGCCCTCCTTGCAAAAAGAAATCGGGCAGATGTTCGCCCGCCGTAGCCAACTCAGCTCGGCGCAGCGTATCAGCCTAGTCGACCTTGCCATTCCGGTCTTGCGAGGCCTCTCGCCACAGCAATATGGCGCCTTCAGCGCACAGGTTAAGCACCTCATTGAAGCAGACGGGCAGATTCACCTTTTCGAATACACGCTGCAAAAACTTCTTCTCCGCCATCTCGATGTGGCCTTCACCAAAGCCCGCCCAGCCCGAGTGCAGCACAAGTCGCTGGTTCCTTTACTGCCCGACACCGGCGTGATCCTCTCAGCGATTGCAAATGCCGATGATGGCGATCCCGCCGCACTGGAGGCTGCCTTTCAAGCGGGAGTTGCGCGACTCGGTAAAGCTGCGGCAGCCTTTCCTCTCACCCTCCATACGAGTGTGAATTTAGCGGATTTCGACCGTGCGCTTGGAGACCTCGCGACAGCTTCGCTGCCGATTAAAAAAATAATCCTCACCGCGTGCTCGGCGGCCGTCGTTCACGATGGAGTTGTCAACGACACACAATTCGAGCTGCTCCGCGCGATTGCCGATGCGGTGGATTGCCCAATCCCTCCTTCCGCTCTCTCCGTATGAAACCAGCTGGGAACTGGATTCCTGTGGAGATGGCTTGCGGTTTGCTCTCGGCAGGCACAAATGCCTTTCGCATCGCATCGGGTCCGAGTTTTTGGATCGAGCGATTTGGCGAGACGGCGATGATCTCATTGCATTCGGCGGCTGGCGCCCAGACGTTGGCGGAGTCTATCGCACTCACCGAGTGGGAACCACAGCGCGTTTATTTACGCCACCTCGTGAGAAATCCCGGCGAAAAAGACACGCCTATTTTGTTTAGTGGCGATCCCCTGTCTCCCACACAAGAAATGGTGAGTGAGAGCGGCTTACTTTATGAATTGGACTTCAGCTCCAGCTACTCGCCCGGGCTTTTTCCAGACCAGCGCTTGAATCGGCTTTTTCTCCGCGAAAGGGAACCCCGCCGCGTATTGAACACCTTTGCCTACACCTGCGCCTTCTCGGTCGCAGCTGCCAGCGCCGGCGCTGAGACACTAAGTGTCGATATTTCAAAATCCTCGCTCCAGCGCGGCCGACGAAATTTTGAACTCAACCAAATCCCGCTGGAAGGCCACCGATTCATTCCGGACGACGTTCCGACTTATCTCAGCCGGCTCATCAAGCGCGGCGAGACGTTCGATGCCATCGTTCTCGATCCCCCCACATTCGGTCGCAGCGCGCCAGGGAAAACCTTCCGCTTCGAGCGTGACTTCGCTGCACTCCTGCAATCCGCTCATAGCCTCGCAGCGCCAGATGCCGCCATTCTCCTCTCGACAAATTTCACGGCCTGGGATGAAACCGCGCTCATGAATTGCGCCAGAGCCATCTTGCCTTCGAAAACAACTTTCCAAAAAATCCCTCCTCCTCCTGATTTTTTCAATGCGGCCCCGTCTGCGACGATCTGGGCCTTATTATAAAAAATCACCTCACTTCTGTTTTTTCTTTCTGCACGGATCAAACAAAGTGATAGGCTTTCGCGATGCAGCCCGCCGGCGACAAGGCACTTCTTGAGATGAGGGCGGAGATTTTCCGCCTTGTGCGTCTTTGCGCACCGAATCTGGCATCCCTCGGTACGATCACCTTCGAGGGTGAGGCTTCAAACGAACGGCAGCGCAGACAGTGGATAGACTCTGTTTTTATTCCCGTGCTGGCCCCTGCCATTCAAACCGCTTGGTGGGCAGGAAAAAGTGGATTCCGTGAAATGGCCGCAGCCGATGCCGCGATGGATACAAAGCTTGTGGGACCACTTGCCAAGACCAGCCGTGCTGCAGGCCGACAGATCGCCGTTTCACTTCATGCGCCAATCGGGGAAGTCGGCCTGCAAAGATTTCTGAGCGCCATCCTTCGCGGCGAAACTCCCGGCCACATGGCCACTGTTTTTGCCGCGCGTGCATCAGTTTTTCATTTTCCAAAGGACGTCGTGCTTGCAGGACTTGCCTTTACCGAGATGCGCACCGCCCGCGTCGGAGACCTTTGGACAATCATCGAAGACTGCTTGCAGGATGTTCCCGCGTGCGAACCCTCCATCTTCCGCGCCGCATAGGACCCACATGGCCACCCTCGAAACACCAGACATCAAGACCAAAGACCAATCGGACCTCGATTCTGTCTGGTCGGTCATCGCCCACAACGACCCCGTGAATCTGATGAGCTACGTGACACTCGTCTTCCGCCGTGTGCTCGGATTTTCAAAGCAAAAAGCTGAACGCCACATGCTCGAGGTCCACAACAAAGGCCGCTCAATGGTGTGGTCCGGGTCCCGCGAACAAGCCGAACTCTACGTCCAACAACTCCACGCCCACCTGCTCCTCGCAACCCTCGAAAAAGCCCCTACTCCGTAAAAGTAAGCTGCTCGAGGTTTAAATACAAAATTTTAAGCGCAAAGGATACAGATGAGGAAGATCAGGAAGGACTGAAAACACATACCTCCACCCTGTCAATTCTGTCAAAAACCCTAAAATGCTGACTATTCAAATCCTCCCGAACGGCTCGATTCTTTTTAATCAAGTGGGAGACCCGCTTTTTGAGATTCTTTGTTCCATCCGCGAGCCAGTAGAATCGGGCGATCCTCTCGTCGAATCGCGTCTCTTTCCCCAACCCTCGGAAGACGCTGATGAGGATGACCTCCTTGACGACTGGAAATCCCTCGTCGAGCCCGACCTCCACGACAGCTTTTTAGCCGCCCGCGAGTCCGTGGTTGCCGATCTCCGAGGCGCTCAAAAAAACTCCGATGGCTCGTACCATTTTACAATACCCCGAAGCCACTTGGACAACTGGCTCAGCGCCCTAAACCAAGCCCGACTTGCCTTGGCCGAAATCCACCAATTTACCGAAGCCGAACTGAGCCGCGCCCCGGATGACCTCAACGACCCAAGGGAACTTGCCCTCATGCGCATGGGCGTGTACGGAACTCTCCAAGAATGGCTTGTAAGCGTTGTGGAGTGAGAGCCCATTTCGACAAATACCCACAAGGCGGGAGCGACTACATTGACAGGATGATCTGAGAAGCATTGCTTTTAAAATCCGATTGACTGAGAGCATCACATTAATTATCGCTAAGAGAGATTCTTATGAGTCATAAGTATCTAATTTATAATTTATAAAAAGAATACAACCTCTCTCCTTATGAAAAAATTTTTCTCCGCTTGGATTTTTGCTGCTGCTTTCAGCACTGCTGTCTGTACTGCGAAGGCGCAAACGACGTATTCAGCCATACAAAACATAGAGAACTATGGCTGGCTGGACCAGAGGGATCAACGAATCATAGATATCGTTGGAACAAATGGATGCAATCCAACTTCGTGGGTCAATTTGATGGTAAAATTGCAAAACCAATATCCCGATGTTTTTCAAACAAGGCTCGTTGGGGGCACCTATGACGAGTGGATTCAGTCCGCCATTAATTTATCGGGACCTTCGTACTTAAATACGACCCCTGCTGCAGGGACGGATTCTGGCATTATTACCTCCGGAATAACTAGCTACTTCAGATCCAAAGGATTCTCCGATTTATCGGTTACGAAATATTCTTTCCCGTTGCTCTTGGACTTATATCAATCGGCTTTGGCCTCGGCTACTATTCAGTTGCTATTGTATCCTCTTCCAGGGAGTTCAAATACAATAGGACATGCCGTTTCCTTTGGGGGTTTCAACTGGACGGACCAAAATAATCTCGGCTATGTGAGCGAGAATCAAAACGCCACAATTTCATTTGTTGATCCACAGGACCCATTGCATGGATCTGATTTAAGTTCTGGAGCAGGTTTTGCGACAGCCCACGCTTGGGATGGATATGATGGAGTCAATCGTTTTTCAATCGTTCAATACGCAAGTAATGATTTTTATATTCACTCAGCGTTTGTTGTTGTGCCAGAACTAAATACTTTTGATTTTTTTATCCTTGGAAGCATCTTGTTTCTTTTGGTTATTAAGAAAACTCGATCCCGTCAGCATTGTAGCAGCTAATTCTTGCGGTTCATCGCAGCGGTGAACCAATCCACTTGAGACGTTGTTTTCTCGGCGGGTTTGCTCTGAAAGCTGCGTCCACCGCCACTGCGGTCATCGCGTGGGCCGCGGGACTGCGCGCCGATTTCTGGATTGGTCTTCAGTGAGAGGCTGATCCTCTTCCGGCCGAGATCGACCTCGAGGACAGTGGCCATCACTTTTTGTCCCACCTTCAAGACATCCGAAGGATTTTTCACAAACTGGTCGCTGAGTTGGCTGATGTGCGCGAGGCCATCTTGGTGAACGCCTAGGTCGATGAACGCGCCGAAGGCGGCGACATTGGTCACGATGCCGGGGAGCTTCATGCCGGGTTTGAGGTCCCCGATTTTCATCGCCTCGTCGGAGAAGGCAAAAACTTCGAACTGCTTGCGCGGGTCGCGTCCGGGTTTGGCGAGTTCTTTGAGAATGTCTTGGAGTGTAGGCAAGCCGACCTCCGGCGTGATGTATTTCTCAAGTTTGATGGCCGAACGACGAGCAGGGTTCTGCATCAACTCCGGAACCGAGCATCCGATATCAGCGGCCATGCTGTCCACAAGGGTGTAGCGCTCCGGGTGCACCGCACTGGAGTCGAGAGGATGCCGCCCATTACGAATGCGGAGGAAGCCTGCCGCCTGCTCAAAGGCCTTCGGTCCCAAGCCGGGGACTTTCAGGAGATCCTCGCGCGATTGGAACGCGCCGTTCTCGTTGCGGAACTGAACGAGATTCAAAGCCGTACGGGAGTTCAGGCCCGAGACGTAGCCGAGCAAATTCGCGCTGGCGGTGTTGAGTTCCACGCCCACGTGGTTCACGCAAGAGACGACTGTGTCATCGAGAGAACGCTTGAGGGCGCTCTGATCGACATCGTGTTGATATTGACCCACGCCGATGGATTTCGGATCGATTTTGACCAACTCAGCAAGCGGGTCCATAAGGCGGCGACCGATGGAAATCGCACCGCGCACAGTGAGGTCAAGATTCGGAAATTCCTCGCGTGCGACCTCGGACGCCGAGTAAATCGAAGCGCCAGACTCGCTCACCACGACAACAACGAGGGATGCTGGCAGGCCAAGGGCACGAATAAATGTCTCGGTCTCACGGGAAGCCGTGCCATTGCCGATGGCGATGGCCTCGATTTTGAAGCGATTCACGATGGACTTGATCACCTCAGCCGCCTCGGCGCGGTCGCGCGCCCCCTTTTCGGGGTAAACGACCTCGTGAGTGAGGAGCTTGCCCTGAGCGTCAAGCACGGCAAGTTTGCAGCCCGTGCGAAAACCAGGATCGACTGCGAGAACAATCTTCTGGCCAAGCGGCGAGGTCAGCAAGAGCTCGCGAAGATTTTCCGCAAAGACCCGTATCGCTTCCTCATCGGCTTTCTTCTTGTAGAAAAGGCGGGCCTCACCCTCCATGGCGAAGCCAAGAAGACGCTTGAAGCAATCCTGATAAGCCAAGCCCACTTGAGCGGCAGAGGGGTATGCGCCCCTCACAAAAAGATAATCGAGTGCGGCGAGTGCCTCTTCCTCGGGCGGCGTGATACGTGAGAAGAGCATGCCCTCGGTTTCGCCACGGCGGATTGCCAGAAAGCGATGCGACGGGCACTGGGCGACAGATTCGCTCCAGTCGAAGTAGTCCTTGAACTTTGCAGCCTCGGACTCCTTGTCGAAGACGACCTTGGATTTCAACACACCTTTGTTGAGATAAATCTCGCGCAAGGCGGAGCGCGCCTCGGCAGAGTCATTGATGCGCTCGGCCATCACATCCCTAGCCCCAGCCAGTGCCGCAGCGGCATCGGGCACTTCTTTTTCAATCGAAACAAACGCCGCAGCCTCCGCTTCGGGATCCGTCTCAGGACGCTGCTCCCAGAGCAAATCGGCAAGCGGCTCCAGCCCACGTTCCTTGGCGATTGTAGCGCGCGTGCGCTTCTTGGGCCGGAAGGGCAAATACAAATCCTCGAGCGTGGAGAGCGTCTGCGCCGTATCGATCTTCACCTTGAGCTCTTCCGTGAGAAGTTTGCGCTCGTCGAGAGAACTGAGAATCGATTCACGGCGTTTATCGAGCTCCTCCAACTCCTGAATTCGATCTCGGATTTTTGCGATTTGCACCTCATCGAGTTCGCCCGTGCGCTCCTTGCGGTAGCGGGCTATGAACGGCACAGTGGCGCCTTCTTCGAGGAGAACCGCAGTGGCTGCGACTTGGCGGGCTTGCAGGGAAAGTTCCTGCACGATTTGCACGAGATGTTTTTCGATCATGAATTGGGGAAAGTGGAAATGTCCGCGTCAGGCCACAAGCACCGACTGGCCAGTGGGAGAAAGCGCGCGGAGCTTAGAAATCACAGCCGGTATGATTTCACAAGCTTGGTCGATATCCGACGCTGTGGTGAATCGTCCGACCGAAAATCGCAGACTCGCACGGGCCCTGTCATTCGAAAAACCCATGGCCTTGAGCACGTGCGAGGGATTCACCGATCCACTCGTGCAGGCGGAGCCGGCCGAGCAACAAAGCCCCTTCTCATCAAGGAGAATCAAGGCGCCTTCGCTTTCGACTCCCTCAAAGGATAGATTCGTCGTGTTGGGCAGGCGGCGCACTGTGTCTCCATTCACTGATGCTCCCGCGATTGAGGCGAGCAGGCTCGACTCCAAGCGATCGCGCAGCGTGGAATCCACGCCCTGCGCGAGATGCGGTGCCGCCAACTCGGCCGCTTTGCCGAAGCCGACGATCGAGGCGACATTCTGCGTTCCTCCACGCCGTCCCTCTTCTTGGCTGCCGCGCAGGAGCGGGGTAAACTTAACCCGACGGCTCACATACAGGCCACCCACGCCCTTCGGCGCATAAATTTTGTGACCCGAAAAACTCACGAATTGCACGCCCATGCCTTCCAGAACGAGAGGCAGCTTTCCGAATGCCTGCACAGCATCGATGTGAAGAAGGGTTTTCTTTTTTTGCGTGAGCGCTGCGATTTCCTCCACTGGAAAAAGCACACCGGTCTCGTTGTTCGCCCAGAGCAGGGAAACAATGGCCGTGTCAGGCCGGATCGAAGCCTCCAACTCTGCCATATCGAGATCACCAGTGGCATTTACCGGCAGCCAAGTGATTTCATAACCTCGCCGAGCAAGGTATTCGCAGAGCTTGATCGTCGCACTGTGCTCGACCGCGCTGGTGACGATGTGGCGTTTGTCGGGATCAAGCGCCAATGCCGACTGGATGGCTATATTGATCGACTCCGTGCCGCAGCTTGTAAAAAGAATCTCACCGCTTTGGCAACCCGCAAGCACCGCCACACGATCCCTCGCCTCCGCGAGAGCCGCTGCCGCTTCACGGCCGAGGCGATAGGCACTGGAAGGATTCCCATACCCGCCGCGCAGCCATGGTTCCATGGAATTAAAAACCTCCGGGGCCACCTGGGTCGTGGCATTATTATCAAGATAGATCACTGAACTCATGTTGGATGATTTTGAAGTATCTTTTACACTCCGTTATTGCAACCCATGCGTAAACTAGATCGTGTCATCATTCCCGAGATTCTGGATTCCCTGAACCCGGCAGATCCCCGTGCCATCCGGAGCCGCAGAGATCTGCGGTGGATCGACCTCTTCCTTGGAAACTCACGATGGATCGTGCGGCAGCTCAAGAAACAAACCCCTCCCCCAGCCCGGATCATTGAAATCGGCGCCGGCGAAGGCGACCTGTGCCGCAAAGTCCAAACCTCGCTCTCCTCCTCGAACCTAACCGGACTCGACCTAATCCAACGCCCCGACAACCTGCCAGAGGACATCCAATGGAGCAGCGGAGATTTCTTCCAAACCCTGCCAAGTATCAATGCCGATGCCTGCGTCGGCAGCCTCATCTTGCACCATTTTTCCGACGAAGCGCTTCGCGATCTCGGTGCCCGCCTGCAATCATTTCGCAACCTCACCTTCTGCGAGCCCCTCCGCTCCCGCCTGCCGCTCTTCCTCTCCAAGTTGTCCTGCCCATTCCTGAGCGAAGTGACCCGCCACGACATGCCCGCAAGCATCCACGCTGGCTTCCGCCCAGGCGAACTCCCTGCCCTCCTCGGCCTGGATTCAAAAAAATGGTTCGTCAGAGAGTCATCCCACTGGCGCGGAGCACTCAGACTCACGGCCTCGCAGCGTTAAAAAAACGCCTGCCAACAGTGTGGACATCTGGAAGCGCCGTCTCGTAAGTGCAAAGTTTAAAGGAGCAAGTTTCGATCTCCCTTCGACTCTTAGCCTCTTCGCGCTGCAATCATCTGTGATCGTTTCAACGACAACCCCATTCAGAATACGGAGGGCCTTCCTTCAAAATATGTCAATGTGTTGGACTGGTATCCTTTATTGAGAGGACTGTACGCTGAGGAAATGGAGGTTGTTTGACAGCAGTGCTTTTGTGACAAGAATAAAGGCAATGAATGATGAAGGACGCGATCGAGTTCAGGGAATGATTTGGGGTCAATTTCTGGGAGATGCCATGTGCTTGGGCACTCATTGGATTTACAATTTGGAGGATTTGAAGACTTTTTACCCCGATTTAAAAGGCTTCGAGCAGCCGCGAGCCGGCCACTACCACGCTGGGAAGAAGCCTGGCGAACTCACTCATTATGGCGAGGCAGCACTCGTGTTGCTCGAATCGGTTGCAGAAAACGGTGGCTTGGACATCACGGATTATGGTCAGCGATTTTTCAGTCATTTTGCCTCACCCGACTATCGCGGCTACTTGGATTCGGCAACGCGGGGCACGATTGAAAATGCGAAACTCGATGCCACTGGATTGCCACCCGAGAGTTTCAATTACCAAGCCGGTGCGGATGACGATCAACTTGCGACGGCCACGAGTCTGGCCCCGGTGGTCGCCAGTTACTGGAATTCCCCCGATCTGGCTCAGCAAGTGGAGCGTGTCACCCGCGTCCGCCAAAACCATCCACGAAGTGTCGCTTACATGCAGGTGTATGCGCAAATCCTGGTCGAGCTATTAGCCGGGACAGACCTGCACAGCGCGATCCACCGAGTGCAGGAAAGCGCCGGGAAAAGTCCCGAATTCGGCGACGAGCTGGCACAGCGGTTTAAGGATGTGTTCGAGCGCAAGCACTTGAGTACGACCGAAGCCACTGCGCAGCTAGGCCAATCCTGCCCGTTGAAAAACAGTTTTCCATCCGCGCTGCTAGCTGTGGTGCAAACGCCTGATGATTTTGCAGAAACTCTTTTGCGTGTGCTTGCGGCTGGAGGTGACAACGCAGGCCGCGCCGCCATCGCCGGAGCCATGCTCGGTGCCCACCTGGGCTGCCGCGCCATTCCAGACTCCCCGCGCCAGCAACTCATCGCCAAAGACAGGATCGCCAAAGCGGTGGCAATGATTCTTAAGTCGATGAGTTCTTAGAAAGTGCCCGTGGAGTAAAGACCCTCAGATCTTTGGCGGTTAAATATGTCAATGGGTGGGGGCCCACTCATGAGTCCACGTACCACTCATTGGGATAGGGTTATAAAACTTGCAAGTTGGGAGTAAAAGGACACCCGGGCCGCTTTCATTTCCTACCTCTGCCGGGGAAAGTGAGTTCAGCGATACCAGATTTATCCAAGTCGCCGAACCCCTCGGAAACCATGCGGTCGAACTGCGTTCTGGTGGCCTCAGCAAGCGGGAGATGGAGACCTTTTTCCTGGGCGAGCGTGAGCGCGATGCCGCTATCCTTCGCTGCATGGGCGCCGGAGAAGAAGCAGGAGTGGTCGCGATTCTGCATATCCTCTCCGTCGGTTTTGAGAACTTGGGAGTTCGCGCCAGTCTGCGAAAACACCTCACGCAGCATCGTGAGATCAAGTCCCAGAGCGCATCCGAGGCCCAATCCCTCCGCGAGTCCGGCGGTATTGATGTTCATCACCATGTTGACGAGCGCCTTCACCTGCGCGGCTTGGCCCGAGGCGCCGATGTGGCGAAGGGAAACGCTGAGGTCTTTGAGAATCGGCTCGGCGCGCTGGAACGCGGCAGCCGTTCCAGCAGTCATGAGATACAGAGTTCCTTCTCGGGCTTGGGTGATGCTCGAGGCCATACAGGCTTCGAGCGATTCCGCGCCGACTTTGTGTGCAAGCGCCTCGATGTCGATGTAGATTTGCGGCGACACAGTGGCGCAGTTGATGAAAAGTTTGCCCTGTGCTCCAAGAAGCAGGCTGTCGCCCTGTTCGGAAAAAATCGCGCGCATGGCCTTGTCATCGGTGACGACCGAGATGATCACGCTGGCGAGCTCATTGACGCGAGCCAAGCTTGTGGCAGCCTCCGCCCCGATTTCCGCCCCCAACTCGACAGCCAGCGGCGCGTGGGCATCAAAGACAGCGGTGACATTGGAGCCTTGATCCTTCAGGCGGCGCGCCATGTTGGCGCCCATGCGGCCGACTCCGACGAATGCGATAGTTTCTTTCATGGGTTATTAAGCGGCAAAAAAGGGATTCGCGTGCTTTTGTTCGCCGACAGTGGTCAGCGGGCCGTGCCCCGGGCAGATGATGGTTGAGTCGGGAAGGGTGAGAATTTGTTCGCGGTTGTTGCGCACGGCATCGGCATAGGAAACCATGCCGCCGCCCATGGAACCCGCGAACATCGAATCACCGACCACTGCCACAGGCTTCGAGAGATCTCGGATGAAATAGGTCACCCCGCCCGCTGCATGGCCGCTGGTGGGGCGGGTTTCGACGATCAGGCTGCCTATGTAAAAAGTGCGCCCAGCAGCAAACGACTCCGCACCGGTAAGCGGCTCGCGTTCGCACACCCATGCCTGCGCACCGGTCCTCTCAATCAAGCGATCCAAGTCAAAGACATGATCTGTGTGGATGTGCGTGAGGAAAATTTGCGGCACCCGCAGCCCACGCTTCGCAGCAAAATCCAGCATCGGCTGGCCATCTGAGCCGGTGTCAAAAATCGCCGCCTCATTGGTTGCGGGATCCCATATGAGAAAAGAATTCACCGTCATGTCGTCGAACGCGGAGTTAAAGTGCGCGAGGCCCTCCATCTCATCCACAGGAGCTGGATTGTAGCGCGACTCCGCCAAGGCGAAGAGGGCATCAGGTCCCAGTCCGAGAGCAGAAGCCACTTTGCGGAGCGCCACCTCATCCACCTTGCCGGCTTTCAGATTTTCTATTTCGGCAATCGTCGTGCCCGACCGCGCGGCAAGTGCCTCATGGGTGAATCCAAGCCCGCGCTGGGCTTTGGCGATGATGTCAGTAAAATTATCTTCCAATGGAATGCTGAGTGGCATGTTTTCTCGCTTTCGTTTCAAGTCGCTCAAATATCAGAAGCCAACTTTTTGTAAAACACCGAGCCATTTCCCAAACGAAAGATTTTTCACTTTCGACGCAGTTGAGGTGGCTATAAAAAGTGGTTCTGGAAAAGCGCGCGCCTCTACACAGCGTTTTCCTGATTCGTTAAAGTGAGTTGCAACACGCGAATTGTCCTGTCGCTTAGAAACAAAACGGCCGCACGCTGCAAACATGCGACCGTCTTGTAGGTTTCGCGGATGGTTAGGCACCACGATCACCTCGGCGAGTTATGCCCGCACGCGTCTGTTCCAATGCCGATCCCTCGGCGTCAACCGCATCCAGAACACGACGGGTCTTGATTTAAATATGTCAATGTGTGGGACTGACCCCGCTGACAGTTCGCAAAAGCCCGCGTCTTCGACTCAGCGCGTAGATTCGCTCATGTGCCCTCGTTTACAAAAATAATGTCGACCTGCGGCCAGCCGGGTTCTTGTTTGGAGAACTGCTCAGATGCGGGCGTCTCCACTGCAAGCTCGTAGCCAAACTCCCCAAGGATGGAACGCCAAGCCTCCCTTGCCCCTTGTTCACTGAGAAAATCCACATCTGTGGTCATCCACTCGTAACCATGATGAAGCACCGCATGGCACCGATGACTAAAAACTCTGCACCGCGCTTTTCAGCTTCTCTCGCGAGGTGCTCGATCAGTTCCAGTATCAATTGTTACATGCGGATGTTGTCGAGGAATCCCAAAATTATTCGTGCGCGTCCCCATATCCACAAGGACAGAATTCTCTCAACTGTCGAAGCCGACCATCTCAACTTTTCTCATTCTCGTTGGACTCAGGAACAACACCACAGGGATTCATTCCCAGGGCTCCTTGTTCTAAGGAAAATGAGAGGAAATTTCACCTGAACACCAGTTTCCATTAAAAGGCGATAAAACGCGGGACTGCCACCTTTTCACTGCCCCCCTTCGGCCTCACCTACTATCACGCCTCAACGCGCAGTGGCAGTCTGTTCCAGAGTCGATCCGACTTCGCGTAGCGGGTAGGCGTTGGAAGCGAATTGGCGTTCCCGTTTTGTGAAGGCAACGACCTTTTGCCCACGGCTTCCTTGCTTTGCCATCAGAGAGCGCATCATTTTTCCGATGTCTCCGCCGAAGGACTCCAGAATGGCGGCTCGATTCCGCCGGACTTCTTCGATGATTTCATTCTTCATTTTCTTGTTTTCCAAAAAGTTCTCTCGGGGTGCAAATGATCGGAACATAATATCCTTCCCGATCCACAATGTGGCTGACTTGCCGGATGATTTCCGCGTTCGCAAGATGCCGACAATTCCATGTCAAAAGATAGTCCACACCGTGCCTTGCAGCAACTGCGATATGGATGGCATCCGCCGCCGCTTTTTTGGGAATGAGCCCGTTCTCAAGGAGTTTCTCCGCAATACCGATCGCAGGTTCATCAATCGCGAGTTCTTCCAGTCCACTGAGCGCCTCAAGCCTCCGGCGGGAAGCCTCGACATCTCCACGACTTGCCTCCTCCACAACAGCCTCCGAGATAAACAATCGATACATCGCTCGGCGTTGCTCCCACCATTCGCGCGTGATGGCCTGCTCACCGGCCGTGATCAGATCGCTCGAGGGGCGAGACGTGAGGTAGCTCGGGATTGTTGTTTCAAGATAAACGGTGGCTTTTTCGCTCATGGTCGAAGGTGGCGGTAGGATTAAAGCCGACGGTTGCGAAGCGCCTCCGCGAGGATGTGGGCGCGGTGAGCTTGGGAAAGCATAGTTTAATTTTGCACCGCCCACCATCGCCGGACAAGTCCTTTTTTGCGGATCATTTTTTGGAGCGGCTGTCTGCGCTTGTAGCAGCTGTCTATGACTACCAAGGATTTCCCCTCCCCTTGAACGCCGAGGTCCTCCTCGATCCCATACCATGGTTTTTTGAAAGAAAATGCAGCCTGAGCCCAGTTTCCCCGGAAGAACTGCAAAAACTTACACCCACGGCCTTTCTTGAACTCGATTTTTAGGAAAAATTCAAGCCAGTTACCACATCACGCCGTAGCCTTGCAGCGCGAAGGAGGACCTCCACAGCGCTCACTGCGCCGAAGCTTCTCAGACGACCAAATATCAAGAATTAATGCCCGACCCCTTTGACGACCCTCGCCATGGCAGGCGAATCTCACATCGCACTCGCGGCAAAATTTCAGCAGTGTCGAGGATTTGGCCTCGCCGAATTGTTTTTGCTTGGCCGAATTCACCATGCTGGCGATCGACTCGTTCATGATATTTCCCAATTGGAATTTGGGATAAACAAAGTGGTCGCAGGAGAACAAATCTCCATTGTGCTCAAGGGCGAGGCCCTCACCGCAATCTTCGAGAAACAGGCAGTGTGATGAATCGGGGTCAGTCCCGCGTATTATCGCTTTTTACATGGACCGCCCACAATGCCCTCCAATCGCTTGCATGGTCGCTCCACTGAAATCAGATTTTTTAAATTGCGTCCATACGCGGGACTGACCCTCTTCCTTCTTCTCGGCGTCAACCGCATCCAGAACACGACGGGTCTTGATTTAAATATGTCGTAACTGCTCAGGTAGCCCTCGTCACCATTTTTTCTAAAAAGAACCGGATATTTTTAGCTGGACTCACTTTGAGAAAGGCTCTATT
>VFJO01000315.1 GCA_009886045.1 Verrucomicrobiota bacterium
TATAGCAGGAGCCATCCAATTCGTACGCGAAAGAAACCCCTCCATCACGATCCTCGCCCGCACGAAATTCAGCGCAGAAGCCGAGAAACTTCGAGCCGCCGGCGTGGATGTGGTTATCCTAGACGAAGCCGAGAGCGGGCGCGCCGTGGCCCGCGAAGCCCTGAGCGTCTTCAATCACACAAGGCAGACCTGAAGAGCGCACCCTTATGGCATTTCACTCCATTCTACTGTCGCAAACCGGCTGGTTTCCTCTTTAAGTTGGCCAAAGCCCAAACGACAAATGCCCTTACTCGGAAAACTCAATCACCTCACCGTCCTTAAGGATTCAAGTCCCGGCCTCTACCTCGACGGCGGAGAGCTCGGCGAAATCCTGCTGCCGGGGGATGCCATTCCCAAGGGAGCTGCCCCTGGAGATGTGCTGGAAGTTTTTATCTACCGCGACTCGGAGGACCGCCTTGTTGCAACCACACTCAAGCCGATGGCAACAGTCGGCGACTTCGCGGCATTGAAGGTCACGGAAACACACCCTCGTATGGGAGCCTTTCTGGATTGGGGCCTTAGAAAAGACCTACTTCTTCCGAATGCCGAGCAAGAGCGGCGCGTGCGAGCGGGAGAGACCGTGGTTGTTTATGTTTTTATTGACCACCAGACCGAGCGGATCATCGCCACCACGCGTTTGCAGGGCCATATCGACCATACGCCACCATCTTATAAAGTGGGCTATGAAGTCTCTCTGCTCATCGCTAGTGAGACACCGCTTGGCTACAACGCGATTATTAACAACTCCCGACTTGGCCTTCTCTACCGAAGCGAGCTCGCGACACCGCTTGAGATCGGCCAACGCTGTGAAGGCTTCGTGCGTACCATTCGAGCCGACGGCAAAATCGACCTCGGGCTCGACCAGCAAGGTTATCAGCGGGTCGCCCCCCTCGCTGACCGCATTCTCACGGCTATCCGAGCCAATCATGGCTTGCTCCCTTTGAGCGATTCCAGCTCGCCTGAAGAAATCAGGACTACCTTCCAAACCAGCAAAAAAGCCTTCAAACAGGCACTCGGAAATCTCTACCGCCAGCGACTCATTGAAATCGAGGAGTCCGGCATTCGTTTGAAAAAATAGCCTTCGAGAATCTCACCCCACCCAATCAAATCCGACATCCTGAACGACGTCTGGATGCAGGCTCAAGTGGACAGGGCACGAGCGCGCGGCATTTTCCAAAAGCGTGCGCTGTGGGTGGGTAGAGGGGAGAGAGATCGTGAAAACGACTGTAAGCTTGGAAATCCGGCGCGGTGGTTGAGGTGACATTTCCTTCAGCACTTTTACAGCCGTTTCGCCAAGGTCAATTCCATGCCTGCGAGCCGCAATACCCATGATCGTCAGCATGCAGGTGCCGAGCGAAGTCGCTGCGAGATCCGTTGGGGAAAACGACTCGCCGCGCCCCTCGTTGTCAACCGGGGCATCGGTTGTGATGACTGATCCCGACGGCGCATGACGAGCCTCGCAGCGCAGGTCTCCCAGATAACGAATAGAAATTTCAACCATTGGCGCAGCCTACACGAATTTTTCCAAAAAATGCAAAGTCAGCCTTCGACAGCAGGTTCCTCATCCTCTTTGTCACTCACAACCGGAGCGATGCCTTGGAGGACTTCGCCGGCGCGGAGGTCGATGAGTTTCACGCCTTGGGCATTGCGACCGGTTTCACGGATTCCCGCAATTTTGGTACGGACCATCTTGCCTTTGTTCGTGATGAGCATGAGTTCGTCGTCGTTGCGGACGGTGAGGGCGCCAGCGACACCGCCTGTGCGGTCGTTGGTTTTCATGGTGATGATGCCTTTTCCGCCGCGACCTTGGAGTCGGTATTCTTCGAAACTCGTGCGTTTACCAAGGCCGTTTTCGCCGGCGACGAGAAGTTGGCAATCTTTGTTCACGACGGCGGTGCCAACGATGTAGTCGCCTTTATCCGGGCGGATGCCCCAGACGCCGACAGTGTTGCGGCCTTGGTCGCGGAGTTCCTCTTCGGTGAAGCGGATGCTCATGCCTTCATGGGTAATGAGAACGATTTCATCGTGGCCCGTTGTGAGCTTGCAGTCAATGAGGCGGTCGTTTTCTTCGATCTGGATAGCGATGATGCCCCCCTTGCGGATATTTTTAAAATCGTTGAGGTTCGATTTTTTGACAATACCGCTGCGCGTGGCGAAGAGGATATGGAGATTTTTGTTCCAAGTTTCCTCATCGGTTTTTTGACCTTGAACTCGGATGGTGGCGGCAATTTTCTCGTCTTGTTTGAGTTCGAGCAGATTCGCGATCGAACGGCCTTTGCTAGCACGGGAGCCTTCAGGAATCTCAAATACACGCTCGACATAGCAACGTCCGCTCTCGGTGAAGAACATGAGATAGTCGTGTGTGGTGGCGGTGAAGAGATATTCCACGAAGTCGCTGTCCTCCTCCTTCTCGGCCTCGCGGGCAACCATTCCAATGACGCCTTTACCGCCGCGTTTCTGGGCGCGGAAGGAACTGACGAGCGTGCGCTTGATGAAGCCGTTGTGGGTGAGAGTGACGATGACGCCTTCATTTGCGATGAGGTCTTCTATGGCCATCTCACCTTCGGCGGGCACGATTTGTGTGCGGCGCGGGGTGCCGTATTTGAGCTGAAGCGCGCGGAGTTCGTCTTTAATGATGGTGAGAACGCGTTTTTCCTTGGCGAGGATATCGAGCAGGTCCTTGATAGTCGCCACCAGTTCATCATATTCTTGCTTGATGGTGTCGCGCTCGAGGCTGGTGAGTTGATAAAGACGCAGATCGAGAATGTGGCCGACCTGTTTTTCCGAAAAGCTGTATTTTCCGTCAACGATCCGAGCTTCGCTGCGAATGAGGACTCCGAGGCCTTCGACGGTCTTTCTCGTCCAAGACAACGCAAGGAGCTTGGCTTTGGCATCATCGCGGTCGCGGGAGTCGCGGATGATTTTGATGAAGTCGTCGATGTGTGCGAGGGCGATGAGATAGCCTTCGAGCTTTTCTGCTTCGACCTCGGCGGCATCGAGTAGGAAGCGGGTGCGGCGGAGGATGACCTCGCGGCGGTGCTCGATGTAGCTGGTGATCGCATCTTTGAGCGAAAGGAGCTTGGGCTTGCCGTGATCGATGGCAAGCATGTTTGCGCTGAATGAAGACTCCAGAGCGGTGTGCTTGTAGAGGTTGTTGATGATGACCTTGGGATTGCCATCACGCTTGAGGTCGATGACCACGCGGGTATCTTCGGCACTCTCATCGCGCACATCGCTGATACCGGTGAGGACTTTTTCGTTCGTGAGGTCCGCGATGCGCTTCACGAGCTCTGCGCGGTTCACATTGTAGGGGATTTCGGTGATGACGATTTGCTCGCGCCCACCCTTGACCTCGGCGACGCCCACGCGTCCGCGCACCTTCACGGAACCGCGGCCTGTTTGAAAGTATTGTTTGATGCCTGTGGTACCTTGGAGGATACAACCGGTCGGAAAATCTGGGCCTTTGATGTGCTCCATGAGCCCCTCGATTGTGATATCTGGATTCTCGATCTGGGCGCAGATGCCATCGATGCATTCACTGAGATTGTGGGGAGGGATATTTGTCGCCATGCCCACGGCGATACCTGTGCCGCCGTTGACGAGGAGGTTGGGGAAAGCAGCGGGAAAAACGGTTGGTTCCACTCGGGTCTCGTCGTAGTTCGGCCTGAAATCGACGGTACCCTTGTCCATGTCGTGCATGAGTGCGGCTCCAAGGTACTGGAGGCGGGCCTCGGTGTAACGCATGGACGCTGGCGGATCGCCTTCCACGGAGCCGAAGTTCCCCTGCCCGTCTATGAGCATCTCGCGCATGGCCCAAGGTTGGGCCATGTGGACAAGAGTGGGATAAATCGCTTGGTCGCCGTGCGGGTGGTAATTGCCCATCGTTTCGCCAACGATTTTGGCGCACTTCAGATGCTTGCGGTTGGGCTGAACACCGAGCTCGTTCATCGCAAAAAGAATGCGGCGTTGCGAAGGCTTAAGACCATCGCGGGCGTCTGGCAGTGCGCGGGAAATGATGACGGACATCGAGTAGTCGAGAAACGACTTCGACATTTCATCGGCGACATTCACGAGCTCGACTTTTTCGTTTTGGGTATACATGGATTAAATGGGCATTGTTTCGGGGAAGAGTGGGATGCGTAGTTTTGTCGCGGCAGCGCGCATGCGA
>VFJO01000224.1 GCA_009886045.1 Verrucomicrobiota bacterium
AAATTAGAACACATCAAAACAAAGGCAATGCTCTAATTCGTAATCGATAGGTCACGAGTTCGAGTCTCGTCGTCGGCTCCATTTCTGTGCTTGTTTTATTATCAACTCACAGAGCGGTGAATAGAACCAAAGTCAAAAATACACTCTCGCATTTTTTAAGAGCCGAATTATACCCTACTGCGTGATTGAGATGCAGCCCGTGCGCGTTCGCGCCAAATTTTTCTTCGAGGGAGATAAGAAGTTTTTTATTAAAGGGGTCACCTATGGTCCCTTTGCGCCGGATGCTCAAGGCGATCACTTTGGCACTCCAGAAGCGGCTGCGAAGGATTTCGACATGATGCTCGAGGCGGGTGTGAACCTTGTCCGCATCTACTATGTGCCTCCCCGCTGGTTCTTGGATTTATGTGCCTCGCGAGGCATCCGCGCTCTCATTTCGATTCCTTGGGCCGAGCATTTGGAGTTCTTGAACAATCCGAAAATCCGCAACGAGGCGAAGAAAGCCGTGCGCGATGGCGTCAAAAAAAACGCAGGCCACCCGGCGGTCTTCGGCTATCTCGTAGGCAACGAGATTCCAACGACGATGGTCCGCTGGTTGGGAGCGCGGCAGGTCACGGAATTCGTCGAGCAGCTCATCAACATCGGCCGCGAGGAGGACCCGCGTGCGCTTTTTTCTTACGCCAGCTACCCGCCTACCGAGTATCTCCTACCGCAGAACAGCGACTTCGTGACGTTCAATGTTTACCTGCACCGACAGGACGACTTCGACCGCTACCTGGCGCGCCTCCAGAATCTGGCCGATGACAAGCCTCTCATCCTTGGAGAATTTGGCATGGATACGATCCGGCATCCTGAGGAAGAACAGGCTGAGATGCTGCGCTGGCACATCGAAAGCGTGGTTCGCGGCGGACTCGCTGGAACGATCGTCTATGCTTGGACGGACGAGTGGTTTCGCGGTGGACAGGAGATTTTAGACTGGGCATTCGGCCTGGTGCGGCGCGACCGCACAAAAAAACCGGCCTTCGAAACAGTGAGGGGTCTTTTTTTTGGCGAGGGTTCGATGACTGCCCGCGTCAAGTTGCGCGAGTATCCAAAAACTTCCGTCATCGTCTGCTCTTACAACGGCGGTAAAACCTTGGATCGCTGCCTGTCATCCCTCAAAGATATCAACTATCCCAACTACGAAGTTGTGCTCGTGGACGACGGCTCGAAGGATGACACCCAGGAAATCGCCGCGCGCCACCCTTGGATCAAAAACATCCGCCAAGAAAACAAGGGTCTGAGTTTCGCCCGCAATGTCGGCGCGCATGAATCGACCGGAGATATCATTGTTTACACAGACAGCGACTGCATGGCGGACCCCGACTGGTTGTACTATCTTGTCGGCACCCTCCTGAGTGGTGACTTTGCCGGAGTGGGAGGACCAAACATTTCACCTCCTGCGGAAAACTGGGTCCAAGCTTGCGTGGCAGCGGCTCCGGGAGGCCCGAGTCATGTGTTGCTCACCGATGTCGTAGCCGAGCACATTCCTGGCTGCAACATGGCTTTTCACCGTTGGGCGTTCAACCAAGTTGGCGGCTTCGATCCGGAATACCGCAAGGCGGGTGATGACGTGGATTTCTGCTGGCGTCTTCAGCAAAGTGGCGGCGTCATTGCTTTCAGCCCAGCCGCCATTGTCTGGCACTACCGGCGCTTCACGTTGCAGGCCTTCCGAAAACAGCAAGAGGGCTATGGAGAAGCCGAATCCATGCTGCGCTTTCAACACTTGATTTTCTTCGGACCCACTGGCACGGCCAAGTGGAAGGGCCAAATCTACGGCGCTCCACGTTTCACTTGGCTGGTGAACAAGCCAGTGATCTACCATGGGGTCTTCGGCGAGGGGCTCTTCCAATCCATCTACCCCACCCCGCAGTCAGATGTCGCCGCTTACCTCAGCAGTATCGAATGGGTAGCCCTCACAGCCCTGGTTTTTACGGCATCCATACCCATACCGTTCCTGCGCATCGTTCCTTATTTGATGTTTGGCGGCACATTGCTTGTGGCGCTCTCCTTCATGATCCATGCCCGCCTCGAGGCCAAGCACGACACAATTCCTGCACGACTGCTCGTCGCCTTCCTGGCCCTCGCACAGCCGCTTGTGAGGGGATGGGCAAGGTATTTCACATGGCTTAAATTTAAACGCACCCCACCGGCCGTCATTGCCACACAGGAAAAGGACTTCAAACCCTCGCGCGGCAGCACAAAGAACCTGCGCTTCTGGAGTGAAAATGGCCACGGCCGTGAACTCCTCCTCAAAGAGACAATCAGTGCCCTAGAGAGCGAAGGTTGGAACTACTCGATTGATACAGGTTGGAAAAATTGGGACGTCCAAATCTACGGCAGCTTCTGGTGGGGTATTCAAATGCGCACGGTCACAGAATACCACGGAGGCCCCAAATGCCTCACCCGCGTGCATCTGCGGCTTCGTATGGTAGCGACCACGATTTTGATGAATTTCATCCTGCTTGCGATTCTAGCCTACCAGCAGTTGCTCATGCCTGATGCACACTGGTGGCCATGGGTTCCCTACGCTATCTTCGTGTTTGTTCTCATCCGCCGGGCGCGCCGCCTTAAAAGGAGGGTCACCGATCTGGTGGAAAATGCCGCACAGCGCTGCGGGTTCACTCGCATCACAAAAAACTCCTGACACCATGTCGGGGCACATAAGCGATTACCACTACGACCTGCCGCCAGAGCTTATTGCGACGCGTCCGATTGCTCAGCGTGACGGCTCGCGCATGCTCGTGCTCCATCGCACCAGCGGAGAGATCGAGCACCGATTGTTTCGGGAGTTTCCGACATTTCTTAACGAGGGCGACATTGTCGCGCTCAACGACTCGCGTGTCATCAAGGCCCGCTTGCTTTCCGAGCCTCCTGTTATCGAGATTTTCCTTCTCGAAAATCTAGGCGGCTTGCGCTGGAAGTGCCTCGTGAGACCTGGCCGAAAGCTTCGTCTCGGTGTGCGCGTGTCCATTGCAGGAACCAGCGCAGAAGTCGCAGAAATCCTACCCAGCGGTGAGCGAATCATGCAATTTGATGAGTGGCCCGATCTT
Organism: Verrucomicrobiota bacterium; assembly: GCA_009886045.1. Taxonomy (GTDB): domain Bacteria; phylum Verrucomicrobiota; class Verrucomicrobiia; order Chthoniobacterales; family Terrimicrobiaceae; genus UBA967. The sequence continues at coordinate 3,090 of VFJO01000224.1, forward strand.
GAAAAATTCGGCCACATGCCACTGCCCCCCTATTTCAAGAGGGATGCCGAGTCTCTCGATGATGAGCGGTATCAAACGGTCTATGCAAACGATCCGGGATCGGTTGCTGCACCAACCGCGGGCCTGCATTTCACACCAGAAATTCTTTCGACAATTCCCCATGCCTTTCTGACCCTGCATGTCGGAGCTGGAACGTTCCTACCGGTAAAAACACCAAAAATTACCGACCACACAATGCACGAGGAATCCTACTCGATCAGCGCACCATCTGCCACTACCCTAAATGCAGCATCGCGCATTGTAGCCGTGGGCACAACCGCCACACGCGTGCTGGAATCCCAACCTCCCGGCCCGATCGAATCCTGCGCAAGACGCACGAGCATTTTCATTCACCCGCCTTATAGCTTTCAGAAAACCGGCGCCCTACTCACAAATTTCCACCTTCCTGAATCAACGCTCCTCATGCTGGTAAGCGCCTTCGCAACCCGCGAAGCAGTGCTCAATGCCTACCAAGAGGCTATTAGTGAGCGTTACCGGTTTTACTCCTACGGAGACTGCATGCTGGTCATTGACTGAGAGCATCAAGTTCCAGAAGAAATCTCTCCTGGAGAATTGTCACTTGCCCTTCATCACATAAACGCCATTCCACCCCTCGCCGGGCGGATGCTCCATGAGATCACGTGTGCGCTCGATCATCAGCAGAGATGGTGTCGTGGGGGCATTGGGGTTCTGCTCCGCTCGGTTGCGTTCCAGAGCCGAGGATTTCTCGAAGCTATTGAGCGCTGAAGCCCACCTTTGAGCCTGGTAGTGCTCGACTCCTTCGGCGTAGAGGCTGAGACAGAGAATCGTTCCCTCATCCAAATCCTTCCGCAAGCAAACAATCTCGTACATCTCCACAGGCTCACGGCGACCTTTAACTATCACCTTATCCAAAAAACGGAAAACACAGTCATCACCTGCGGCTTCTGCCGCACGCTTCGTTTCACCAGTCACCATGGTGTAGACGCCATAAGCTTTCGCCCCGCTCTCACACCGGGCCGCGAGGTTCACAGAATCCCCCATCATTGTGTAATTGAATCTCTTCTGAGATCCCATATTTCCGACCGTGGCGAAGCCAGTATTCAAGCCGATCCGGACCTGCATTTTTGAAACAAACGGAGGCCACTTATCGCCTTCCGAGGCCCACTTGAGGCGCATTTCTGCAAGACGCTTGTGGAGCAACTGCGTGGTAATACAGGCCTTGAACGCATGATCCTTCAACTCGATCGGCGAATTAAAAATCCCAACAATCGCATCGCCAATATACTTGTCCACGTAGCATTCCTCTTCCATGAGAATATCCGTCATAGCAGTAAGATATTCATTCATGAGGGACACAAGTTGCTGAGGCGTGAGCAACTCAGAGAAGCTGGAAAACCCCTGCACATCGGAAAAAAATGCAGTTATCTCGGCATCAATGCCACCCAGTTGAGGTTCCTCACCACTTTCGATCATCTTCTCGACGAGTTCATGCGAGAGGTAGGTGCCAAACATTCCCTTAATGCGACGTTTTTGCTTTTGCTCGATAGCCAAGTGCATCAGCGACCCGACGAAGGTGCATGAAACGGCCGCGCCAAGCGGTGCCACAAGCGGAATGATCAGATCGTTCGAGGCAAAAAGCAGGAAACCCGCCACGATGTAGCCAACAAACACTAGCCCACCAACAATCTTAGCAGCGTCTTGAAAGCGCTGAGGAACAATACTGAAAAGCGCTGCTCCAAAACCGAGCGCGAAAATTAGCACACAGTTAACCCATACCGGTGGACGCTCAATAAAGCGTCCCGTGATGAGCGTCTTGAAAAGATTCCCATGCACGGAGACGAGAGGAACAGGCTGCGAACCGTTAAGCGGCATCGTGCCGATGTCCTTAAGCAACGGATCCACCGGGCCGATAAGGACTACGCTATCTTTGAAAGGCTCGAAAAATTCACGAGCCATTTTCTTTTCCTCCCCCGTGCCGTGATCAGCCGCCTGACCAAAGGCAATAACCTTTAGAATACTAGCGTGGTGGTCTTTTTCCATCCAAGCACTGAACCAATTGGGCTCAGCAAGTTGCCTCATTACGAGCGGAACACATGCCACTTCTACACCCTCGGGATTTCTCACCACTAGCTCGTCCTCCTCGATATCAACTGCAGAGTCATCCAGACCCCAATAAAAAAGCGCCAACTTCAGTGAGAGTGGAAAATAAGTGTGGCTCGAAGTTTTTGCAAAAAACGGAATGTAGCGCACATCACTTCCAATCGCATCGATGAGACCGACGTGCCCCCAAGTCGGCCCCACAATCGGAAACTCCGGCATTTCCGGAAGCTCATCTTCAGGTTGAGACGCACGGCGCTCGAACATAAAAGGGAAGTTTTTTTTAGCAAGGAATGTGGCCGCCACCACGACGTTCTTGTTTTTGTGAAGAGATTTCCCAAGCGCCCGATTTCCCGCCTCGGCTTCTTCACGCCGGCCGGCAGAAACTCCCGCTGCCGAAAAAACAAAGTCCATCCCGGCCGCTTTAATATGGCCATGGTCAAAAAGTGCATTAAGAGCCGTTGCAAAATACTCACGGTTCCAAGGAAAATTCCCAAGCCGAGTGATCGCCTCCGTATCAACATCCACATAGCAAACCTTGACTGGCGCATCCATCGATCCTCGAGCACTGATCCTCGCATCGATCGTCCTATCCTCGAGAGAACAAAGAAAGCCGTCCGGACCAAGAAACCCTCCTTGCTTCAGAATCGGCACATATGGAACCTGTGAAAGCAATGCCCAAAAGGCACAGAGAAGGACAAACAAAAAAAGGACGACCGTGTTCTGATGAGTAAAAATTTTAGTGAACACAAAAAACCTCAGGTTGGTTCGAATTGAATTGAAGGAGCACCCCTACCCTAACAAGCGTCCCGTCGAATTCCGAATGAAACTTTTTTTGAAATCTCAATTGACTTATTCCCCATTATCGAGTTTTATTTGATGCCTTCCACCAAGCAGCCATAGCTCAATTGGATAGAGCATCTGACTACGGATCAGAAGGTTTGTGGTTCGACTCCACATGGCTGCACCACTCTCCCCCAACTGGTTATAGATAATTTCTGGGCCCTCTAAAAAAACTTGCGTGGCAGCTACGCGGCATTTTTCAGGGCACGCAATGTTAGATTGCGCACCCTCTCCAAAAAGGACACAGAAAACCGCAGACGCCCATTATTCCAAGCTCTACAGGCGGCAGGCTCTCGCTCTCACTATTGTTTGCTGCTGAATTTTTCGTGGGGGCCTGAGCGGCGGTGCGGGAGCGTTAGCGATCCGCATCGCC
>VFJO01000265.1 GCA_009886045.1 Verrucomicrobiota bacterium
AGTCCTTTTGGTTGAGGGGAGTGTCTGGCATGGAGATGGTTGTGCCGTCGATGATCTTGACATGGCGTCCTTTCCAGAGGGCGTCTTCGGGGGTGTTGCGTTCGCAGCGGTCGGCGACGGTTTTGGAGATTTTGGCGAGGGTTTTTTCGGGAATCTTTGCGCCGGCTTTGCAGTAGGCGACGGTTTGGGGAGAGGATTGAAATTCGGCATCGGAAGCGGCGCGCCAGGCTTGCACGCGCCGGACGATCTCGCGACGAGGAGTATTGGGTGAAAGCAACTTGAGCCAGAAAGGCCCAGAAAAGAACGGGAAGACTGTATTGGCGCTGACGGCTGTGGGCTCCTTTGGCTGCGGGGGACAAAAGTTCGTCTGGAATGGAATCAGCGCAGACCGATTTAAGATCGCCCAAGGTGTTGGTGGAATTGAGCTTTTCGAGTGCTTTGGCTTGTTCGGATTTGGGGCTGCGACCGAAAAGCAATGGACCGAAGGATGGAAGAAAAGGAGTGGTATGTCTCATAAAAAGAAAAGCGTATAGATACGCATGCTTGACATCAAGAAATAAATGAGAGAAAAATAAAGAAACTCCATGAGCGAAGCTGAGATAAAGAGACTTAAAGACCGATGCCAAGAGCTGGCCAAAGAACTTGGCAGCTTCACTTTGCTTAGTCAGGGGAGCGTGATGCCACAACCCCCGTCAGCTTGGCGCTGGACGCGAAAAGTTTCAGGAAAAACGGTCAGTCGTGGTCTGAGCGCTGAACAAGCCGACCTCATGAAGCAGGCCATAAACAATCAGCGAAAGATGGACGCCATCATCGACGAAATGCGGGCCATCTCCCAAAAAATCATTTTTGCGCTGCCCCAGAAATCCCAAAGCCCCACCCCGGCGAAACGTCCCAAACCGAGCTTAAGTTAGCGCCATTCAACACTGACCCCCAGTTCCCACCGAAGCAGAATGCATGACGCAGGTAGCCATTCGAGGGATTGCATTGTCGACCTATCTTTTCTTGAGTCGAGTGGTTATCAAATCGGGGTTTCGACGTAGATCGATCACTGCCAAGATGGTAACCTCATCAGCTTGCACCGTGTAGAAAATGCCGTGAGGAAATACTCGGCTCAGAAGCCTGTGAAATCCCTGAACCTCTCTGTGAATGCCTGCTGTGACCTTCAGTCCTTCGATGTCAGCACGCAAACACGCGGTAAAGTAATCGCCAAGCCCAAAATCCTGTGCCTCGTAAAATAGGAAACCCTCATTGAGGTCACCGAAGGCATCCTCTGAAATGAGAATTTTCTTCATCCGCGTCCGATTGCGAACTTCACTTTATCCCAATCGAGAAGCTGGGTTTCGCCACGGTCAACGCGTGCTTGGCGCTCTTTCAAAAGTTCGATTACCTCTTGGGAAATAGGCGCTTCCTCGTAGTGATCACGCATATCTTCCCAAATTGCCGCCATGATCCGAACTTTCTCATCGGTTGGCAGGGTTCTGATCTCTTGCGTGGTCATGAGAGAATTCTATCCGGAAAATCGGGCAAAGCGAATATTTTCTATCGAATGTTTTTTTGCGCCCGATGACAGCAGGGATGGTTCAATTCGAACTTATCTTGGCTTCGCGCTCAACAAACGAAATCAGACGATCATGTCAATAAGACAGTTGCTGACCCGAATGGCGCAACGATAAGCGGAGCTGCTTGCCCTGAAGTATCAAAAATTGAAAGAAAATGAACCCTGACCCCCAGTTCGCACTGAAGTATCAAAAATTGAAAGAAAATGAACCCTGACCCCCAGTTCGCATTCGGCGACGGCCAACGCATCATCCAGTATTTGGGCAGGTATGTTTGCCGCACAGGCATCTCCGACGCGCGCATTCTGGCTGTCAGCGAAACGACGGTCACCTTTTCGTGGAAAGACCGCGCCCATGGAAACGCCAAGCGAACCGAAACCCTTTCCGGCGTTGAGTTTGTTCCCCGCTACCTGCGCCATGTCCTGCCCATCGGCCTGCGCGCCATCCGCCGCTACGGCTACGGCCATCCCGCCGCCAAACTCCAACGCGAACGCCTCGCCTTCCACACCGGCATCCCGCTGATCCTTGACGCGGAAGAACCACCCGCCCCCAAACCCGCCCCCGTTTGTCCCTGCTGCAAACAGGAAATGGCACCCCTCGAGCGAATCCTCGCCCGCTGGAAAATGGGACGCGACCCGCCCCGGGACACCCCATGCGCGACATGACACTCCACTTCAAACGGTTCCAAAATAGACGGCTTATTTCAAAATCACGGATCAAGCCCCGCAGCTTCGTGGACAAAAACATTCAAAAGCTCAGCGGAGACAGGAAATGGCCAGCGCCAAACTGGCCTTGGAGGCTGAAAATGCCTTGCCTTCCTCTTTCGAGAGCGACCGACGAGGCCACTTTCCAAGCCCAACCGGCTTGCCCTCCACTCCCCAGAGTCCCGTTTCAAACATAAACCGCATACGCCCTGCCTCCCCCTTACAAACCGGGCTTGTTCAACCATGGGTGCAGTCGGAGGGCTCGTGCCTCGCCTCCGCTACACCCTTTAACGTTCGGCTGTATTCAACCTAGCTGCGGATTCGATCGTTAGCTGACTGGTAACGACCAGTAGCAGGAGTGAGGATGCCCACACTGCCAAGGCCAAAAGGGGGCATGTTGTGATAGATGGTTTCGTAAGTGCCCTCTTTGATGGAATAGGTCTCATGCCAAATCCCAACATCACCACTGTTGCCGACGCTCCGCGTAAAGGCGCTCCACGCTGGTAAGTGCTTGCCAGTCTTACTGCTGGCATAGTCGATTAGATGAGCAGAGGAACGCCAATATTGCAAAGAAAGAGTGGTGCGGCCGAACCATGCGTCACCTCCAAGAAATCCTAATTCGTAACTACTCAGGTAGGCGCGAGCGGGTGATGGCTCGGGGATTTTTGAGCGGGCAGTGGCTGTTTTTTGTTTAGGTGCCCGAGAGGTTCAGGAGGAGTTGGGGGTTG
>VFJO01000312.1 GCA_009886045.1 Verrucomicrobiota bacterium
AATTCGCGGTCGTAGCGCCGCGCATACCTGCTTTGTGTTTTTTCCATTTCGGGTCTCTTTCTTTAGTGAGCCCCTCACGGTTTTTCGAGGTAGGATCAGGTAGCCGCCGGTGCAGTCCTCGTTGCCAACCCACAACGAGTCCTCGTTGAACTGGATCCGCTCTTTTTTCGGCTCGCCGAACACGGTGCAACCCAAGCGGCCGTTGCCAATGGGGAATACATTCTTGGACCAATGTTCTGCGGCGTAGCGCATGTTCTCGGTCTGTCTCTGATCGAATGCCACCGGTGCATCCGACCAAAGGATCCGTTTTTCTACAGCATCACCGGCATGCGTCGCACCGCTGAACGTTTCCGCGAGGGGGAATATCTGGATGTCCGCCCGCCGGGACTCCGGGCTAACAGCATCCACGATCACTTTGCCCCCGGTGACGCGGCCGCTGACGGTGGTCTGATAGGGAGCACATAGTTTGAATGAGCAGTTCCAGTCTTTCGGCCATGCGGGGCCGAGCAGGATACGTTTCCCGTCGGTTTGCATCAGCATCTCCTGAAGGGCGGTCATGGCGGTGCCACCATGGTCCATGTCCGGGCTGTGACAGAAACTTCCTTTGCCGCCGGAGTAACGGGTGAAATAGAACGTCGGAAAACGGTAGCCGGGATGGTTGAATTTCTCCACAGTGAGGGCTGACGCTTGCGACGCTTGTCCCATGCGCGCGAGATTGATTGCGGATTGATACCAACATTGGTTCTGATGCTGGATGGAGGGCTCGATCGGGCTGAGATCCCAGGTGTTTTGAACCACACTCATATCACTGCGGCCGAGCGAGAGGATGGAGAACGGGAAACAGACATACATTTGCGGGAAGTCCATGTTGCCGTTTTTCATCACCCATTCCCATGATTTGGCGGCGGCGTAAAACTTCCTGCCGTCTTTCTCCTCCATCGGGAATTCGGGGATGCGTGCGCGAAAGCCTTCGATGTAAGTCTTCTGTTCGGTGGTCAGGCGTCCGGACGGCAGGGCGAGAAGCTCGCGGCTAAGCGCGGTGAGGCCGGCGATGACGTCGGTGTTGTTCGTGCAGCCGTGATACGGTTCGCAGGCGTCACTGGGATAGATGACGAGTCGGCCCTTTTCATCGAGTGACTTGCCGGTCCGCTTGAGAGTGGATTTCTGATAATACTCGTCGTAATAGGAAATGAAGCCAAGAGCGGGTTCAATGTAGCCGTCGATCGCCTTGCCGGTGTAGCGCTCCATCTCCAACATCATGAGGGCGAACTCCATGCCGGACGTGTAGTGATAGAGCAGATGCTTGGGTTTGCAGCGTCCATCGCCATCGGTGCCGATGGCAGCAAGACCGAAAATATTCAAAGCTTCAGGATAGGTGACGCCCTCGACATCCCAGAATTTCCGCGCGTGCATGCGGTTCATGGCGGTGCGGTCCTGATAGAAATCCGTGGCCACCTTGAGCAGGTCGAAGTCTCCGGCGCGCAGCATCGGCCAGTAAACCAGGCGTTGGTTCTGCGCCATGAACTGGGTGTAATCCCAGTTGCGTTTGTCGGGATTGCCGGCGCAGGCGAAGATTCCGCCATTGAACAAGGTCATGGCGCGGCCGGTGGTGTTGGCAGCCATGGTGTAGCGGACGAGTTGATAGTTCCTGCCCGTTTGCCACGGCAGATCCTGCGCGCGCTCCTTGGCGGAGTTTGCCGCGATGGAGATGTGGCTACGGTTCCAGAATGATTTCCACCAATCCAATGTGGCCGCGCGTGATTCGCTCGTGGACGCCTTGACCTGTGCCGCAGATGCTGCGAGCGCGGATTTCCATGATGCGAGAGAATCGTCCTGCTCCATGCGCAGGGTGAACGTGAGGTTGATCCCGGAAACCGGATTTTTCGTGGCAACCGAGGTGACCTGGGTGTCCAGATTGTTGAATTTCCCCTTGGAATCCGGCAGTGCGACCAGGCCTGGCGCATCCAGGCGTCCGCCGAGAGTGAGTTTTGAAAGCGGGTCGGGGATGGATTTGGCAAAGTCCGCCATGCCTTGCGACTTCATGTCTTGCATCCTCCGCGGATTTTCCTCGGGCAGGCGTTTGACCCACTCGAAGCCTCCTTCTTGATGGGATGCCTGATAGCCGGACCACGTTTCATAGGATGTGGTGAGCGTGCGGGGCTCGCCCGAATTCATATCAACATGAATAACCGGTCGATTGACCTCGCACCACAGTTTGACCTCGACCTTGCCGCCGGAGGGACTGTGGCCGCTGACGATGATCTCGCTCTCTAACAACCGGAGTTCCTGGCGGAAATCCTTGGTGAAAACCGCTTGGTCGAAGCGCAGGCGGACCAGACCGAGTTTCACCTGCATGCCTCTATCATCCATGCAGTTCGGACTGCCGATAAGAAACATCAGGTCGTTGTTCTCCACCCAGACATTGAGTCCGAGATTGCCACCCGCGAGCGGCATCGAATCCGTGGAACCCTTGCTCTGGCTTTCCCAAACAACATTGTAAGACGCCAAGGGAAGTTCCTTTGTCTGGCTCAAGGCCGCGGGTTCGGCCAAGACCGGCAGCAATAAAGACGAACCAAACAGAGCGATGAAGATTGGAAACGTTTTTCCAATAGAACCACAGAATCGCACGCGTGCGGCGGGGCTATTTGGAATTGTTTTCAAGAATCGCACGCGTGCGGCGGGGCTATTTGGAATTGTTTTCATACGGTTAGGAAATCGTAACTGCTCAGGTAGCCCTCGTCACCATTTTTTCTAAAAAGAACCGGATATTTTTAGCTGGACTCACTTTGAGAAA
>VFJO01000164.1 GCA_009886045.1 Verrucomicrobiota bacterium
GGGTTCCCATGGTCTTGCGCCCGCCGGCAATGGAAGCAATGAGGCGGGTGTCGGGATTGAAAACAATGCCACGCACCTGCTCGAGAATGAACTCGGCGGTGGCATTATTGTCGGCGACGGTGCGTATGTCCTCAAGCTCCAGAGATTGACCGGTGGCGGGGGCGGGGCGTGTGATGACGCGGATATCATCGGCGGTTTCCCCGAAGCGGAGTTGGCCTGCGAGCTGATGTCCGGCGCCCTCAAGATTTGCGCGGAGGGCGTTCCAGGGGGAAATGCCTCCGAGCGCGGGGACCGGCTTCCAGAGGGCCTTGAGCTTACTGCGGCCTACCGTGGTGGTCACGGCAATGATGCGCGCAGGGATGATGCCTTCCATATGGGCCAGCGCCCAGATTGTCTCGGTGAGGATGGCGGGCGACATGCCGATGACGGCAAGGAGTGTCACAGTGGGGGCTGTGTCTTTTTTTATTCCGGGAGGCATGACGACATGCTGGGGCGGACGGGTGCCGATGGCAATGAAAGGTGCTTTTTCAAGAGGAGGGCAACGAGGTCTTGGAATGCTTGAGACTCGCGTTGTTCAATATGGCGGATCGCGTGGGTATATTCGTTGCGGAGCCGCACGAGGCCAGCAAGGTGGCGCTCGGTGCGGTAATCGGCTGCGAGCGGGCATGCCAGACAGGAGAGGAGTTCAACAACCTGGTTGAGGCCGAGCACGGTTGTGACTCCATCATGCGATGTGGCTTCGCAGCGTTGGATAAGCGAGGTCTTGACGGGTAGGGTGCGCAGTGTCTCGAGGCTGTAGGGATCGTAGAGGCCGGTGCTTTGCATCAGGCGCAGCCGCATGGCTCCCTCTAACGCTTTGCAGACGATGAAAAGCGAGCTCTCGTAGTCTCCTCGCTGGTGGAGGATGGACCCGGTGTGGAGCAGATCGGCTACGATGACAGCGTTGGGTTTAGCGGTTTTTGCCGCCTCGGCGAGTTGCTGCAGCGGCGTCCGGACGGAGACCAGCTGGGGGAGATTGCATTTTGCGGCGAGTTGCCGGGCGGCCTCGTAGTTCTGGCGCTCCCACTCGTGGAGGCAGAGGGCGAGGGATGAGAGCTCGTGTGCGAGAACGAGGGGCTTGAGCTTTTCGTTTTCCGAACCACCAACGACTCGAAGATCGAGGGCATTGAGGGTGAGAGAGCGGGAGTAGCGCGAGAGGAGGCGGTGTGCGGCGAAGTGGGAGCCCGCGCGGGAGAGTTCCTCCGCGATCCGAAGGTCGCGTGAGATAAAGACCTCCGAGGGTTCGAAGCGCTCCAGCCTCTCGCTGCCAGTCATGACAACTCCGTCCGCCCGCTCGCCCACGGTGAACTGGATTTCACCGGCTTCGAGATCGAGTGCGGCAAGAGTCGCCCCGGCGGACATCTGCTTTGTCCCTGAAGTGGGGTTCACCAGAATACGCCCACCGGTCTTGCAGAGTGTTTGCACCTGGCGCAGGACCTCCGCCACGGTGTCGCGGCAATGGCGTATCGAGTCGTGGAGGTCGATAGCGTGGTAGGCCGTGGAAGGACTCCAGGGCTCGAAGCCTTGGGGGTGGAGTTCCCGCACCAGATCGGCCACGGCGATCGAGTCCGGCGAGGCGCTGGGAATGAGCCAGTAGCTGTCGGGTTGGACGATGGCGAGGGTGTTTCGAAGACCGAGAACGAGATTTGAGTGGGGACCGGCTGTGCCCGTGCCGACCGTCATGATGAGATGGGTTTTCATGAGGCCGTCTCAAGCGGCGGGCAGCGAGAGGTTCTTGATTTCGGGAAGGGCTTCGCGGCCTGCAATGCCTTGGATGCCGCCGTAGAGTCCCGCCATGCCACTGGCGGCTCTGGTGAGCTGGGCTTCGCGTTCCTTCCATTGTTTCGTCATGGCTGTCTTCTCGGCGTCGAGTTGGCGTTTGAGGCCGAGGAACGAATCGACGATGGATTCGATGGTTTGGCGGAATTCTGTGCTGCAGAGATGGTCGTAGATTTGCGACATTTTGTCGGCGCGGTTTTCTTGTTGGACGCGCTGGGTGGCTGCTTGGATAAGGCCCTGCCGAAGGGCTGTTGCGAGAGCGATGGCGTAGGGCGGTTCGCATACCCACACGCCCTCGTGGAGGGCGATAGTCGAGATGCCATCTGGCGGGCAGGTGGTGACGATTACGGCGATATCTGCCTTCTCTTCGCGTTGGTCGTCCTTGAGTTTTTTAATCCACTTTGCGGACCATGTCTTGGCGCGTTTGGCTTCCCAGACGATTTTGCCGCACTCGCCGCCTTGGCGGGTTCGCACGCGGTGGATGATGTCCGCTCCGAGTTGGCCTTTTTTAACCTCGACGATTTCGTCGTGCGGGAAGGCCTCGGCGAGCGTGTTTTCGATTTCGAGTTCCAGAGTTTCTCCTTGGGCCTGCATCGAGCCCTGCTCGGCGCTCTGCTTGAGTTCGGAGATTTTTTCTTGGAGTTGGCGAATGATGTTGTCCTTGTCGGCGGTGGCGAGGCGTTCCTGCTCGGCTCCTTGTTTGCGGGCCTCATCAGCGATTTTCCCGCGTTCCTGGGAGAGTGTGCGCTGGACTTCGAGTGCGAGGTTTTCCTTTGCTTCCTCGAGTTTGGTTTTTTCGCGGAGCAGGTCGAATTCAGTTTTCTTGGCAGCCTTCAAGGCGCCAGCCTGTTCCGTAAGACGGGTATTGAGTTCGGCCAATTCCAGACTGGATTTTTCTTTTTCTTTCTTGGCCGCAGCCTCCGCGATTTTTGAGCGCTCTGCCTGCAGTGTGCGTTGCATCTCGAGATCGAAGTCGTCTTTGGCTTGCTGGAGGTCCGCTTTCTCCTTGGCGAGTGCTTTCTCGGTTTTTCTGGCGGACTCCAAGCTCTGGCTTTTTTGTTCGAGCTGCGCCTTGAGTTCAGTGACTTCGCGAGCCACGGACTCTCCTGCTTGCCGGGTGGCTTCGGCGGCGATTTTCTCGCGCTCGGTATCTAATTTATCTGCGATCTGTTTTTCGACATCGAGCTTCTGTTTATCCAAGGCGGCTTTTTCGTCGGCAAGTTTGGTTTCGCGATCCGCGATAACCGCATTGAGTTTGTTGCGTTCGATCTCGAAGCGGGCCTCAAAGTCTTGGCGGATTTGGTGCGAAACTGCCTCACTGAGCGGCATCTCTGTGTGGCAGTGGGGGCAGATGATTTTTGACTCGTTCATGCGAGGACCCTAACAAAAAACATCGCCAAAAAGCCACAACGCAGATGTCCGGCGACATGGACGGATTTATGGTCTCGGTATTTGGGCCGCCACTCCTGCAAGAAGACTGATTTTTTCAGCGGGAGGGAGAAATGCCGAGTCGATGGCATTTCGCAAAAGTTTCAACACATCCATGCGGGTCAAATCTGGACACAGGGTGGTGAGGAATAAAAAATTGTCCGTGAGGGTGGCGGACGAAATTCCGATATTGTCGGTGTTTACTGTGACTTTGACCCCCTCTTCGAGGTATTTTTTGAGAGGATATCTGGAGGCGCCCACCATGGGAAGAAAGCCTTTGATTTGGAAATTGGCATACGGGCACATCTCCACCCCGATCCCGCGGGCGGCAACGGAACGGAGGAGCTCGGGGCACTCTTCCAAGTGGAGTGCATGACCAAGGCGGCGGGCGTTCAAGTCGAATACCGCGCTCCAGATGCCCTCGGCATCATCGTTCTCCCCGGCATGCACAGTGAGCGCAAGCCCGCAGCGGTGGATGGCTGTGAATTCCTCGCGGAAATAGTGGGCACGGGTGGATTCGTCTTCATAGCCAGCCAGATCAACGCCAACCACGCGGCATCCCGTGTCCAAGTGCCAGTGGTCTGCGGCCGTCACAGCAAGTGCCAAATGACGCGCAATGCCCGCACGGTAATCGCCGCTTGCTTTTCGCGTCCCGATCACGATCAGGTTGACCCTGCATGGCGGCGTGGGAGCATGCGTCTCGCATGGCTCCAGGGTGGAGCCGCCCGTCTCGGGCGCGGTCTCAATCCCCAGCCCGCATCCCAAGTGAAACCCTTCTTTCAAACCGGCTCGCGCTGGATTGTCTCGAATGTAGCGCCGCAGTGTTTCCAACTGCTCGGCGCTTCGGATGAGGTGGTCGAACGATTCGTGTTGCCAAAGCGATCCTGTTCGGCCGGTGGCCTCGTTGATTTTTTTGGCCGTGTAGGATTTCCAGGAATGGAGGATGGCGGTGACATCATGATCCTTTAGAGGTTTGAAAATTGCGTGCACATGGTTCGGCATGATGACGAACGCATCCAGAATGTAGCGTTCACCGTCGAAGTGATGCAGCGCATCGGCCAAGATTTTTGAGGCCACTTGTTCTCGAAGCGGGCAAAATCCGTGGGCCTCGTCGAGCCAAGTTTCCAA
>VFJO01000286.1 GCA_009886045.1 Verrucomicrobiota bacterium
CCACCTCAGCACTTACAAAAACACACACAAATTTAACAATCGCCGGGTGTCATGAATCGTGACGCAACGACTTTCTCTTCCCGGTGTCATTTTTCATTGGCGCAATACGGATAGATCATATGTTTAGAGGCAGGGAGAGAAGGAAGACCAAGCGCCATCCGCTGAGATAACGTGCGAAATGACAACGCGGCCCTCCAACGAAAGGGCAATTTGGAACAAGAAAACGTAGAAGGGAGTCTCCTCGACGCGCGCCGAGAGCTTGATCCATCTCGCGTCGGCATGGTGATTTAAGGTGAAATTCCAACACCTCGTTTCCCATGCTAGGCCAGCACTATTTCCCATCAATACCCACACCTCGTAGAAGAGTCGGGTCACAGACTGGGCGAACCATTTTTTTCGACGATCGTTCATTTTTTTGGTTGGAGAAGTGCACTCCACTTTTATCCAGCGTCCTTCAAAAAAATGTGTTGGAAGGCACGGTGCCTTCGGCAGGCTGAGTAGCCTCGGAGGATACAGCTTGGGGGATTAATCTGGGGTTATCTGATCTGCGATCTCCTCGGCCGGGTAGGTCCAGATCTCGGAAAGTGTCGGGTGGTAGTGGGGAATGGCTGCAAACTCGCTCACAGTGGATCGGTAGCGCATCGCGACGGTGACCTCGTGGATAAGCTCCGAGGCCTCAGGACCAACGACCACACCGCCGAGGATTTCTCCAGTGGCGAGTGATGCCGTGAGCTTCACGGATCCCCTAGTTTCTCCCATGAGAAGAGATTTTCCATGGTCGGCAAATGGATAAGTTGCCGTGAGGAATGGAGTCCCAGCGGCAGTCAACTCTGCTTCAGTCGCTCCAACGCTGGCGAATTGAGGATCCGAGAAAACGGCAAAAAGTTTCAATCGGTAGTCCATGCACCGCAACTCCCCTTGGCGTTGACCAAGCTGTAATGCAGCGTTGGCTGCAGCGATCTCCCCTTGCTGGATTGCGACGTGCACGACCTCGAGGCCACCGCATACGTCTCCCGCTGCAAAAATGTGAGGGATGCATGTCGCCTGCGTGGGGCTCACTTTGATTCGCCCGCCGATTTTTTCCAGCCCAAGCACCTCGAGGCCATTGAGTGCAGGGGTGCGTCCGAGGGCATTTAGAACATGCGATGCGTGAAGCGTGCTGGTTTGGCCATTCTTTTCAAAAACGACGCTCATGGTACTGCTCGCTCGTTCCACCTGTACCAATTTCGTGCCAGTGTGTATGGCGATGCCGTCGGCCCTCAACCCCTCTTCCAAAACAGACGCCATATCAGTATCGCTGCCACGCAGAATGTGCGGTCCACGCTGAATGATTGTGACCTCGGCACCAAATGCACGGCAGTAGGAGGCCATCTCCAAGGCAACCGGACCAGCTCCTAAAACAATGATCGAGCTGGGAATTTCCTCAAGATCGAGGAGGACATCACTCGTCAGGCATCGGGCTTCTGCCAGTCCTGGAACGGGAGGAGTAGAAATTTCGGACCCGGTGGCAATGAGAAAAGATTTTCCCTGCATGGTGGTTGTGGACCCGTCCACCATTGACACACGGACCATGCGCTCATCCAAAAACTCCGCAGAGCCACGACAAAAAACAAATTTACCCGACTCGAGTTGGCTTTTTCTGTAGTCAGCAAATTCCTCTATGAGGCGCTTTTTTCGTTGAATGATGGCAGATGCATCGAAGCGGGGGTTGTCACACGCAAGGCCAAATTCCGCTGCGTGGCTTAGAATGCGGAATCGGCGCGCGGACTCGAGCAGCGTTTTACTCGGCATGCACCCGCGCAGGATGCAGAGGCCGCCAACCTCGCGACCGCCCTCGATTACCGCAACTCGAAGGCCGAAACCCACGGCTGTCCTTGCAGCAGCGTAACCTGCGCTACCCCCACCAATGACGATGAAGTCGTAATCCATTTTTAAGACATTCCCCCTACCCAACTACGTCGCGGGAGGTTGCTACATCCTCGGGATCGTGATTCCACGCTGGCCCATGTATTTTCCAGCACGGTCGGCGTAGCTTGTTTCGCAAGTCTGTTCAGCTTGAAAAAATACGACTTGAGCTAGGCCCTCGTTTGCATAGATGCGGGCAGGCAGGGGTGTGGTATTTGAGATTTCGAGTGTGACATGGCCCTCCCATTCGGGTTCGAAGGGCGTCACATTCACAATGATCCCGCACCGCGCGTAGGTTGATTTGCCAACGCAAATCGTGAGGACTTCCCGAGGAATACGGAAGTATTCCACGCTGCGAGCGAGGGCAAAGGAGTTTGGAGGCACAACACAGACATCGGTTTCCATATCCACAAACGAACGATCATCGAAGGCCTTCGGGTCCACCACACTGCTAAAAACATTTGTAAAAACCTTAAACTCGTTTGAGACACGCAAGTCGTAACCATAGCTCGAGAGGCCGTAGCTGATGACGCGCCCACCCGAATCGTTTAATTTGATCTGACCATTCACAAATGGCTCGATCATGCCTCGTTCCACCGCCATGCGGCGAATCCATTGGTCGGAACAAACTGACATTACATTGAGAGGCCGGGAATTTTCATTCCGCCTGTGAGTTTGCCCATCTCGTCGCCAGCGAGTTTTTTAGCGTCCTCGATGGCCTGCCTCACAGCGGTGAGAACCAAGTCTTCAAGCATCTCGACATCGGTTGGATCCACAACCTGTGGGTCAATCTTGATAGACGTCACCTCGCCCGCGCCTGTGGCTGTAACCTTCACCTTACCGCCGCCGGTGGTGACTTCCACTTTTTGACTGGCCAGTAGGGTTTGCGCCTCGGCCATGCGTTCCTGCATGCGTTGCGCTTCTTTCAGCATTTTAGCAATATTCATGATTTCTGAGTTTGTAGGGTCCCCTTAAAAATTTCGAGGGCTTTTTCGATGAGTGGATCATTGAGAAATTCCGCCATCGGATCCGCGGGAGGCTGCACGGTAACCGGATCGGGGATTTTTGGAGGCTCGGGCTCCGGTTCGGGCTCCGGTTCGGGCTGGGGAGCTGAAGCCTGCAGACTCTCATCGAACTCGAAGAAAATTTTAACTGGTTGACCCAAATCTTGGAGCAGGCGGACTTCGATATCCTTGATCCCCTTCTCCATGAACATCGAGCTGCCGGCTTCTCGGAGGGCGGCAGGAAACCGGATGGTCATGCGGCCATTTTCGAGGCATCCAAAAACGCCTTCTCGGAACCAGCCAAAACGGATCACAGAATTTTTCGAAAACTCGGCCGCGATCCGTTCCCAGCAGAGACCGGCATCCATCGGTGCAGCGGTAGGCGCAGGCGACGGAGTCTTGGGTAGCACGGGCGGTGGAGTGCGAACCACAGGCGGCTGAGTGGGCAGCGATTCGAAAAGCTCAATTTTCAGATTGGGGGTGGCTTCCACCGGCGCTTTTTCCACCGGCGCTTTTTCCACCGGCGCGCTTTGCAACGGCGTGCTTGGGGCGGAGGACAGTGGGAGGGTTGGCTGTGATGGTTCCTTTATCGGCATTGACGGAGCTTTGATCGATCGCTCCGGACGTTGGGCCGGAGGTTCTCCGTTGTAGAGTCCCGAGAGCGTTTCGATCACATCCGTGAGGCTTGTCTCATCGAGGAGGTGGAGCGCTTTGATCACGGCGACATCAAGCTGGAGTTTCTTGTCGGCCACCCATTTCATGGAGGATTCCGCCGCGCTGAAGTGCTCCACCAAATCCAGTAATTTTCCTTGGGAGATGAGGCACTCACCTCCTGTGGCTTGGCTAACCAGAAGGTCACGCAAGTGCGACACAACTTCTCCTGTGAGGCGGGAGAGGTCCTTACCAAGCTCTGATTGCTCGGCAACCGTATCGAGGGCGGAGCCGGCGTTCCCGGAAAAAAGACTATTCACGAGCTGCACCACCACCTCGTGAGGGGTGAAACCAAAAACATCCATCACATCGCCCGAGCGAATGTGCTCCCCGCAGAATGCCACCATTTGGTCGAGCATGCTCTCGGCATCGCGCAATCCGCCCTCTGCTCCACGCGCGATGGCATCGGCGGCATCCTCGTCCAAGCGGATTTTTTCGCACTCTGCGATGAAGAGGAGGTGCTTTTTGATGAGTGGCGCGGGAATGCGACGCAGGTCAAAACGCTGGCAGCGACTTGTGATAGTAGCGGGAACTTTTTGTGCCTCGGTTGTGGCAAAGATGAACTTCACATGGAGAGGTGGTTCCTCGAGCGTTTTGAGAAGGGCATTGAAAGCGCCTGTGCTCAGCATGTGGACCTCGTCGATGAGGTAGATTTTAAATTTTCCGCGCGTCGGTGCGTAGGCCGCGCTCTCTCGCAAATCGCGGATATTTTCCACGCCATTATTGCTGGCGCCATCGATCTCAATGACGTCTAAGCTACGTCCATCGGCGATTTCCAGGCAGGCCGGGCACTTTCCACAGGGCTCTGAAGTCGGGCCATTCTCACAGTTCAACGCCTTGGCAAGGATGCGTGCAGTGGAAGTTTTGCCGATGCCTCGTGGGCCCACGAAGAGGTAAGCTTGAGCCAGTCGGCTGGAATTTACTGCGTTCTGGAGTGTGCGCGTGATGTGCTCTTGGCCCACCACTTCGGCGAATGTCTGAGGTCGATATTTGCGGGCAAAAACTCTGTAGCTCACGAGGGCATCCTAAAGCTCCCCCGATGGCTCATCCAGCAAGATTTAAGTAAAGATGATGAGATGATATCGCTTTCCGCATTGAAGCTGCTGCGCTCTGGTGTCAGTGTTTAGAATATCCTATGAGCCCCCTCCGCTGCGAGAACATCAGTTGCCGCCGAGCCGCTTCAAATGAGATGAGAAATACGTTTATCAAGGATTTCTCAGCCGTTTTTGAGAGTGGCGATATCACGGGATTCTGCGGCGCGGATACTGAGGGAACGGATCTCCTCTTGAACATTCTGGGAATGATCGAACGGCCTGATAGTGGCCGACTCGAGGTGCTGAATCGGGAGGTGTTGAGAATGCCAGTGGCGGAATCGATGCGGCATAGGGACACATCGTTTGGATACCTTTTCACCCACCCACATCTGCTGCCCTCCTTTACCGTTGCGGAGAATGTCGCGATGCCGTTTTTCAGAATCTGCGGGCGAGATGAGGCCGAGGCCCGCGAGCGCACCCTCAAGGCGCTCGAATTCACCGGCGTGGCCGACCTGCATGGGGTTCCGGTTGGAGAACTTCACGAGCCAGCGAATTGGAGAGTCGCACTGGCAAGGGCGATTGTTCATTCTCCAGCCGTGCTAATCGCTGTCTCTCCACCCTCTCCGCTACTGCTGCCATTGGTGCGGCGCCTCGCGGATGAGTTTGGAACAGCCGTTCTGTGGAATGGTGAAAAAACGGATCTAGAGCCATTTGCAAACCAGCTTGTTGAAATGACCCCTCGATGAACACGCTGGAGCTTCTTCCCGCATCCAGCGCGAAGTCCTCGAACCTCGCCTTTGCGTTACGCTGCCTGCCAGCCGATCGCCGCAAGGACGCCATGCTTTTTTACCGCTTTTGCCGAACCATTGATGATATTGCGGATCGGTCGGGTCTCACCGACGGTGAAAGACGAGAGCAACTCAGCGCGTGGCTGGAGGCCGTGCAAAGCGGACTCCCCCCAGTTTTAGAGGACGTCGTCACTCGCCATGCGATTGACCGCACGCTTCTGGTCGAGATTATCAAAGGTTGTGCCTCCGACATCGCCGGGCAGCGCTTTCAATCTTTCGCCGACTTGGAGCAATACTGCTGGCGGGTAGCCGCAGCCGTCGGTCTGGTTTCGATCAAAATCTTCGGCTGTCGTGATCCTGCGAGCGAGACGTATGCCATGCATCTTGGCCACGCGCTTCAACTCACAAACATCCTCAGAGACATCCGAGAGGATGCCCTGCAAGGCAGGATTTATCTCCCCCTCGACGATCTCGCCCTCTTCGGCATTGACGAGAACGAAATTCTCAAGCTTGAGCCAAGCCCGGCATTCACCGCGCTTTTGAGGCACCAAGCCGGCCGGGCTCGAGCCCGCTTTGCTGCAGCCATTCCTCCGAGAGTTGACTTCAATCCTCTCCTCCCTGCTCGCATTATGGGTGCCGTGTACCAGCGAATCCTCGATAAAATGGAGCGGGAGCGTTTTCCTGTTCTGCACAAACGAATCAAATTGAGCACCCGTGAAAAAGTTGAATGCCTCATCGGCGCTTGGCTGCGGGGATGAAGGAGAGAATCCCACGCGTCGAATCTTTTTTTTGAGATCGAGTCAGTGGATTTCAACGGGGCATTTCGGCATGGCTTTTAGAAAAGCGCGTCCGTATGGCTTGGAAACGATCCGACTGTCGAGAATGACGATCGTGCCCGTGTCGGTCTTGCTTCGGATGAGACGGCCAACCCCTTGGCGGAGTTTGAGAATCGCCTCGGGCAGGGAGTAATTTTCAAAGGCCCGTCCACCTTCGGCTTCGATCGCCTCGAGGCGGGCTTCGGTGAGCGGGTGGTCGGGTGTGGCAAAGGGTAGGCGGGTGATGATTACACTCGAAAGGGCCTCGCCGGGCACATCGACGCCGGTCCAGAAACTGGAAACGCCAAAGAGGATGCTGTGCGAATTTTCCTTAAACTCGGCTATCATTCGCTGCGGCGGCATTCCTCCCCCTTGGACGAGAAGCTGCCAGCCTTTTTTTTCAAAATGCGGCTCGACCAGTTCTGCAACCACTCGCATCGTCTGGTAACTCGTAAACAGCACAAACGCGCGGGCCTCGCTTTTTTCCGTGAAGTGAGCGATCCACTTGGCGAGAGCCGGCTCGTAGTCAGGCGCCTTGGGTTCGGGCATTTTCTCGACGAGATGCAGGCTCATTTGCTTCTCGTAGTCGAAAGGACTGCCAATCTGGAGGGCGGGAACGGCTTCTGCCCCCACACGATTTCGGAAGTACGATAAATCTGGGGCACCAGTGGAGAGTGTCGCACTGGTGAGCACAGTGCAGGCCCCTTCTCGGAAGATTAGCCTGCGGAAGGCCTCTGCGAGATTGACCGGCGCGGTACGCAGCGTGCAGAACTCCTCGGTACGCCCGTATTGCTCCACCCAGTAAACGTGGTCGGGTTCCTCAAGTGCAAGAAAGTCGGTGATCGCCGACCGTGCCGAGCGGAGCTTGCGGGCGGCCTCTTGGAGCTCAGAAATGTGAGTTTCATTCTCGCATTTTCCAGCCTCAAGGCCTAGGAGTTCGCCAAGGCGGGCGAGCGCTCCACAGACCGCCCCACCTTCAGCCAATCCTGCTTCTCGAACGCGAAATTCCCTCCCTTTTTTGAATGTGCAATGTTTGGAAACCTGTTGGAAAAAATCATCAGCCACTGGCAGGACATCGCTCACTGCCCGGCAGGCGGGCCCGTTTTTGAGCATCTGGAAGAGTCCTTTTTTACTACGAGGATTGTAAAGGCGCTGGATGACGCGGCGCAGACCAAGCTGCGAAACCTCCATGCCAATATGGCGTGCAGCGACTTCCTCGAGCGTATGCGCCTCGTCAAAAATCACAAAATCGTTTGCGAAGAGAAGTCCACCGGTGCGGTTTTCGGCATCTTCCACGCCATTGAGAAGAGTGAAAAAAAGCGCATGGTTGAGGACAACCATTCTGGCATTCGCCACGCGACGGCGAAGATTTTGATAAAAGCACCCGCTGCCTGCACCGCAGGTCTTCGGGGTGCAGAGGTGCTGCTCGCTGCGAACCTCTTCCCACACAGCAGAGTCCGGCTGCTCCAGAAAATCGCTCAGCGAGCCATCCTTCGTTTCCAGGCTCCACTCGCGAATACGCTCCAGCTCGGCATGTTGCGGTGTGGTGAATAATTCCTTCGACTGCGTTAGGGCCCGAGCCAAGCGCGTCGTGCAAAGGTAATTTTGCCGCCCTTTCAAGAGCACCGCCTCAAACTCATCGGGGACGATTTTTTGCACGAGCGGGATGTCTTTGAACATGAGCTGCTCCTGAAGAGCGATCGTGTGGGTGCAGACCACCGCTTTGCGCTTAGTTCTCACTGCGTGGAGTACTGCGGGCACGAGATAGGCAAGAGATTTTCCGACACCTGTACCCGCCTCGATCACCATGTGTCCACCAGTCTCGATCGTCCGGGCCACGGCTCCAGCCATGCGTTGCTGCTCGGCACGATATTCGAAAGACGAAGCCCCTGAGAGGATGCCCGTCTCCGAAAAAATGCCCTCTACCTCGCGCTGAAACGGCGACGGTGCGCCCGCGTCAAAGTCCTCACGGATCGAAATCATGTCGGGATGTGAAAGAAACTGCTAGCCGCAAACAAGACGTGATTTGAAATCCGCCAGTCGTCGGGAAGCTACTTTCCTCTTGATCGAGTTGTAATTGCTGGTGGCGGCAAATCTTGTGGTAAGCCGAGTGGTTCGACGGCTTCCGCTTCCTCATCCTGTTGAAGAAGGGGTTGCCCTTCCGCATCCATAAGACGCGCCGTTACGAAAACAATGAGGTTTTTTTTGATCTTCTGGTCTACATTTGATCGGAACAAGCGACCTGCAAGTGGGATATCTCCGAGAATAGGCACCTTGTCATTGACCTTCTGCACATCCTCACGAATCAGACCTCCAAGAGCGACAGTTTGCCCATCCCAAATGCTCACACTCGTCGTGACTTTGCGCACGGAGAAGATGGGTTGATTCATGACGTTTGGCGTGATGACAAAAGTTGAAACGCCTGACGGGTTCCCGGCTAGAATTGACGCAGGGTCGTAACGTGGACCAATGACGGGCGATCCATAGTTTACAAATCCATCAAACTCAACCACCTCGGGAGATAGAGTGAGATCAATAGTGTAGTTGTCCGCACCCACCTGAGGTTCAACCTCCAAGCTCACCCCGAGATCTCGCTTTTCGAATGCCGTTGGTGTAGATGGCGTTATCAATCCATTTGTTACAAAGAGCCCAGCTTCGGGCAGGGTATTTGTTGAAGACGATCCAGTTGTGGGTGGCGGAACCTGCGGCGGGTCAAACTCAGTCGGATAGGGAAATTCACGAATGACCTTGATCGTTGCCTTGTTACCACTTTTTGTAGTGACCTTAGGGGCGGACATGAGATCAACGCCCTTTTGCTGACTGAGGGCGCGGATGACCATTTGGAATTGTGGGTTCGTAAATACGCCAGCGAGGCCAAAAATGCCAGGCGAGGCCACGTTTGTTCCTTGAGGAAGGCCAGCGAGGAGGGCATTTAAGCTATTTGCTGTAATGGCTGAATTATAACTGGTTCCGATTCCATTACGATTCCCTGCTGTCACAGGATTGCTGCCAACGGAGCCAAAGGGGTAGTTGGAGTAGTATTCCGAAGAAAGCGCTTGGCCACCGGTGCGAGTTCCTCCGTCCCCATACACTCCGCCACCGATGGAAAAAGGTCCTAGAAGCCAGTCGAATCCCAACTCATTGACGTTGTTCTGCGAAATTTCTACAAATTTGGATTCAATTTCCACTTGGGTCGGAGCTACACCAGTGGCACCTTCGACAATCGTATCAATCAAATCCACCGCAGCTTGAGTGTTTCTCACGATGAGCTTACTCCCAGATGCCACGTACTGGGCAAAGGCTCCAGCAGGAAATGGCACACCCTGCTGGGTAAAGTATTCCGTTGCGTTGCGACGCCCAGTGATGCGGTTATTGAGGTCACCTGATGGCTGATTTCCCGCTGATGGCAGCGCAGCAGCGCTTTCTCCGGTGGATGCAGGAATGAAGCCTGGAGGCACGCGGTATTCTTTGGTTACAAGATCTTCTGTATTTTCGGTAAGAGGGAGGAGGGAGACGGCAAACGGCTCGATTTTATATTTCAGCCCCGCGAGTTCTGTCAGGTAGCGCACGGCTTCAATGAGTGGCACATTTTTTAAAGAGATGGATATTTTTGTGTCTTCCGTGACCCCAGGCGTGGCGGCTACTTCCTGTACTTCTGTTGTTGTGGATGGAGTGGGGGCCGAACTCTGTGAGGCAAGTTTGAGAACGATATTCACGCCCTTTTTCTTTGGATCATCCGTACTGGTGTCGAGTTGGCGGCTTTTTTGCTTGAGAATATCCACCACTTCACGAATCGAGGCATCTTCGAGATCAATGCGGTCGAGAATGATTTTATTCAGCTTGTTATTGATGGCATCCTTCGAGTTGGCAGATGCGTTTCCGAAAGAGGACCCCTGCGTATCGCGGACGCTTGTGGTAAATTTACGAACTGGCCTTTCCCATGAACGGTCTGCAAGCCAGAGCATCCGGCTACGGGTTTCGTTGTAGGCACTATCATAGTACGATTTCCTTTGCTTATTAACTTTCTCCATGCCATTTCTGGCAGCAATATTGTAAGGATCGATGTTAAGAACCTGCTCGTAACGCCTTATCGCCAAATCATTACGACCAGTGGCATAGTATCCCTCGGCTTGATTGAGGAGTTTCGTTACTTCTTCGCGGTTCGAAGCAGACTTCGGCGTTACTGTGCGATTGTAGTAACCCGGCTGCTCGAGATTAGCCAGCAGTTGCATGGCGGGCTTGAATGTGGGATTTAATTCTCTGGAAAGGATTGTTTTAGCCACATTTTCAGCATCTTGGTAGCGACCATTACTGATTAACCAATTGGCATAGTCTAGACCTGTCTTGCTAAAGTCGGATATCAGACTGGCCACTTTCTTGTTCGACGAAGCCCCTGCCCGTGAGAGCTGTATGGCTTGCAGGTAGCTCGAATAAGCGCCCTCGAGATTTTTGTCCGCGAGATCTCTGCGGGCTTGGGCGACAAGTTGATCCGCCATTTGAGATTCTTCTTGACGCTTCAAGATTTCTCGTTCGGAGATGGCTACTAAATCTGTTTGCGCCTGAATCGGAGCTAGATGCAATGCAAAACCCAAAATAATTGGGAAGGTGGAAAGCGCTTTACGATACAAATGGCTTATTTGAAATGAAAAAGTCATTAGTTAGTGATTATTGGGGTAGTGGAGCGGTGAGAATATCTCCGGGGATGACATCACTCAGCATGGCATTGACGTCAACCTCTGGGAGAAGTTGGTCATCTTCATCCGCCTCGATGATTGGTTGCCCAGCTGGGTCAAGTAACCCGGCTGTTACAAACATGAGAAGATTGCGTTTGATATGTTGCTCCGCATTGGTCCTGAAGAGCCTTCCTACTAGTGGGATATCCCCTAGGACAGGAACTTTATCCTGAACTTTTTGCACATCCTCCCGCATGAGACCACCCATGACCACGGTTTGTCCATCGTAAACAGATACTTGGGTTTCCACTTCGCGCACGGAAAAGACGGGTTGGTTGATTGTGTTGGCTGTGGCTTCAAAAGTCTGCGAGGGAAGTACAATATCAGGGCCGGCTACAAAAATGGTTAAGCTGTCGAAAGATTGTTGGACCGTTGCGTTGATTGGGCTGCCATAATTGATAAACCCATCAAATTCAACAACGCGTGGAGCTAGACGGAGCTCAATCGTGTAGGAATCCGACCCGACCGTGGGTTCAACCTCAAGCGTGATACCAGTATTTTTCGTCTCCCATGCGCTTGGCGAATTCGGCACAACAGGAGCGAATGTCGACCCTTGGCTTGCTGAAAGTTGTGGCGGAGTGAACTCAGTTGGATAACGAAATTCTCGAATGATTTCAATTTTTGCAGTACTTCCGCTTTTTGTTGTAACCTTCGGAGCGCTAACTAGGTCAATCCCCTTCTTTTGATTCAAGGCTCGGAGGACGACTTGGAATTGGGGGTTTGTGAATACTCCCGCAATGCTGAGTGCGCCGGCTGCGGGGCCGACCGGGGAGCCAAGGAGCACAGCGTCCAAGGCGCTCAGACTAATTCCTGTCGTTCCGCCACGGTTGCCTGCGGTCATCGGACCTGATGTACTCGAGGTGGCTCCGACTGGAAGGCCAGTCGCTGGGTTGATCTGAGGGTACCCACTATTATCGATCGTTCGGCCGAGGCCAATCGTACCGCCGCCGCCATAAACGCCTGATCCGCCAGCAAGGGCGAACTGACCGAGAAGCCATTCGAAGCCAAGTTCGTTGAGGTTATTTTGGGTAACTTCCAGGAATTTGGCCTCAATTTCCACCTGTGTTGGCTTAGTGGCTGTAGAGGTATCCACGAGCACATCGACGAGGTCAAGGTTGGCTTGGGTATTTTTGACGATGAGACGACTGGTGAGAGAAATATAATTCGCACTCGCGCCTGCTGGGAATTCGACGCCTTGAGTTAGCAAAAAATCCTTCGCCATGGATTTCGCTGCGATCACGGATTGCGAGCCTGCCGCGAGGCCGCTGATAGGCACAGGAGCGCTCCCGGGCACTGCTTGAATAAAGCTTGGCGGCACTTTATATTCTTTAGTGATCAGGATATCCGTATTCTCAGTAGCCGGCACGACGACGACCGCGTGGGTTTCGATTTTGATTTTAAGATTAGCAGCCTCTGTCACATAGCGGAGAGCCTCTCTCAAAGGAACATCCGAAAGCGAAAGCGTGATCGGGTAAGCCGCGTCGGCTGAATCAGCAGGCAACTTGAGTACGATATTGATGCCTTTGTTGTCCGAATCGCCCTCATCAAGATCAGCAGCGCGCTTTTTAATGAAATCAAGCGCCTCCTTGATCGAAGAGTCGGTGAAATCGATGCGGGGAATGATGATCTCGTCAAGCTTGTTGTTGATGGCTTGGCTACCGCGCGCATCCATTTCCGGTTGCTCGACGATGGAGGTCGGGCCGTCGGAGAATTTTTTGACCGGAAGCTCCCAAGCCTTGTCTACTTCCACGAGCATGGCACCGCGTGTTTCATTGTAGGCGGCGTCAGCATACTGCTGGCGCGCGAGGTTAATTTTCTCCATCAGTCGGCGAGCGGCGATGTTGTATTTATCAATATTCAAGGCCTGCTCGCAGCGCTTGAATGCGATATCGTAGCGTCCGGTGGCGTAGTAGCCATCGCCTTCTTGGATGAGGCGTTTCACCTCCTCGATGTTGGCAGCGTGGCGCGGAGTCAAGGTGCCACGGTCGGCAAAGCCTTGGGGATCGATGAGCTGGGAGCGCAGTTTTTTGGCTGGAGCGTAATCTGGGTCGTAGCTGTTTTCTAGGACGACTTCTACTGTCGTGCGAGCATCGGCATAGCGCCCCTCGGATACTCGCTGCTGGGCCAGCAGGACTCCCGCGTTGCAGAATCCGCTCAGGGCCTGTTTGCGAATATCAGAAGAGGCTTGGCCGCCTTGGGGAATCGTATCTACGGCACTTTTAAAGAGGGCATAGGCCGATTCATAGTCTTTGTCATTGAGCGCACGGTTGCCCTTTTGCACCAAGTCAGCACAGTAGTTGACTTTCTGCTCAAGCACTTGAATATGAGACTCCACACTCCCCTGAACGCCCGGGTATTGAGCGTAAACGGAGGCGGTGATGTGGCCAACGATGAAAAAAGCGGCAAACCGGAGTAAATGTTTATTCATTGCAGGTTATGGAGATATCTTGTCAATCGAAAGGACGTAAAAAATTTCACCCGTGGACGTATCGCGAATTTGAGCTCTCGAGGTTGTGATATCAATCAATTTTAGTTTGCGAGATGTGTCCGGCTTGATAGAAAATTCTTCGCCTTTCTTGAGGGTGAAATCGGCGTCTTCGGGAGCGAGAAGGTTTCGGAATGCGCCGAAGGAGGTCGGATCGTTGGCTTCTTTATTGAAAACTAAAACAATCGAGTCGCCGGTTTCAGTATTTTGTATAGTGAGTTCAGAAAGATTCACGATGACATTGCGCGCATTGGGGCCTTCTTTAGCTTCATACTTAAGAATTTTGTAGGGAGCTCCTTCGACCTGATCTCCCAGTTTGCGGTATTGGCTGCGGGCGCTGCCTTTTAAGTCTTTCAGATTGATTTGGAATTCTTTACCATCACCGGACGCATCACCTTTGAACTCCAGACGGAACGGGATAGGATTATAAGAAACGAGTTTGAGCTTATTTAAGGAAGGCGGTGCATCCTTGGGGTCGATGGGGTTGGTTTTTTTATCAAACTCCTCTAGATTGGAGAATCCATCGCCGTCTGCGTCCTTTTCTTTAATGTTGATATCGGTGTAATCGAGTCCGTTAACAAGCAGCCAGTCGTTGGTGATCGGGGGGTGGAGTTGATCGCTTCCTTCTGCGAGGGGATCGATGAGCTTTCCGTCCTTAAGAAGGTAGCGCCTGGAGACGAGTAATGAGCCTCGCTCAGGGGTGCCAACGGACAGATCAGCCTGGGACTTCCATTTGAGCGGAGACTCTGCAAGAGCAGACGCTTGGCGAATGGCATTAAGATCCAAGGCGGTAACAGAGTTGTCCTTTGGAGCGGCGACTTTAAATTCCGTTTCAGTGGGTTGAATCCGGTTCATCACCATCCATCCCGCGTTAGACGTAAGGAGAAGGGTGGCAATGGCCAGAAGAACGATGTCGTATTTTTGTTTGACCCAATTCATGGTATCTACTTGGGTGAGGGAGTGGTTGACGACTTGGCGGGGGTGGCACTCTCGGAGTCTGGGAAGTTGAGGATTTCGACCTCAAGAGTGGTGGTGACAGATTCGCGCCCGAGAATGGCTTGAATGGTTTCGGCAGAAGGGGCCGTAGCTCTCGGCAAAGAAGCGCCACTTATCAATGCGGATGGGTCACCAGCCTGCGTCTTGAGGGGCGGATTGGGACTTGTATTATCAATTAGGAGCGAACGGATAAAAAGAAAATCATTGGTATCTTGGATTAGGTTGAAGGCGGTAAGGAATTTTTCTTGAGGGGCGGTAAAAGTGATGATGAAGGTTTTGGAAGAAATGGCGGGTGGTTTTGATGGCTCGGTGGCTCCGCTCGGTTTGGGGGGCTGCCCGGCGGGCATCGGCGAGGTCTTTTTTTCTGTTTCTTTACGAACGAGCGAGCCGATGGAATCAATTTTGAGATCAACAAGGCTGTCGGTGAGTCTCTGGATGACACGAAATTCGCGGTTTAGCTCTGGAACTTCTTGTTGCGAAGGCGGGGTCGATTGGTATTGATCTAAGCCGTAGAAGAAATTATCAGGAAGAAGTACCACTTTTTCTATTGCTTTTTTACGCAAATCATCCGCAGCTTTGCGCAGCTCGTCTTGAAACTCTTGGGGGTTGATGCTGACGAGTGGTTCCTCCATGGCAGCGAGTGCCGCTCGATATTTGCCAATTTCGGCTTTGTACTCATCCAAGCTGGCTTTTACCTCTTTCAGACTCTGATCGGTTGGAAAAGGCTTTTGATTTTGAAACTGTTTGAGTTTCTGCAGTTGAGCGTCCAAGTTGGCCTGCGCCTCATTGCGGCGGGAGGAAGCATCGAAAGCCAAATAAGAAGTGGCCCCCACTCCAAGAATGGTCAAGGCGAGGAGCACTGAGGCTATTGGGTTCTGCTTAAACCAGTTCATGGGAGGAGGAGAGGCTTTGCGAGAGGCAACACCAAGGTGTAGCCGTAGGCCCAGGCCTCACCTGTGGGCGTGGTCCGGCGGGTGATGATTTTTGAGGAATCCTCACCGATGGAAAAAACGGTGGATGGTTTCAGATTGTTAAAGAATTTGTCAATGACTCCAGCGCCTTCAGCATTAGGCGGATTGTCGAGGTAGAGGCCGTTGATTTCAATAGCCGTGATGGCTTTCGGGCCTGAAGGAGGAGCGGGGGGCTTGGGCGGGGCTTTGGCGCCTGGAGCGAGTTTGGGCTCTGGCTGGAGAACGACTCCTTCAACCGGCTTGATCTGCGTGACCCAGATAAAGCGCTGAGGAATGGTGGAGGCTAATTCATCAAGAATCGTTGCCCAGAGGGACTTTTCCGTGGCAATGGAAAGAAACGGGGCCGCCTCGGCGACGAGTTTGTCACGATCTGCAAGGGCGGCAGAGATGGCTTTTGAGAGAGTTTCCAAGCGAGTTACCTCAGCAGTCTGCCTCTCAACTTTCTCACTAATGCGGAGGGCAGATTCGTCAAGGTCCAGCCAACAAAGAGCTGGAGTGAGGATCAAAAAGAGCGAGGCAACAGCAAGGGCTGGGAGGCGCTTTGCAAAGAGTTGAGCCTGACGAACGCTGGGGGGGGTGAGGTTAATCTCGACCGGACAATCCTTAATGGATCGAAGGGCGCAGCCGACTAATTCTGGAAGGCCAGACGCACAATGCGAGAGACCCTGCGGGAGCGCGTCTGGAGCAACCTGCACATTGCGCAGCGGATTGAAAAACTCGACGGGCGCTTGGAGTTTCTCGGCAAAAAATTCGGTCATGTAGGACAAGCCCGTACCTCCGCCGCAAATCAGAATCCGCATGGGAGTAGTGCCTCCGTGGGTGGTGCGATAGAAGTTGATCGAGCGAGCGATTTCCGCGTGGAGGCGGGTCATCGTATTGCGAGTGACCTTGGCGAGGCGGGCTTCAGTCGGGTCCTCAGACTCGGCATAAGCGCCACCGAGTCCGACGCTGCCTTTTTCGATCTTCAGCTTTTCGGCGAGGGTGATTTCTTGGGCAAATTCCTTGGCGATTGCTGCGCTGATTGAACTTCCACCGATTGGGATGCTCCGGCTGAAAAAACGGTTCTCCTCGACAAAGACAAGATTTGTAGTGCGGGCCCCTAAGTCCAGAAGAAGAGCACATCCTTTGACATCGGAGTAATTATATCGGAATGAGTTAAGCAGGGCCGTAGGCGAGAAATCGATTTTCCCCGACGCAATACCCCCTTTGCCCAGAGCCAAGACAAATTCGTTTAACTGGTCGGCTTTAATTGCCACGATCGAGACGTCCCAAGCTTCGCCTCGGCGATCACCCATGATCTGGTAATCCCAGACAACTTCATCAATCGGAAATGGCACGTTTTGCTGAGCCTCGAATCCGATGATTGACTCAACGTCCTGAGCTGTGGCGCCGGGGAGTTTTACCGATCGGGAAAATACAGCTTGTGAGGGAAGGCAAATATGCGTCACCGCTTTTGCAGGAGCTTGAAGCGCTGTGCGAAGTTCGGCAGATACCGATTCGATCTGGCTATTGCGAGTGGCGTCGGCCGCGGGATCAACGATGAAATCGGCCGTTGTTATTGCTACTAACTTCAAGCCGCCAGCAGGCAATTCTTGAAACTCGGCCATGCTTGCGGTCTGCATGCCGAGATTAAGAGCAAAAATTCGAGCTGGGCGGGCCATTTTAGATTAGTTGGCAGATTTGGATTTGGATGGCAGGTAGTAGTCCCAAGCGAGCGGTGCGAAGGGCGTTTGGCTTTTTTCCAAAATTCGGCCAGGCACTTTAGTCATGCCAGATTCAGCTTCCCACCAACCTTTGCCCTGCTTGGCCACATCGAGGTTCTTAAGTGAGGATATCGCCGCCAGGTCGCTTCCCGATGAAATCGTCACGCCGACATCGATCACAGCTTGTTGGATGTTGATCGGTGCCTTGCCATCAAAATAGCGAGCAAGCGACTGAGGCGCCACAAAGGCCGCCGCGTGGAGTCCCTTGCCGTAGGGAACATCGGAAATCGTAGTGCTGCCGCTCAGAAGCGTAGGTTTTTTATCCTCCGTAAGAGCCGCATTATTGAGAAGAATGTAAAAATTTACTACGAGGTCGTCGGTGAATTTGGATGCTTGCTTGGAGACTTCATTACGCTCAAAATTAACGTCTACCTCAAGCCAAGGAACCGGACGAGCGGCTCCAGACTGCTGTTTCCGATAGGAACCAGCGGAGATTTGTGGAGTGTCAACAAGAGCGGGGTCGATCTTTTTGATTGAAAACTCCGTGTTGACCTGCGCCTGCGCGGTCGAGGCACAGATGAGAAGGAGGGAAGCTATGGAGGGGAACCAATTTATTTTCATATAATAATAATTATGTACTTTTACCAGAAAAGTAAATCTCTAAGCAGGCTCACACGCGACTTCGGAAAAATTCGATGGTCTCGCGAATGCCTTTGTCAAAGTCGACCTTCGGTTCCCAACCCAGAATTGTCTTGGCGCGAGTGATGTCTGGTTGGCGAACCTTGGGATCATCCACCGGGAGTGGCTTGTGCTCGATTTGGCAATTTGCGCACGTGATGCGAAGGATTTCCTCAGCGAATTGGCGAATCGTCATTTCGCGGGGGTTGCCGATATTAACAGGCTCGTGGAAGTCACTCATCATGAGACGAAAAATGCCATCAATGAGGTCGGAGACGTAACAAAAACTGCGAGTTTGCGAACCATCACCAAAAATCGTGAGCGGCTGACCAGTCAACGCCTGCCCGATGAAAGCCGGCACAACGCGTCCGTCATCCAAGCGCATACGCGGCCCGTAGGTATTAAAAATACGAACGATGTGCGTATTCATGCTATGGTAACGATGATAGGCCATCGTGATGGCTTCGGCAAAGCGCTTGGCTTCATCGTAAACGCCCCGCGGGCCGATGGGATTGACATTGCCCCAGTAATCTTCGGTCTGCGGATGAATGAGCGGGTCGCCGTAACATTCGGACGTTGAGGCCAGAATGAAAGCTGCGCCTTTGTCTTTGGCTAAACCGAGCGCGTTGTGGGTTCCAAGTGAGCCGACCTTGAGGGTCGGGATGGGGATGCGCAAGTAGTCAATCGGACTGGCTGGGCTCGCAAAATGCCAGACGTAATCCACCTTGCCCGGGATGTAAATGAAGTCGGTGACATCATGGCAGATGAATTTATAATTTTTATTCCCGGCGAGATGCTCGATATTGGCTACGTTACCGGTGATCAAGCTATCGATTGCAGTAACGCGGTGACCCTCGGCGAGCAAGCGGTCGGTAAGGTGCGAGCCTAGAAAGCCCGCACCACCTGTGATGACGCTGAGGGGTTGTGTGGAAGTCTCGGCCATAAGAAAAAGAGAGATTTAGTTCGAGTAGGAGGCTTGGGTGCCTTTGAGGTTACGCTTTTTGATCCATGGCATCAGGCCACGCAGGCGCTCGCCGGTCTTCTCGATGCCGTGTTTCTCACCTTCTTTGAGGAGAGCATTGTAGCGCTTGTAGCCGCCCTCGTATTCCTTAACCCATTCCTTGGCAAACTTGCCGGACTGGATGTCTTTGAGTGCAGCTTTCATACGCTTCTTCACGGATGCGTCGATGATTTTTGGTCCCACGGAAACATCGCCCCACTTGGCGGTTTCGCTGATCGAGAAGCGCATGCCGGCGATGCCAGATTCGTTCATGAGATCAACAATGAGCTTCAACTCGTGGAGGCACTCGAAGTAAGCCATCTCTGGTGAATAACCGGCCTCGACGAGCGTCTCAAACCCAGCTTGAACGAGCGCGGACGCTCCACCACAAAGAACAGTTTGCTCACCGAAAAGATCGGTTTCGGTTTCCTCTTTGAAAGTGGTCTCAAGCACGCCCCCGCGAGTGCCACCAATACCCTTGGCCCATGTGAGAGCAATTTTTTTCGCATCCTTGCCAGGATTTTGGTAAACGGCGATGAGGGTTGGAACTCCCTTGCCTTCGGTGTATTCGCGGCGAACGATGTGTCCAGGCCCCTTCGGAGCGACCATGATCACGTTGATGTTCTTTGGCGGAACGATGGTCTTGTAATGAATGCTGAAGCCGTGGCTGAAGACGAGCGTCTTGCCCGGAGCAAGATTCGGCTCGATGTCGGCTTTGTAAGCAGCAGGCTGCTTGGTGTCAGGAATGGCGACCAGGATCACATTCGCGCGGCGCACTGCTTCGGACGTGTCAAAAACTTCAAAGCCCTGAGCGGCAGCGACTGCGCGGCTCTTGGACTTCGGATAAAGACCGATAATCACATTGCAGCCACTCTCCTTCAGATTGAGAGCGTGGGCGTGTCCTTGTGACCCGAAACCTAGGACTGCGAGGGTTTTCCCCTTGAAAAATTTGATATCGGCGTCTTTGTCGGTGTGGATTTTGGCTGGCATGATTAGGTTATTTATTAGGGAGTGATTGTTCGGTGGACTTAATTGGAGCGGGCAAGAGCGATTTTCCCGGTGCGGGTCAAATCACTCACGCCAAAGCCTTCCATGAGGCTGAGAAATTTATTGATCTTGGTCTCGGCGCCAGTGACTTCGATGGCCAACTTCTCGGGTTGGACGTCGATGATTTTGGCCCGGAAGATATCGCAAATTTGCATCACCTCGGCGCGGGTCTTCGAGGTGGCATTGACGCGGAGCAGAACGAGTTCACGATCCACGTATTCCTCATCACGGAAGTCTTGCACATCGATCACATCAACGAGTTTCTCGAGCTGCTTGGTGACCTGCTCCAAAACCTTGTCATCACCGCGAACAACGATCGTCATGCGGGAGGCTGAGGCATCCAGAGTGGGGCCGACGTTGAGAGTATCAATGTTGAATCCGCGACCGCTGAACATTCCCGCTACGCGGGTCAGCACGCCGAATTTGTTCTCAACGAGAATCGATATGGTATGACGCATGAAATGTGAAAAGAGAAAATATGGTGAGGTAGCGAGGCAGGCGCGTCAATCCCTGTTAACGGATTTTCGCGCGCGGCTTACTGATTTTTTACGACTCCTTCAAAAAATTGATGATGTCAGGCAAAAACTCCAGCGGACTTCTCAGAGCGCTTGCGGGCGTTTGCATCGAGGATTTTTTTGCGGAGTCGGAGAGATTTCGGTGTGACCTCCACGTATTCATCGGGAGCGATGTATTCGAGAGAACGCTCGAGGCTCATCACGATCGGCGGGGCGAGCGAGATGCCCTTACCATCACCTTGGCTTCGCATGTTGGTGAGTTTTTTTGCCTTGCAAGGGTTCACCGGCATGTCGTCGGGGCGGGCGTTTTCGCCAATGATCATGCCTTCATAGATTTCCTCTTGAGGCCCAATGAAGAGACGGCCGCGCTCTTGGATGCCATCGAGGGCATAGGCCATGCTGGTGCCGCCCTCCATCGAGACGAGGACACCATTGCTACGGCTTGGAATTTCTCCCTTGTGCGGGCCGTATTCCTTAAAAAGATGGCTGGCAATGCCGTGGCCTTTTGTGAGGTTCACGAGATCCGTCTCAAAGCCGATGATACCACGCGTTGGGATGACGGCCTGAACGAGCACGCTGTGGGGGTTGTGCTCCATATTCGAGATCTCCGCCTTACGGGATGCGAGCGTTTGAAGAATGTCACCGAGATTTTCCGGTGGCACATCAACGTAGAGAGTTTCCATCGGCTCAAGGACAGATCCGTCCTCAGCGCGCTTGAAGATCACCTCTGGGCGCGAGACGAGAAGCTCGAAACCCTCTCGGCGCATCTGTTCGACAAGAACAGCTATCTGCATTTCACCTCTGGCTTTGAGATCAAAGTGGCCAGCCGTGTCGGTGTCCTGCATCGAAATCGAGACGTTGCCACGAGTTTCCTTCACAAGCCGGTCCCGAATCTGGCGAGCCGTGAGAAGCTTGCCTTCACGGCCGGCTAGCGGAGAGTCGTTCACACAGATCTTCATCGAAATGGTCGGCGGGTCAATCTCCACAAATGGCAGAGCCTCGCGCTCCTCGGTGTCCGTAAGAGTCTCGCTGATGAAGACCTCTTCGAAGCCGCTGATGCCAACGATGTCGCCAGCAGAGGCCTCAGCCACCTGCACTTTTTCAAGTCCCTCGTGAGAAAAAATCGCCGTGACCTTGCCTCTTCCTTTACGACCGTCCTTATGAATGCAGACGATCGTTTCGCCCTGCCTCACAGTGCCGCTTGTGATGCGTCCGTAGGCGATACGGCCTAGATAATCGCTGTAATCGAGATTCGACACGAGCATGCGGAAGAAATCCACATCCGGCTTTGGAGGTGGCGGGATGTGTTTGGTGATCGCCTCATACAGAGGCTCCATGTTGTCACTCGAATCCGTGATTTCCTTTTTGGCGAAACCAACTTTGGCACTCGCGTAAATGTGGGGGAAGTCGAGCTGGGCGTCGGTAGCACCAAGTTCCATGAAGAGCTCGAAAACCATGTCCAGCACCTTGTGCGGGCGGGCATTTTCACGATCGATTTTGTTAATGACCACGATCGGCTTGAGTCCGTTTTCCATCGCTTTGCGGAGAACGAATTTTGTTTGCGCTTGGGGACCGTCGTGAGAATCCACGACGAGCAAAACACCGTCCACCATTTTCATGATTCGCTCCACCTCACCGCCGAAGTCGGCGTGGCCAGGAGTGTCCACGATGTTAATGTGATAATCTTTCCAGCGGAATGCGGCGTTTTTTGCTCGGATGGTGATGCCTTTTTCCCTCTCCAAATCCATCGAGTCCATCATCCGCTCGTCGGTTTTTTGGTTGGCGCGGAATGTACCGGCTTGTTTGAGGAGTTGATCCACGAGGGTCGTCTTGCCGTGATCAACGTGAGCGATGATAGCGATGTTGCGAATGTTTTCCATAAATTGTGATCTCGCCCAGCTGTGAGCGGCACGGACTATGGGGAGGAGAGCGGGCGCTGTCAACAAAGCCCTCGCAACAGAAAGACTTATTTCTTCACCGGCAGGATTTCGCGAATCCTGGAACTCAGCTGCGAAAGTGTAAAAGGCTTACTCAAAATATCCCCCAGTGCTGAGGAAAGACCGAGTGACGCTATGGTCTGATCGGTGTGGCCCGAGGTGTAGAGGATTTTGAGTGAGGGTGAGGACTTCTGCAAAAGTCGGGCCAACTCGCGGCCGCTCAAAAGAGGAAGCACAAGATCTGTGATGACTAAATCAGGAGGGCTTGCGCGATGCTCGGCAAAAATTTCAAGCCCTTCGATGCCATTGGCCGCTTGGAGAACTTGATAGCCAAGTTCCTCCAACTGGGTTGCCACCATGTCGCGAAGCATGTGGTTATCCTCGGCAAGCAGGATTTTTTCGCAGCCAGGCAAGGTTTTCGAGGTGTTCGGATGGACGTGCTGCTGCGCCTCCTCGTTGTCTAGGCAGGGTAAAACGACGCGGAATCGAGTGCCATGGCCCTGCTTGCTTGCCACAGAGATTCGCCCTCCCAGCATTTGAATCAGGCGATGGCAGGTCGCAAGCCCAAGCCCGGTGCCGCTGCCTTCAGGCTTCGTAGTGAAGAATGGTTCGAAGATGTGCGCTTTCACTTCCGGGCTCATCCCGCAGCCATTGTCCTCGACATTTAAGAAGACAAAATCATGCCCTGCCTTTCTGGCTCGTCCTGATTCAACGCGGATTTGGCCATGCCCAACGATGGAATCGCGAGCGTTCAGGATGAGATTGATCAACACCTGTTCGATATCCCCTCGATCGGCTCTGATACAAAGCGGCCGAGTGCCGGGTGATACAAACAATTCGATGTTTTCCGGAATCAACCGCCTCAGCATGGACTCGGCTTTTTTTACAATCTCTGTGAGATCAAGGACAGCCGTTGAGCGCACGCTAGAACGGCTAAAAATCAGGAGCTGGCGTGTGAGCGAAGCGGCGTGGTCACAGGCGTATTCGATCTGTAAGGCATGCTTGTGCGGGCGGGTTCCCTCGACGAGCTCCGCCAGAAGCAGGCCGCTATTCGCCATGATGATCGTGAGGATATTATTGTAGTCGTGGGCTACGCCGCCAGCGAGTTCACCAAAGATTTCTAGCTTCTGCGCGCGAGTGAGCTGATCGACCAGCATTTTTCGGTCACGTCGGACTGCGGCCTCATCCAATGCCCTCCGCACGGCCGGAGCCAATCTTGAAAGTCGATCTTTCAAAATATAATCCGTTGCTCCGTTTTTAAGAGACTCCACCGCCGCCTCCTCGCCGAGCACTCCTGAAACGATAAGAAGAGGAATCTCAGGTCTCAATTCCTTTGCTAGGCGGAGGGCCTCAAGTCCATCGCAGCCGGGCAGTGAATAGTCAGCGAGCACCAGATCAACAGCGCCGAGCTTAAGAGCTTTCAAAAGCCCGGCTTCAGAATCCACTCTCTGGATTTCGCATTTTACTCCATCTTGTTTCAGCCTGCGCTCGATCAACTCGGCATCAAGGGGGTCGTCTTCCAAGTGAAGAATCTTTGCAGGAGAACTCATCGCGTGACTCGCACGGAGCGCATGGGTGGAACGTTCACTCCGGCCCAGAACTGCGATATGGACTGGAGAGTTTCTGCGAAGGAGGGAAACTCGACTGGCTTTACGACATAGGCATTCGCTCCATTTTCGTAGCAAAGTGCAACGTCGCGCCGCTCGCCAGAGGAAGTGAAGATGACCACAGGAATGCATCGCGTGCGGACATCGCTTTTTATAGAGCGCAGGACTTCGATTCCGCCGATGCCAGGCATCTTGAGATCAAGAAGCACGAGCGCAGGCTGAGAAGCCCCACGACCTCTCCACTTGCGCCTGCGATGCAGATAATCCAAGGCGCTTTCCCCGTCATTCACGACTTCAATACACTGCGCGGACCCAGCCGATTGCATAACGGAAAGAGCTAGTTCCACGTCGGCAGGATCGTCCTCCGCGAGTAAAATCCGAGCCTGCTCGTTCATCATTTCACCGAACTGCGGGGGAGAGTGAAATAAAATGTCGCACCGGCATCCACCTTGCCAAGTGCCCACACGCGCCCACCGTGACGGCGGATGATGCGCTGAACGTTGGCAAGCCCGATGCCTGTGCCCTCAAATTCCTCTGCATTGTTCAAGCGCTCGAACACACCGAATATTTTTTGTGCGTAGCGGGAATTGAATCCGACGCCATTGTCCCGGATGAAAAGCGTGTCCTCATTGGCAGCACACGGATCGGTCCCGATTTCAATGACCGCCCGAGTACGGGTGGAAGTGAATTTAATGGCGTTGGACAGAAGGTTCACAAGGGCCTGACGCATCAGGGAGCGATCCACTGTAACGACTGGAAGATCGTGAATTTTCCAGCTGATGATGCGGTCCTTTGTTTCCTCCCGAAGATCATCCAAGGCCTCCATGACGAGCGTTAGCAGGTCCACTTTGGCTTTCTGCATTTCGGAGCGCCCGATGCGCGAGAACGCGAGCAGATCCTCTATCAGATCAGCCATGCGCCTCGCAGCTCCGCCAATGGTGGAAAGATGCCGACGATGTGGCTCGGAGAGCTTTTCCGCCGCGTCTTTTTCAAGGATCTCAACAAAGCCCATGATGTGCCTGAGAGGGGCCCTGAGATCGTGTGAAACCGAGTAGGTGAAGGCTTCCAGCTCGCGGTTTGCACTTTCGAGCTCAGAGGTCCTCGCTGCCACACGCTGCTCCAGCGTTTCGTTGAGGCGTCGCACTTGTTCCTCGGCCAGTCGGTGCTGGGTAACATCACGCAGATTGCATTGAATGAATTGCTGACCCTGCGAGTGGAATAGATTGCACGTCGCTTCCACTTGCATATGCAGGCCGTCGCGATTTTCTACGACGAGATTTTCCCTGTATAAAATCGGATCAGCATGGATCTCATCGAAGAATGCACCCTCGGGTCCGAACAACGTTTGGAGCGATAAAATACTCTCCGGTTTGGCGCCGATGAGGTGCGCCTTAGACAAACCTGTCAGGAGACATATTCCGGGATTCGCATCCAAAATCCGATGCGACTTGAAATCCAAAACAAGAATTGCGTCCTGAGAAGTCTCAAAGATGCGTTTGTAGTGATTCTCCTCAGCCTCTTGGCTTGGCAGCGAGATGTCTCTCAAGATTTCTGTGGAGCTGATTTTCGAAACGGTTGCTTTAGTCATTAGATCTCCCACATCGATAAAATATCGCGGTCAAATCAGCAATGGGGCCAAGCCCCCATAGCCGTTGTGGACAGAAGAACAAAACCCCCGGCAAGCTAGCCTGCCGGAGGTTCTATTCTTCCACGGAAGATAAAGGGGGCCGTGACGAATCTTCGTTGCAAAGCTGCAACATGAAAGTGGGGTAATCTCCTGCCAGAGGAGTCGGCCGCAGGTTACTTCTTCCGAGCAATCTCCCAGAGTTTGAAATATTTCAGGAAAACGTAGAATGCCTCCATGCATGCGACGAGGAGGCCGGGCACACCCTCGCGGTAGCCACGGCGGAGCAGGAAGAATTTTGCAAAACGGGCTTTAGGTTTGAGAAGGAGGCTTACAAAACTTGGCCTCGTGCCTTTTGCATACAGCGCCCGAGCGGCGGAAGTGGAGTGGGCATTGATTCGGCTCACGTGGTCCGCAATATCGCGGTAGGTGTAGTGACGAAGTTCGCCCTGCATCCGACCAACCGGGCCGAGCACACTGGCGTGCTCGTGAGGTTCCTCCCCATGCCAACTCACGCGTTCGCGACGGGCTAAACGCAAGCGCCGCTCCGGATGCCATCCGCCTTTGCGCCACCAGCGTCCGAGATAAAAAACCACACGCAGAAGCTCGAATCCATCCTCCTTCACATTGCCGCTGGCGTCTTGCATGAGCATGGCGCGAATTTCGCCGTGAAGTTCGGGTGAGACCTCCTCATCGGCATCCAGATTCAAAATCCAGGGCTGGCTACAAAGCGAGAGACCGAAGGATTTTTGCTCCACATAGCCACTCCACTCGCGGTGGGCGATGCGGCAATTATGCTTGGCGCATATTTCCAGAGTGGCATCGGTAGAGCCAGAATCGACAATGACGATTTCATTGCACCATGACAGGCTCTGGAGGCAACGCTCGATGGACAGCATCTCGTTTTTGCAAACGATAAATGCGGAAATTCCCTTCATGAATGAATACTACGGGGAGGTGAAGCCGCGAGTCGCACCGAGGTTTTGTGAAACGAAAGAAACTCGGCGGCGCGATGCTGAGAGGCTTCGACCTCCTTCTTCCATACCTTGTCATCGGTGAGCAGGAAACGCGCAGATTCCAGCAACTCCTCACGCGATGCGGGTGAGCACAGTCCCGGAAACGCAATGCGCTCGATGGCACCATTTCCCCCAACGCATGGAATGCGGCACAACAGCGCGGCGGATGCGGTCGTGCCTGGGCCGCAGCCTGCATCCAACTGCCATACGATGCGATGCAGAGACATCACACGCAGCAAATCCACGTAATCAACCGGTGCCTCGACTATGAAGAAGAGCGGGTTTTTTTTCCGCAGACTTTTGAGAATCATCCCGCCTCGCCGACCCTCGGTGTTCACCATCGCAAGCGGACACTCCAACTCCCGCGAGAGGAGGTCAGCCATAAGAATCGCGACCATGTGATTGGACTCAGCGGTAAGAAAAGAATTGGTCCCTAAAAATATCCCACGCCTTTTTTCCGGTGGTTGGCTGAAATCCCAAGAGGGAAAATCAACCGCGCAGGGAGGTGGTATAAATTGAGTTTCGGGCGAGCCGATGCTTTCAAAAAGACTCACACTCTCGGGAGTCGTGGCAATGACACCGTCGGAACAACGGCAGATTTCGATAAAAAGCTCACAGCGCGTTACGTCACCAAGTAATTCGGCGAAATCAGCCGCACGCGATTCTCGGCAAACCACCCGCACGCGCACACCGCGACGTCGAAGAAACTGCAATGAAGACAAAGCTTGGCGGAGATTTTTTTTATCTAAAACCAAAAGCACATCGGAGGCGGTTTCCGGAAGCGAGCGCAGACTAGGATGGAAAGATCCATTACGACAGGCGGCATAAGCTAGGATACCTTCAGGCGGGCGGCCAGTTTTCTCGGGATCGCCCGGCCCATTTGCAAAGGACTGGGAGCGCCAGCGGGAAACAGGGTGCAGAACCTCGAAACTCATGCAGTTTTCATTTTTTCCCAAAGGCGATCCAATTCATCGAGCGGAGTCTGTGCAACCTTGCGGCCTCCGGCTTCAAGCTCGCGTTCGATACCTTGGAAGCGAGAGATGAAGCGGTTTGTCGAACCTGCAAGCGCCGTCTCGGCATCCACTCCCAACTTGCGAGCTAGGTTCACGGCTGTGAAGAGCAGGTCACCGACCTCGGATTCCAAACCGGACGGATCATTCTCAGCGATGGCCTCGCGCACTTCGGCGATTTCCTCGGAAAACTTGGCAAATACAGGCTCGATATCCGGCCAATCAAAACCCACACGAGAGGCTTTTTTTTGAGCAGTCTGGGCCTTCAGTAAAGCTGGAAGGGAAGCCGTAAGATTGTCGAGCACACCAGCCACGCCGCCCTTTTCAGCTCGCTTGATCTGTTCCCACTGGCGCAGGACGGCATCC
Source organism: Verrucomicrobiota bacterium (assembly GCA_009886045.1). Classification (GTDB taxonomy): domain Bacteria; phylum Verrucomicrobiota; class Verrucomicrobiia; order Chthoniobacterales; family Terrimicrobiaceae; genus UBA967. The sequence continues at coordinate 27,946 of VFJO01000286.1, forward strand.
GAGTCGGCAGCAAGTTTGTCGCCGAAAACATGCGGATGCCGACGGATCATTTTTTCGCAAACGGTGATGGCGACTTCTTCCAGAGAGAAGGCTCCTCTCTCGGAGGCCATCTGCGCGTGCATGGCGATGTGGAGCAGCACATCGCCGAGTTCCTCACGCAAGTTGGCATCATCCGAGCGCTCGATCGCATCGAGCACCTCGTAGCATTCCTCAACAAGCAATGGACGAAGGCTGGAGTGCGTTTGCTCGCGGTCCCACGGGCAGCCATCCGGAGCGCGAAGCCGAGCGACAATTTCCTGCAAGCGGGCGATGCCGTCTAAATTTTCCATAGCGAGCTGTTTGAGTTACCAAATTCGTTGACCTCTTCGCTACTCGATCGGAGCATAACAATCATTAAAAGCGAAATGGTAAGGATGGTTCCAAAATAGACCCCAAAAGCCAGCCAAGCCGGCAACTGATCCACTGCCATGGCATGGTAGAAATCCCCAAACGAGAGAATCGGCTCCTTGGTGTGAATAAAAATTTTGAGCGTCCATGCCATCATCACAAATCCGAAAATGAACGCATAGTTGCGCTTCAATCGTCGGGCCACGGCCTCCAGTTTGCTGATCTTAAACGAGGGTAGGATGAGATCCTCACAGACAAGCCGGCGCCACTCACCGTCCAGAATCTTCGGACTCTGAGAAATCATCGGCACAAGAAAATGCGACTCCAACATCCGAACTCGCCCACGAAAGGCGTCGTAAAAGCGATAGCGCCTCGCCTCGATCCAGAGCATGATCCAGACGAGTGCGAGGTTGAAAAAGAAAACGATGTGTGGGACGTCCCGAATGGAAAATGCAAACCCAATGATTGTCGTGCTGGTGGTAATCGCCCAAGTCGTTGTGATATCCAGCCTCTGCCGCCAAATCATGATTCGGCCAAGCTCGCCGCGATAAAAGTGGGAGAGCGCATTGACGTAGCAGGGATCCTTCAGATTGGGATCCATTTGACGAATTGGTGTGGAGCTTTCCGGCAGGGACATTTTTAGGATCTCCCGTCTTTGGCAATAAGATGGGCCCGCGCTTTCTCAAGGCACCCGCGTTCGTGTGGAGTGAGGCTGCCCAAGCCGGAGCGGGAGATTTTTTCAAGAATCGGATCGATTGTGTCTATGTCATCACCGCCCTCGAGTTCTGGGGACTGGCGATCCTTGGGTCTCGGCGCAGCCCGCGGCTTTGGCGCCCGCTCAGGGAGGCGGATCGTGAATCGTCCCTGCTGAAAGCCGATGTAGGCACACGCAGCAATACAATCGATCGCCAGAACAGCAAGAGCTTCGTAATTTGAGAGGGCAAGGCATTGAAGTGAGTTGATCGCCAAGAGGGCAAGAGCAATCCATTTCGCTTGGATGGTGAAAAAAATTTCCGCCGTTGGATAAATCAGAACAAATGCAACAAAGACTCCAAAGTGAAGAGAACTGGAGCCTACATATATCGTGTGCCATCCAGCAAAATCGCAGAGCCCAAGTAAAACTGAGGGAGCCAGCAGAAGAAGAAGGTAGAGTTTGATGAAAGCCGCCCGCCCGAGGTAGCTCTCGATTTCCCGCCCAAAAACGACAAGCATGTACAGCTCCAATAAAAAAACCCAGTAAGGCGGAGTGTGAACAAAGGCATAAGTGAAAAGCTGCCAAATCCAGCCCTCGCGCACAACCGAGGCACTCGAAAACATGAGCGATTGCAGAAGCCCCTCGGAGCCCGCAGCCAACGCCAGCGCGCTAAAAATGAGAGTGAGACCGTGCAATGCCGCAACCACGGTGCTCACATAGACAGGGAAATTTCCCAGCCAGGTGAGCGGGCCGTTGTGATCGGGACTGCGGTGGGCAATCATTGCAAACATTACATTATGTCCAAAGGAATAGCCTCACAAGAGGGAAGTAGTGGATGCTTTTTCCTGTTGCACGATGTGAGAGGCATCGGCAAAGTGCGCGTTATGGGAGCATTCCTGATTTCGCTGATTATTCTCACCGTCGTCGCAGGCTTTTTTCTGCTTTTTGTCGTCGGCCAATACAACCAACTGGTGACACTGCGAAACCGCTTTAAAAACGCCTTCTCGCAAATCGATGTTCAGCTCAAACGCCGCTACGACCTCATTCCGAATCTCGTCGAAACCGCCAAGGGCTACCTTCAACACGAGCGAGGCACGCTCGAGGCCGTGACCCAAGCGCGCAACATCGCCCAAAGTGCCGGTGGACGCGCCGCAGCGAATCCGGGCGACCCGCAGGCGATGAGGGAACTCGCTGGAGCCGAGGCGGAACTCACAGGCGCTCTCGGTCGCCTGATGGTCGTTGCAGAGGCCTATCCGGAACTCAAGGCAAACCAAAACATGCTCCAACTCACCGAGGAATTGACCTCCACGGAAAACAAAGTCGCTTTTGCACGGCAGGCCTACAATGACTCCGTGATGACCTACAACACGAAGCGCGAGGTTTTTCCGACAAACATCATCGCGGGCATTTTTAACTTCACTGCTGCCGAGTTGTTCCAAGTTGAAAACCCCGCCGAGCGCGAGGCGCCGAAGGTTTCTTTCACATGATGCCGGTCACTCCGTCGCGTTCCGCTTTTCTGGAAAAGGCGGCCACCGACCGTGTAGTGCCCGTGATGTGTGAGATCGTGGCGGATGGTGACACCCCGGTTTTGGCATTTGCCAAGCTCTGCGGCGAGGCCCCTTCGTTTCTCCTCGAATCCGCCGAGCAAAAAGACCAGACAGGCCGCTTTTCCTTTCTGGGCTTCGGTGCGCGGACGACCTTCACCGCCACGGGAAAAACCCTCACGATCACGGAAAACGGCATTAGCCGGACATTCCAAACCGAACGCGACCCGCTCGATGAGCTCGAAAAGTGGATGGCCCCCTACCGCACAGCCGCAGACCCCTCGTTACCACTCTTCCACGGCGGCGCCGTAGGCTACCTGAGCTACGATTGCATCCGCTGGTTCGAACCCACCATTTCAGCCCCGCCAAAGGACGAACTCGGAATTCCTGACATGTTTTTTATGGTCACCGAGGCGGTTGTGGCCTTCGACCACCGCCGCCGCCGGATTCGGATTGTCGCGAATGCATTTCCAGAAAAAGAAAATCCCGCCGCCGCCTACGATGCCGCTTGCGAACGAATCCGCAGCATCCTTGAGTCGCTGTCCAAGCCACTCGCCTTCGAGCCGATTTTCACAGAATCCACCCCCGCCGCTGCGCCGTCCACCTCGAACACGACCCGCGAGGAATACCACGCCATGGTCCACCGCGCTCAGGAATACATTCGCTCGGGAGATATTTTCCAGATCGTCCTCGCGCAGCGATTCGAAACCGATTTCTCCGACGACGCCCTCGACCTCTACCGCGCCCTGCGATTTGTGAATCCCTCGCCCTACATGTTTTGCCTGCGCTGCCCCGGCGGATACTCTCTCGTGGGCAGTTCACCGGAGGTCCACGTCCGCCTCACTGAAGACCTTGTCGAGATACGCCCGATTGCCGGCACGCGCCGCCGGGGAGCCACTTCGGACGAAGACAACGCCAACGCCGAAGACCTCATGGCCGACCCGAAAGAACGCGCCGAGCATCTCATGCTCGTCGATCTCGCCCGCAACGATCTCGGCCGCATCGCGGAGTACGGCTCCATAAAAGTCACCGACTTCATGACCATCGAGCGCTACAGCCACGTCATGCACATCGTCTCCCATGTCTCAGGAAAACTCGCCGGAGGCCGCAGCGCGTTCGATGTCATGCGAGCCACATTCCCCGCTGGAACCGTCTCTGGCGCCCCGAAAGTCCGCGCCATGCAGATCCTCAACGAACTCGAAAAAAGCAAACGTTGTTCCTACTCCGGTGCCGTTGGCTACTTCGGCTTCGATGGAAACCACGATTCCTGCATCGCCCTCCGCACCGTGCTTCTCAAGGACGGCAAGGCCTATATCCAATCCGGCGGCGGCGTCGTAGCCGACTCCACCCCCGAAGGCGAATACCAAGAGACCGTCAACAAAGCCATGGCTGGCCTGCGCGCTATCGACCGCGCCAGAAAATCGAAATGAAGAAGAATTTTCACCACGGAGAGCACGGAGGACACGGAGTGGAAGAAGAGCTTTCGGTTAGCTTCAGAATTTTCCATCATGCATTTTTAAAAATTTTTTACATCACCCCCTCTTTTCCTTTTTCCGTGCTCTCCGTGTCCTTTGACTCGCTCGCTCCCGCTCGTCTCGCCCCTTCGGGGCCAACCTTCGGTTGCTCTACCTCCCGCCTGCCCCGTC
>VFJO01000082.1 GCA_009886045.1 Verrucomicrobiota bacterium
AAAATGAGTGCGGTTTTTTTCATAAGTAGATGGAGAATAGAAATCAGCGCCAAGCCGTATGCACGATGGTATAAGCGAGCGGAATGCCGATGAGAAGGTTGAAGGGGAAGGTGACCCCCAGTGCCAGACCGACATAGACGCTGGGATTCGCGGCAGGAAGCGCAGCGCGGAACGCCGCTGGAACAGCGATGTAGGATCCGCTTCCACAGAGAATCGAAAAAAGGAACGCATCGCCCTCGCGGAATCCACAGAAGTAGGCAATGACGAGAGCGCAGCCGCCGGAGATGATGGGGAAAGCCAATGCAAAGACGACGGAAAAAATACCCCCCGCACGCAGATCCGCAATGCGGCGTGCGGCCACAAGGCCTAGGTCCAAAAGAAAAAAACAAAGCATGCCCGGGAAAAGTTGGCTTACAAAAGGCTCAAGCGCCTCGGCGCCTGATGCGGGGGTCACCATTCCCGCAAGGAGACTGCAGATGAGGATGAGAACGGATTTGTTTGCGAGGCACTCGTGGAGAACGCTCGCCCAAGAGAGTCGATTTTTGCCGCCGTTGGCGTCATTCCATCTCGCCATAACGAGGCCGGTTAAAATCGCAGGGCTCTCCATCAAGGCCAGTGCAGCTACCATGTAGCCACCGAAGGGAATCTGGCGGGCATCAAGGTAGGAGGCTGCTGTCATGAAAGTGACCGCGCTCACCGAGCCATAAGTCGCTGCCACTGCAGCCGAATCAGGTACGCTGAATTTCCTTCTCACAATAGGATAAACAATCAGCGGAATCACAAAGGAAGCTGCCGTGGCTATGAGCAAAGGCAGCACGACCCCCATGGACATCGGCGTATTCTGCAGTTCGTTTCCGCCTTTAAATCCAAGCGCAAAGAGTAAATACAAAGAAAGAACCTTCAGAAACGACTCCGGAATCTCCAGGTCAGACTTCACAATCACGGCAAGTATACCAATTAGAAAAAAAAGAATGGCCGGTTGTAAGAGGTATTCCAGTGGACTCATGTACAGCGCAAAAACTAAATAGGAATTTGATTTTGGGAAGAAGGAAGATCACATTTCCACAGGTAACAAATGAAATCCTTAATCGCGCTCGCCGCCATTGCTCTCGCAGGCTGCACAACCATGCCTCATCAACTTCCACTCCGCACCGTCGAGCATGTCGATCTGAACCGCTTCATGGGCGACTGGTACGTCATCGGCACCATTCCTTGGTTCGTCGAAAAAAACAACCTCGGCACGATGGATATCTACAGACTGCGACCCGACGGAAAAATCGACATCCGCTACGCATTCCACAAAAAATCCCTTGAAGCCCCCCGCCAGGAAATGAAGGCCACTGCCACGGTCGTAAACACGAAGACAAATGCCGAATGGGCCGTTCAATTCCTATGGCCGTTCAAGGCGCCTTTTCTCATTATTGACCTCTCCCCCGATTACAGCCACACCACGATCGGATACCCCGACCGCAGCCTCATTTGGATCATGAGTCGCAAGCCCGTGATGTCCGAGCAAGACTATACCAACGCTCTCGAAAGTGCCCGCAAGCAGGGTTACGATACCTCGCGCATCACCAGAGTGCCTCAGAAATCCCAAACACAGCCATGACTACCTACGTTTACGAAACCATCCCAGCCGACACCTCCAGCGAGCCTTGCGTCTTTGAGTTCCAGCAGCGCATGACGGATAAGCCGCTCACCCAGCATCCTGAAACCGGAGAGCCCGTGCGGCGAATCATCAGCGGCGGCCTTGGCATCATGCAAAAAGGCAAGGCAACCGTCTCTGCCCCAACTTCCTGTGGCAGCGGATGCGGATGTCATTAACCACCGACTAGATCGGATTCAAACTCCAAGCGACCTCACCGTTTTCTTGGATTTCCAGCCATGCCCAGCTCGGCGGGGAGCCCTTATTCGGTTTGCCGATGGTACCGGGATTAAGAAGCCGGCAAGATCCAACCTGCTCGTCTCGGGGTACATGAGTGTGCCCAAACAACAAAAAGTCGCAGAACGGCGGCCTGCGGGGCAGGATGTGGACAATATGAAACGTCCTTCCGAAACGCGTCAAATCCAAGCGTGGCGGCAAGTCCAGATCGAAGTCGTTATTGCCTAGCACACCATAAAACGGCTTCCCGATCCCCAGGAAGACACCCAGCGTGGATAGGTTGCAAAAGTCCCCAAGATGCCAAATTTCGTCAGCTTCCTTCAGGGACTCGAAAACCCCTCCTGGAACTTTGCCGTGACTATCTGAAATGACCGCAATACGGAGCATAAAAAATACAAATCACCTAGCGCGGATTTTGGAAACAAAAACTATTACGCGCACCTGGGGTTATAAAAAAAGCCGGATGGCAGCACCAGCCGCCATCCAGCTCCCACCTAACCATGAAAGGGCTTCATACCGGGCACTCGGCCTTGGATCGTTCTTTTTTGCTGAGCGCCCTGCGGAGCTTGTTAAGAGCGATGTTTTGAAGCTGGCGAATTCGCTCACGGGTGACGCCAAATTTTGCACCGACTTCCTCGAGGGTCTTGAGACGCTGGCCATCAAGTCCGAATCGGGAATTGATGATGCGGCGCTCGCGCTCGTCAAGTACGTCGAGAAGATCGCCCATTTCATCACGGAGATCCTTGTCGCGAAGGGCCTCGTAAGGATCCAAAGCCTCGTCGTCGCCGATAATATCACCGAGTGCGGTGGAATCTTCATCGTTGATCGGTTGATCAAGAGAAGTCGGACGGATGGCAGCGCTTTTGAGGGCGCCGACTTTTGAGGCCGCCATGCCGACTTCTTCGGCGAGCTCCTCATCAGTGGGCTCTCTTCCGAGTTCCTCAGTCATCTGGTTGGAAACGCGGCGCAGCTTTGCGATTTTATCCACGAGATGAACAGGGAGGCGGATCGTCTTGCTTTGGTTGGCAAGGGCACGCTTGATGGATTGTTTGATCCACCAAGCAGCATAGGTGCTCAATTTGCCGCCCTTCTTAGGATCAAAACGTTCAACGGCCTTCATGAGCCCGATATTGCCCTCAGAAATGAGATCAAGGAGCGGAAGACCGAAATTGCTGTAGTCGCGAGCGATTTTTACAACAAGGCGTAGGTTCGAGCGGATCATAATCGCACGAGCCTCTTTATCGCCGCGCTTAATGCGGCGGGCAAGTTTTACCTCTTCCTCAACGGTGATGAGGGGATAAGCGCCGATTTCGCGGAGGTAGAGCTGAAAACCATTATCGTTATCTTCAAATGCCATAGGATTTATTTTTTTTAAAGTTGCGAGTTGTGAGTTGTGAGTTGCGAGTTTTCTCTGATGCGTGAGCTGCTATTGAGACATACGTGCGCATCGTTGAAGTAAGACCATACTTTTGCAAATTTGTTCAAAAAAATAAAAGCCACCTCGCCCTACTGGACTTTGACTAGGATTTGTGTCACAGGTGGCTTAGTGACTGCTCCGCTCTCCACCCTTGGATCAAAGCCCGAACTGGGTTTTGCGAAGAGATCGGCTATGATTCGAATTGATAGCCTCTTCTGTGGAGCTTGGACGATTGCGGTGATGGCGTTCCTTTATATTCCCATCGTTTTGTTGATGGTCTTCTCCTTTAATTCCTCTCGGTTGAATCTCTCTTGGGAGGGATTTACCACAAAATGGTACGAGGCGCTGCTGACAAACAGAGTCCTGCTTACCGCGTTCCAGAACAGCTTGATTGTGGCCTCAGCGACCACTTTGCTATCGACCCTCCTTGGCACACTGGGAGCATGGATGCTTTACCGTTACCGATTCCCGTTTCAACGGCTATTAGGGCTGCTGATCTTTATCCCTATGGTGATGCCTGAGGTTCTGATGGGGGTGAGCCTTTTGGTTCTCTTCGTGCAGTTCCTGAATATCCCTCTTGGCTTCACGACAATGATCATCGCGCATACGACGTTTTGTTTTCCCTTTGTCCTGGTGGCAGTACAGGCTCGACTGCAAGGCTTGGACCCGTCGCAGGAGGAGGCTGCGATGGATCTTGGCGCAACTCCTCTTCAATCCTTTTGGAAAATCACCCTACCCTTCTTGATGCCGGCGATTGTGTCTGGGGCCCTCATGTCCTTCACCCTCTCGCTCGATGAATACATCGTTAGCGTGTTCACCACCGGTTCCCAATCCCAGACTCTGCCGCTCAAGGTGTACGGCATGGCAAAGGTCGGTCTCAATCCCCAACTCAATGCATTAAGCTCGATCTTTATTGCAGCGACGGTTGCCGTTGCTCTCGCTGGCCATTTTATTGGAAAGAAAAAGATTCTATGAAAACAAAAAAACTAGTCCTATCCACCGTCACCGCCTTCGCGTTCCTTGGGTTCGCCTCCGCTGCTCCAACAAAAAATCTGAATATCTACTGCTGGTCGGAATACATTCCGCAAAACATCATAGATCAGTTTTCAAAAGAGACAGGGGTGAAAGTCTCCGTTGAAAACTATGCCTCAAATGAGGAAATGCTCTCCAAACTGGCTGCCGGAGGGGGAGACTACGATCTCATTCAACCCAGCGAATATGTCATTGAGGCACTCGTGAAGGATAAATTCCTCCATCCCCTCGACCATGCCAAGCTCTCGAATCTCAAAAACATCGCCCCCCAGTTTCTTAATATGCCGTTCGATCCGGATAACAAATTCAGCATTCCTTATATGGCGGGAACTGTCGGAATCGTGGTAAACACTGACCTCGTTAAGGATGAAGTTCGCTCGTTTGCGGATGTTTTTAAACCGGAAAATAAGGGTAAAATCGTCGTTCTGGATGATGCCAGAGAAATCGTCACATGGGCTCTCTTGTCACAGGGACTCGGCATAAACCAAGTTACAGACAAGAATCTTAAACAGATAAAACCCATCCTACAGCAATGGATTCCCCTCATAAAGGTCTATGACTCGGATAGCCCGAAGACCGCTCTCCTCAATGGCGATGCGTCCATAGGAGTAGTATGGGGTGGTGAGGGCGCCATTCTCCTGAACAAAAACAAAAAGTTCCGTTGGGTCATGCCCTCCGAGGGCGCACACCTATTCATCGACAGTCTTGCGATCCCTAAGACCGCTAAGAACGTGGATAATGCCGAAGCGTTCATGAACTTCATCCTTCGCCCAGAGATCAGTAAACAAATCTCGGAAGAGTTTCCCTATTTGAATCCCAATCTCGCTGCACGAAAATTGATGACTCAAAAGCAACTCGACAATGCAGCGAGTTTCCCCAGCGATGATGAAATCAAAAAAATGCAGATTTTTAAAGATATCGGTACCAAGGGTTCTGATATCGAGGAACTCATCACCACGCTGAAAGCGCAATAAAATGATCGGATTTGCCTCGCCCAAAGGAGAAAGACTTCCTGAGGGCGCGCCCCGCCGCGCTCCAAGTCTTGTGGCGTGGCTGATTCTTTCTCCGCTCCTCATCTGGCTCCTGCTTTTCGTTGTTGCCCCCACGGCGATGCTGACATTGGTCAGTTTTGCGGAGCGAGATTCCCTAGGTCGGATCATCTGGAATTTTAACCTTCAGAATTACGTCCGGGCCTTCGACTGGGTCTGGATCAAGATTTTGCTGGAGTCAGTCTATTATGCATTTCTCACGACGGTCATCTGCATGGCGCTTGGCTATCCCACAGCCTATTTCATCGGGAGGGCCCCGGAGCGATGGCGGGGCATCCTGCTTATGCTCGTTATGGTTCCCTTCTGGACGAGCTTTCTCATCCGAACCTATGCGTGGATCAATATTTTGAGCAAAGAAGGCCTTCTCAACAGCCTTCTGATTAGTTCTGGGCTACTAGAAGAACCTGTGGCGATGCTCTACTCACCATTCGCGATTGTTCTCGGACTCGTCTATAATTTTCTGCCTTTCATGATCCTGCCTATCTACACGAGTGTGGAAAAGCTAGACAATGCAATGATCGAGGCCGCATACGACCTTGGAGCAGGACCCGTGCGAGCATTCTCAAAGGTGATCATCCCACTCACCCGTCCAGGCATTGCGGCCGGGGCGATGCTGGTTTTTGTGCCTTCAATCGCCATGTTTGCCATAACCACGCTCATGGGAGGCGGCTCGAATCCCACCATCGGAGAAGTGATCTTTAAACAATTCACATCAGGCAGAAATCAACCGTTCGGAGCTGCACTCGGAACACTCTTGTTAATTGTCTTTATCATCGCCCTCTGGCTCACTCACAGCCAAAGGGAGCGAGAAGACTGAGTTCCATTCCAGGCTCAAACCCCAAGGTCAGAAACTCGCTACTGGGCGACTTTTTTTGCAATATACTGCACAACTTTATCCAACCCCTCCCCGATCTCGGCTGAGATAGGAATGACCTTCAACTTGGGAAAGCGAATTTTGAACGCTTTCAGGTTCTCAGCAGAGACCGGCAAATCCATTTTATTGGCGATGGTACAGGCCGGTTTTGCAGTGAGCGTGGGATCGTAGAGACGCAATTCCTTGCGAAGCGATTGATAGTCATCAATGGGGTTCCTCCCCTCACTGCCCGCCATGTCGAGAACGAAGAAGAGCGATTTGCATCTAACGATATGGCGCAGAAATTCATGCCCTAGGCCACGGTTTTCATGTGCTCCCTCGATCAGCCCAGGGATATCTGCCATCGTAGAGCGTCCGTATTCTGGGAGATCAATCACGCCAACCAATGGGTGAAGCGTGGTGAAAGGATAAGCAGCTGTCTTTGGCTTCGCCGCAGAGAGTTCACGAAGAAGCGTCGATTTTCCAGCGTTCGGATACCCAACCAAACCGATGTCAGCAATGGTCCGCAGCTCAAAAAGAAACCATCCCTCCTCGCCAGGATAGCCTTTGGTAAACTGGCGGGGAACGCGATTCGTAGAGGATTTAAAATGGGTGTTTCCTTTGCCTCCGTCCCCGCCTTTCGAGAGAATGAATTGCTGCCCGGACTCGGAAAGATCTGCAATAGGCTCGGACTCGATCGCATCTCGTTGAGACTGACCTGCCCTGTAAACGACCGTGCCGATGGGAACTTTAATAACGGTATGCTCCGCACTTCGGCCATGCTTGCCTTTTCCCTTACCATGAGCGCCGCGCTTGGAGCGGATCAAAGGCTCGAAAAACAAAGCCACCAAGCTGTCCACATCATGGTCGGCCACCAAAATAATGTCACCGCCTTGGCCCCCATCCCCGCCGTCAGGCCCACCCCTTGGAACAAACTTTTCCCTGCGGAAGCTACAACAGCCGTTCCCTCCATCGCCTGCTTTCGCATGGATTCGAATCTCATCAACAAATTTCATGACTGCAAAGTGGCCGACATGATCAGGCAAGTCGAACCTGAATTCCAAAAGCCAAAAGGAGTTTTGAATGTGGAAGCACCGCTCCCTCGATGCTATCCTCAAACTATGAGCACCAGCCCATCAATTGAAAACCTGCGCAATCTGGACCGGCATTTTCACCTCCATCCGTTCACTCATCATAGGGACATGCACCAACTTGGCACCCACCTCATCAAATCTGGTGCAGGATGCCATCTTGTGGATGAAGATGATCGCAAGCTCCTAGACGGCTTGGCTGGTCTTTGGTGCGTGAATGTTGGCTACAACTGCTCCCCCATTATTGACGCCGTTGCGGCGCAGATGAAAAAACTCCCATTCTATCCGTCGTTTTTCAATACGACGACGGAACCACCGATTCGTGTTGCAGAATTTCTTGCAAAAAAATCACCCGCCCGTGTGAATCGAACAGTTTTCTCAAACTCGGGATCCGAGGCGAATGAAACCGCTCTCAAGCTCATTCGCTCCTACCACAAACTTCGAGGCCAAGCCGGCAAAAAAAAGATTCTATCCCGCACGTATTCCTACCACGGAGTCACGTTGGCGACCTCCAGCATGACCGGCCTGCCGACCGTTTATGAACCTTTCGATCTGCCACTCCCAGGCTTCATCCATGTGCCCGGTCCTCATCGCTACGGATACAATTCCCCGTTATCACCCGAGGAATTCGGTCGCTGGTGCCTTGAGGAAACGGCCCGTACCATCCGAGAAGAGGGGCCCGAAACGATAGCCGCCATGTTCATCGAACCAGTTCAAGGCGCCGGTGGAGTTATCCCTCCACCGAGTGGCCACCTTGCCGAGCTCCGTGCATTACTCCGGGAGAACGATATTCTCTTCGTCGCCGACGAGGTCATCACGGCCTTCGGGCGACTCGGCGATTGGTTTGGAAGCACACTCTGGAATCTTGATCCAGACATCATCACCTTGGCTAAAGGTATCACCAGCGGATATCTGCCACTGGGTGCTACAATGGTGAGCGACGAAATTGCTGAGGCGGTTCTTCAAGGAGGCTACTTTGCCCATGGATTCACCTACTCCGGCCACCCGACAAGTGCCGCTGCTGCGCTGGCGAACCTGGAATTCATCGAGGCTCATGGACTCGTAGAGCGCGTTCGCGACGATATCGGTCCGTATTTTCAGAAAAAACTCCGCGCTTTTTCGGATCATCCTGCTGTCGGTGAAATCCGTGGCGAGATGCTCATAGGCGCAATCGAACTTCTCCCCAAAGGCGGTCAGGCTGCAATAACTCCCGCCACCTCCCTAGGCATCCCGGCGGCATCCCATATCCGTAAAGAAGGAACAATTGTTCGAGGCATCCGTAATCTCATAGCCGTCGCCCCGCCACTGATCATCACCCATAACGAAATTGATGAACTCTTCGGAAGCGTCGAACGAGGATTGGAGAGGCTTTGGGACTAATGGGCGTCAACTCAGCTTATCGTTTTTAGGAAGAGTGATCTCATAAACTGTAGTCCCTCCCTTGCCGCTGCCCTCGTGTTGCTCGATGCCGAGCTCCTGATAGGCCCTCTCCAAGGCCACAGGATCATCACGCAGTTCTGGAAAGAGGCGCTGAAGTCGCTGCTTCACCCAACGCTTCGCCATTTGCTGCTCCAACGGATGTATCGACTCCTCGCCTTGAAGGCCTTGTTTGAGAAAATCCAAAAAGGAAAGTTTCATAAGCGAGCAGCTAAAAACAGAACGTTTGCTGCAAGGAAAACGACATTCACAATGATTAAAACCCCAGCCTCAGAGGACCAGCGCTTGAGTTTCAATGCGGTGTCTTCCGGATAAATTCTCGCCAGAAAAAAGCCCGCTAATGCTAGGGATAGAATGCCAACACATGCTGGCAAAATCGCCGACCCTTGGCCCCAAGGATTCCAGAGCCACCAGAGTCGGGCTTTCACAAGAAACGGCAGCCCATTGCAGACGGAGGCCGTAAAAACTCCTGCCACACTCAGGGCCAATGCATTCGTGCCTAGACTAGGAAAAGCCACAGCCACAGCCCGCTGCGAAAGCGTCAAAAGCGAAAAGGCGAGCAAGGGAGGAAGCAGTGGAAACGCGTTCCCCAAGCGCAGAGCGGAAGGCCCTGCGAATTGAATCGGACCAAATGGCCAACCACACAACGCGGTGAGTAGAAGCATTCCTGAAAAGACAACCAGTACCACTCCCGCACACACACGCGCATGGGAGAGGCCATACGTTGAAGCAAGACTGGCGTAGGACGTCAGGGCCAAGAACAAAACCCAAACCACGTCCCACCAGATTGGTGAGCCCGCCTCTTGAAAGAGCAGGCCCGCGCCGCCAAGTGTCCACAACCCACACAACCAATAAAACAGAACGCTCATGCCTCCTCACCTTCGTGCGCTTGTTGAGAGGGCAAGCGACGAAGAGCGCGCTTTTTAAAAATCGGCAACATGATCGCATAGCTTATCGCTGCCGCTGGTACTGAGAGGAAGATAGAGCCTAAAAGAATCGGCAGACCGATCGTGAAAAACGTACTCCACTTTAACAAGTCACGGGCGTGAAATTCCATGACGGAAACCGGACGCACCGCGCCATCGAAAAAACCAATCAGACGTGAGCCAATCGTGTATTCGAAATCCAAAAGAACCGGCCAAAACGGGGTAACCACATCATGCAAAGAAACGGCAATGACCGCCGCGATCGGATTGCAACGAAGAAGATAGGCGACCCCCACGCAAAGCAACGTTTTAAGGCCGAACAAAGGTGTAAACCCAATAAACATGCCGATCGCAACCCCTCCTGCTAGCGAATGCGGGGGATCATGCAACTCCAGCAACTTGACAACAAGCGACCGAAAATACGCTGCGATTTTCTTTAACACGTCACAACCACTAGCACTATCCTCTCAAAGTACGAAAACCGAAATGCAGAATTCAGATTGCAGTGGATATTTTTCCGGCGGTTGACGATCTTTTTTTATCAAGTTCGACTTACTCAAGAATCCAGCATTCCCTTGCAAATACAACGCAGGGGACTCATTTCTAGGTGCGTGAAGCTTTTTATTTACGCACTCTTTGCCTTTCTTAGCGCACTTGTTGGATCAACGCACGCCGCCATAGAGGTTGTCTGCACGACGGGCATGGTTGCAGATTTAGTGCGGCAGGTGGGGGCAGATCGCGTTCGCGTAACCGCTCTCATCGCCGACGGTGTTGACCCACACCTCTACAAACCAACGCGGGATGACGTAGCCAGACTACTCAAAGCGGACATGATTTTTTACAGCGGTTTGCATCTTGAAGGCCGTATGGAGGCGACCTTTGAGAAAATGCGCCAACAGGGAAAACCGGTTACCCCTGTCACATCGTCAATCCCCGTTGGGAAACTTCTTACCCAAGGAAGTGCGGCAGACCCCCACGTGTGGATGGATCCCCTCATCTGGGCCGAATGCACGCATTCGGTTGTGGCGACCCTGGTCAAAGCAGATACCGATGGCACAAGTCTATTCAATGAAAATGCCGCCCGCTATCGGGAATCCCTTGCAGTCGTTTCCGAATGGATTTGCCGTGCCATTGCTACAATACCCGCTGAAAAACGCATCCTCATCACAGCCCATGATGCCTTCCAATACTATGGGCGCGCCACAGGACTTGAGGTCATGGGATTGCAAGGCCTCAGTACAGAGTCCGAAGCGGGCGTGGCGGACATCAACCGCGTTGTTGACGAGATTGTGAAACGCCAAATTCCATCCGTTTTTTTTGAATCTACACTCTCGGAAAAAAATATTCGCGCCGTGATCGAAGGTGCTGCTGCCCGCGGTCAAACCGTCAAGCCAGGCGGCATGCTTTATTCCGACTCCCTCGGATCGACAGGCACGCCAGAAGCGACTTGCGAAGGCATGCTGAAACACAATACGCATACCATCACTCAGGCTCTCAGCGGAAATACACCATGACGTCTCTGCCCCTGGAAATCCGCTCCTTGAATGTTGCCTATCATCGCAAGATGGTTCTCTGGGATGCCGACCTTAAGATACGTTCTGGACGGACTACGGCTATAGTTGGTCCGAATGGTGCTGGAAAAAGCACGCTACTTAAAGCCGCTCTAGGCCTTATTCCCTCCGCTTCGGGAGAGATTCTTTTTTACGGGGAGCCCCTGAAAAAAGTCCGCTCCCGAGTCGCCTATGTGCCACAACGCGAAAGTGTGGATTGGGATTTCCCAGTGAGCGCGAGGGATGTCGTTGCGATGGGACTCTACAAAAAAATTGGGTGGTGCCTGCCCGTGCGTTCTAGGCACAGGCGCATGGCCGACGAAGCTCTTGCTGATGTCGGATTGGCGGAATTTGCCGGCCGCCAGATCAGCCAACTTTCAGGTGGTCAGCAGCAGCGCGTATTTCTGGCGCGGGCATTAGCTCAAAAAGCGGAATTGCACCTCATGGATGAACCATTCGCCAGCGTTGATGCAGCCACAGAACAGGCCATCCTCGCCTTATTGAAACGACTCAAAGACCAAGGGGGAACCGTTGTGTGCGTCCACCACGACCTCGACACGGTGGCAGAATACTTTGACGACGTCATTCTGCTGAATATGCGCGTCGTCGCCCAAGGCCCAGCCTCCGAGGTCCTCACCCCCGAGAATCTCCGCAAAACCTACGGCGCACGACTCACACTTCTAGATGAAGCCGTGGTCGACCTCTCCCGCCCCGGAGCGCCTCGGGAGCCGTGACAATGGATTCTTTCTGGCGTGTCCTCTTGCTTCAGGATCACAACACCCGCGTTGTGCTTGCAGGAGCGTGTCTTTTCGGAGCTGCTGCAGGACTCGCCGGCACGTTTCTTCTCCTGCGCAAGCGCTCACTGCTGGGAGATACTCTCGGCCATGCAACTCTTCCCGGAATCACATTTGCATTTCTCATGGCGGAGAGTTTCGGTTTTTCTCCACGTTCCTTCCCCTGGCTAGCCCTTGGGGCAACAATCTCAGGCGTTACCGGAATGGGTGCGGTCCTGATGATTCGAAAACTAAGCCGTCTCAAGGATGACGCCGCTCTCGCCATCGTGTTGAGTGTTTTTTTTGGAGCAGGCATCGCGATGCTCAGCGCGATTCAACAACTCCCAGGTGGCCAGGCGGCCGGACTCGAACGATTGATTTATGGCAACCCGGCCTCCATGACGGCGAGTGATGCCTGGTTCGTCCTTGCCGCCTCGCTTATAGTGGCCGTGGTCTGCGGATGTCTTTTGAAGGAATTCACTCTGCTCTGCTTTGATGAAGCCTATGCCATAACAGCTGGCTGGCCAGTGCGTTCGTTGGATGCGCTTCTTATGGGATTAGTCGTGCTTGTTACCATTGTAGGCCTTCAAACTGTGGGAATCTTACTCGTAGTGGCCCTGCTGGTGATTCCACCTGCTGCGGCCCGTTTTTGGAGCGATGAGCTGCGGACCGTATCTCTATTCGCCGCGGCTGTTGGCGGAATCAGTGCTGTCGTCGGAGTTCTATCCAGCGCCCTCTTGCCCGGCCTTCCCACTGGAGCCCTGATCGTTCTTTCGGCTGCTTTATTTTTTGGCATCAGCTTCCTCCTTGGAAAAAAGCGCGGACTTCTGATGAGGTATTTCGTCGAGCGGGAAGCTGCTCGCCGTCTGCAGCGAGAGCACGTCTTGCGTGCCATTTTCGAGTGCGCGGAGGGGGCTGATCCTGTCGTATCGATCGATGCACTTCTCGCGAAGCGTCCATGGAAAAAATCCCAACTTGCATCAGAAGTGGGTCTTTTAGCGGATGAGGGGCTTCTCACCACAGACCCGGGGGGGTCGAGTGTTCAATTGAACGGTCGTGGCGATATCGAAGCCAGAAGACTTGTCCGAAATCACCGACTCTGGGAAATTTACCTGCTGACCCATGCTGATGTCGCACCAAGCCGAGTGGACCGCGATGCAGACTTGATCGAGCACGTCCTAGACCCGCGTCTGGTTCAGGAACTTGAGGACATACTCGACGATAAAGCGCGTGAACGCCTCGTGCCGAGCAACCCCGAAAAAGTCCAACCATGATGTGGAGCGAGCTCGATACTTGGATCGTCATCACTGGGGCCTTAACGGCCATGGCTTGTGCGGTGCCCGGTGTATTTTTGCTCCTGAACAAACAAAGCATGCTTGGCGACGCCATCAGCCATGCCGTCCTGCCAGGATTGGCGATCGGCTTTCTTGTCTCAGGAACGCGCGACACATTTCCCATGCTGCTTGGAGCTGCCTTGGCAGGAGTCTTTACTGGGGTCGTCAGCGGGATGATCGAGCGGCGTGGCCGCGTCGAGGCAGGGGCATCCCTCGGGGTCGTATTTTGCAGCCTTTTTGCATTGGGTCTTATTTTAATCCGCCTCGCGGCTGACCATGTGGATCTTGACCCCGGTTGCGTCCTATATGGTTCGCTTGAACTTGCAGTCATTGATTCCGCCAGTGTACCGCGAATTGCTTGGCAATCCGGCGCAATCTTGGTTCTGAATCTGATTCTTGCAGGCTTTTTCTTTAAGGAACTCCAACTCGCCGCATTCGACCCCCGATTTGCCAAAGCAAGCGGGATTCCCGCAGGTTGGCTTCAACAAGGTCTCACAGTAATCACAGCTCTCACGACAGTGGTCGCCTTTGAAAGTGTTGGCAGCATTCTTGTCATTGCCATGCTCATCGTCCCAGGAGCCACCGCGATGCTCCTGAGCCGGAGCGTGGCGGGTGTCTTGCTGTGGAGTCTGGCCGTGGCTTTGTGCAGCGCAGTGATAGGCCACCTATCGGCCATTTCGATAGGCCCGGTCTTTCTAAGCCTGCTGACTGGCCACGGAAATCTGGGATCACTCAGTTCTGCTGGAATGATGGCCGTGTGCGCCGGGTTAATCTTTTTTACCATTTTTGCTCTAGCTCACCTGGCCCAAAGATTGTTTTCTCGAGTCAAGGAACACTCAGTAACTCCACAAGCCTGAGATTTTGAATTTGACATCCGTCGCTCCACGACGAATCCTTAGTCTCTTAATGCGGGTATAGCTTAGTGGTAAAGTTCCTGCCTTCCAAGCAGGCCATGAGGGTTCGATTCCCTCTACCCGCTCCACTTTCTCCTGAGCAATCAGGGTTCAAGCAGATCTCTTACTGGATATTTCAATCCTATGACTACATCGTTCTCTGAACTCATTCTTGAAAAGTTTCGTCTGCAAAAAATCATAGCTGTAGTGGTTATTGACGATACCGACGACGCTGTGCCGCTGGCTCGCGCGTTATCCGATGGAGGCATCTCTGCGATCGAACTCACGTTGCGCACGCCCTCGGCATTTGATTCACTACACCGCATTCTTCAGCATTGCCCAGAAATGCTGGTTGGAGTCGGTACTGTGATTTCGACATCTCAAGTTGCAAAGGCCGTTGAAATCGGTGCCGCTTTTGCCGTGGCCCCCGGACTGAATCCGGATGTTGTGCGCGCGGCAAAGGAGGCACATCTTCCCTTTGCGCCTGGAATCGTTACCCCCACGGATATCGAAGCTGCCTACAGCCTCGGCTGCAAATTGCTGAAGTTTTTTCCCGCCGAACCAAGCGGCGGCATCACTTACCTGAACGCGATCGCAGGTCCCTACGCTCATCTTGGCCTGGAATACATTCCCCTCGGTGGTTTGGATGAAAACAATTTCACTCGCTACCTCGCACTCAAAAATGTGCCGGCCGTGGGTGGATCATGGATTGCGCCACGTGACCTGATCCAAAAAAAGGCTTGGACAACGATTACTGCCAATGCGCAACGGGCAATCCAGCAGGTTTAAATCTTTTTTTGTGCAGGGGCGCAAGTTGCGCACTTGAATCCGATATTGTTGACACCCAAACATTACACATTTTCCAAGCATTGAAGTGCAGGCAAAAATAGGCGAGAAAGACTAGCCAACTCTTTGTATTTTTCTCTTGAAAGGCCTACGTCCACTTTTGCTGCAGCAAATTGAAACTCGGCTTCCCGGCGTGAGAGTGATGCGTCTGCGCCTGAATCGCCATCTGCCCGAGGTGGATGCACTCGATGCCCACTCCCACACTTGGTCTCAACTGCTTTGCTATCTGTCGGGAATGGGCATCCTCACCATAAGAGATGAGGACTGTCCAGTTTCGCCGGGAACTTTGGTTTGTGTGCCTCGCGGTCATCGGCACAGCTTTCGAGAACTGAGAGGCCGCAGACCACTCTGCCTAGCGATTGACCTCCAAATCCCTCCTCTTAAGAACGCCAAAGTCTTTGCAACACTCAATCACTCGGAACTCAGTAAAATTCGACATCACCTTGCCGAGATCAGCCGACTCAAAGAACCTGAGTCTTTCGAATCTAGGCTAAGTGCGTCTTCCCAAACTTTAGCTATTCTCGATATCCAATTTCGAGCGCTCGGAATTCTTCCAAGAGATTCAGGACCGGTTCCTGCATTCGTTAAAAAATTTAAGAACCTCGTCTCAAAGCCAGATTCCCTGCATCAGAGCATCAAGGAACTAAGTGCCACGCTTGGCTATCAATCCGATTACCTCAATCGCGCTTTCAAACGCATCACAGGGCTTTCTCTCAGTCAGCAGCGAGAGGCTGTAAGGCTTGAGATCGCGAAGGCGGCTTTGAGGGAGGGCTTACAATCAGGAAGCGCCGCAGTGCGCGCGGGATTCGATGACGCAAACTACTTTTCACGCTGGTTTAAAAAACATACCGGCACGACTCCCTCAGACTTCATCCCATTAAAAAAGCACAAAACGACAGTAAAAAAATAAAGTCGTATCTGTGCTAACTCTGACTCGGTTTGTCATAACCCCAAAGCTGAAATTGTGCGATTCTTTGGGCATGTTAAAACCAGCAACTGTTCTAGTCACAGGCTCAAGTCGAGGCCTCGGCCGCGGCATAGCGATCCAGCTCGCTTCCACAGGATACAGCGTGGCGATTCACTACGCCAACAACCGTGCCGCAGCAGAAGAAACGTCAGCAGCTTGTTCTAAGGTCGCAACCCACAGCGCACAAATTTTTCCTGTTGTCGGAGGAAACGTCGGCCTCGCAGCAGACCGGGAGCGCTTGATGGAGGAAACACTCAGCGCATTAGGTGGTCTCGACGCCCTCGTGAACAATGCAGGAATCGCTCCGCGTGTCCGAGCCGACATTGTCGAAGCCACTGAAGATATCTTTGATGAAGTCATCGCTGTGAACCTCAAGGGCCCATATTTCCTATCCCAGATTGCGGCAAAGTACTGGCTTGCGAATCCAGGGCAGTCGATCTTGCCCGGTGGTTACAAACTCATTTTCGTCTCCTCCCTCTCCGCTAATACGGCTTCGATTCAGCGAGGTGAGTATTGCATTTCCAAGGCTGGCCTGCATATGGCGTCCCAGTTGTGGGCTGTCAGGTTGGCCGAGGCAGGAATCTCAGTTCTCGAACTCCGCCCAGGAATCATGGCCACTGACATGACTGCTGGCGTGAAGGGAAAATACGATGAGCTCCTTGCTCAAGGGCTCGTCCCCCAAAAACGTTGGGGCAATCCGGATGATGTGGGATTGGCTGTGAAATCCATCCTCGGCGGCGCATTCCCATTCTCGACGGGCGATGTCATCAACATCGATGGCGGGTTCCACCTCCGCAGGCTCTAACTCCCAACTTATGATATCAACCGATCCGACCCTCCATGTTGCATCGCTCTCCGCACCGTTAGAGCATTTTTTTTCCCTCGCTAAGGCTAAGATTGCGTCCATCGATCACGAATATGATGAGTGCAAAGGTTCGCCTGTCTTTACGGTCGGCGGCAAATACACGACACGAGGATGGACGGAGTGGACAGAAGGTTTCCGCTACGGAATTGCCATCCTGCACTTTGACG
Organism: Verrucomicrobiota bacterium; assembly: GCA_009886045.1. Lineage (GTDB taxonomy): Bacteria > Verrucomicrobiota > Verrucomicrobiia > Chthoniobacterales > Terrimicrobiaceae > UBA967. The sequence goes on from VFJO01000082.1 coordinate 17,083, forward strand.
CCACAGGCGACGAAGAGAGCCTTGCCAGCGGACGCAAGAACACTGTTCGTCGAATGGCTACGCACGTCTCGCATATCGGAGTTCACGATCACGGTTTTAACAACCTCTCAACCTACGGGAATCTTCGCCGACTTATGCTGGAAGGTCGTCTCCCAGAAAATGAGTGGGAGCAAAATTTCTACGAACTGGCCATTAAGACAAGCGGTGCGGTCCAGGCTGCACGGTGGACGGAACGGCAAGGCGGCGGATTCATTCACAGCTTCAATGGACCGCACTCGCTGTTTGTTGACACCATTCGGTCATGCCGAATTTTAATGAAAGCTCATCAGCTTGGACACGTTCTAATGGCTGAGGGCGACAAACCAGTAAGCCTGTTAGACCGCGCTCTCCAGCACATTGAATCTACAGCCAAATACTCGATTTTCTACGGTGAGAGCCGTGATTCCTACGATGAGTGCGGCCGCACCACCCACGAAGCGATTTTCAATACTAAGGATGGAGCCTACCGGTGCCCGAATTCCCAGCAAGGATACACAGGCTTCAGCACTTGGACACGTGGGCAAGCTTGGGCGGTTCTTGGCTTCGCTGAGGAATTGGAATTGCTCGGCGCACTATCTGATGAGGAGTTAAATCCCTTTGGTGGCCGCCAGAAGATTGAAGGCATGATGCTCAAAGCCGCCATGGCCACTGCAGATCACTTCATCGAAAACACGCCAACCTGCGGCATTCCTTACTGGGACACAGGCGCGCCAAATCTTCACTTGCTGGGCGACTACAAAAACCGGCCAGCCGATCCCTTTAATGCTTATGAGCCGGTAGACAGTTCGGCCGCGGCGATCGATGCGCAAGGCCTCCTGCGACTCGGCACTTACCTGAAAGCAAAAGGACAAAACGCCTCCGGCGACCGCTACTTTCAGGCCGGCCTCAAGGTGGCACAAACTCTCTTCTCCGAGCCATATCTTGCCAGCGATCCGAAGCATCATGGACTTATTCTGCACTCGATTTACCACCAGCCCAATGGCTGGGACTACAGGCCCGATCCGGCGAAGGCCGCCTATGGGGAGTCGTCGATGTGGGGGGACTACCACGCCATGGAGCTCGCCGTTTATCTTCAACGCCTCATCAATGGTGGGCCATACCTGACCTTCTTTGATTAATTCCTATGGAAAACCTCGAGCGACTTGCTATTCACACCATGACAACCAAGCCTTGGGATTTGCCCACGGCTGTTAAGAAATATTCCCAAGCCGGCGTAGGCGGACTGGGATTGTGGCGTCAGTGGCTCGAGGGTCGAACCCTTGAAACATCCAAGGCATTGCTTGATGATCACGGAATAAAGGCAGTCTCGCTCGTCCGGGGAGGTTTTTTTCCGGGTCTCACTCCCGCAGAACGGTCGGCAAGCCTGGATGACAACCGGCGTGCACTTGATGAGGCCGCAGCCATTGGCGCTCCTCAACTTGTGCTCGTTTGCGGCGCACGACCAGATCAGAGCCTCTCTGAAAACCGCCGCCAAATCATGGAAGGAATTGCCGCCTGCATAGACCATGCGGCATCAGTCGGCGTGAAGCTCTCGATCGAACCTCTGCACCCGATGTACGCCGATTGCCGCAGTGCGGTGAACACGATCGGACAGTGCAACGACATCATAGACCAACTTGGCGATGCCTGGGTCGGTATCGCCGCCGATGTTTACCACATCTGGTGGGATCCCAACTTGGAACAGGAAATCCGACGCGCCGGAAAGCGTATCCTAGGATTCCACGTTTGCGACTGGCTTACCCCCACACAAGATTTCCTCAATGACCGAGGTCTCATGGGCGAAGGCTGTATAGACATTCGCGGCATTCGCCAAGAGGTCGAAGCTGCGGGATTCTGCGGCTGGATTGAGGTCGAAATTTTTTCCTCGCGCCACTGGGATCGAGATCAAGACGCATTCCTCTCCGACATCATTACCGCTTACAAGTCGCACGTTTAAATTAACCCCAACTCAATCTAAATATGAAAACACATCGCATCGGAATCATCATGAACGGCGTCACTGGACGCATGGGCACAAACCAGCATCTCATCCGCTCGATTGATGCAATCATCAAGCAAGGCGGTGTGCGAGTCGGGCCAGATGAAGTCATCATGCCTGATCCCATCCTCATTGGGCGTAGCGAAAGTAAACTCCGCGAACTTTGTGCCCGGACCAGTGTAACCAAATGGAGCACCAATCTTGACGAGGTCCTGGCAAATCCCGACTACACGGTCTATTTCGACTCTCAAACAACCGGCCGACGCGCTGAAGGCGTGCGCAAAGCGGTCGCAGCAGGAAAGCACATTTACTGTGAAAAACCAATCGCTGTGGATTCCAAGACTGCTCTGGAATTGCACGAACTTTGCAAAGCGGCTGGAGTAAAAAACGGCGTTGTGCAGGACAAACTTTGGCTCGCAAGTTTCGTCAAACTCAAGCGTCTCATCGAAACGGGATTCTTTGGCAAAATCCTCAGCGTGCGCGGTGAATTCGGCTACTGGGTTTTTGAAGGCCATACAATCCCTGCCCAGCGCCCAAGTTGGAATTACCGCAAGGAAGACGATGGGGGCATCATCGTGGACATGCTCTGCCACTGGCAATACGTCCTCGAGAACCTTTTCGGTGAACCCAAGGCCTTGAGCTGCTATGGGGCGACGCATATCGCGGAACGCGTCGATGAAAATGGCAAGCCCTACCGCTGCACGGCAGACGATGCCGCTTATGCGACCTTCGAACTCGAAGGTGGCGTGGTGGCACATTTCAACTCGTCATGGGTTACCCGCGTGCGTCGGGATGACCTCCTCACCGTCCAAGTCGATGGGGAAAAAGGCTCGGCTGTTTGCGGTCTCCGTGATGTCTGGATTCAACACTACGGCAACACGCCACGCCCGACTTGGAATCCTGACATTCCGCAACCAATCAATTTCTTTGAAGGCTGGGCGAAAGTCCCCGATCAAGAGACGTACGATAACGCATTCAAAATCCAGTGGGAACTTTTCCTCCGTCACATCGTTTTGGACGAAGCATTCCCATGGGATCTCCGGCGCGGAGCCAAAGGTGTCCAATTCGCCGAACTCGCCCTAAAAAGTTGGGCAGAACGGCGCTGGGTCTCAGTTGAACAGCTTGCCTGATTGCAACGATGGTTCCCCCCAGAAAACCCCCTACTTCTTAGCTGGCGGAGGTTCGAGGTCGGTAGCCCATTCGCCATGAGTGGCTGTTTTGCTCTCCGAGACATCTTGGAAAAGTTGATCCAACTGAGATTCGGTCAGGCTATCGAGAGGTTGCGTTTTGGTTTCTGCCAAATAGCTCACGAGGCTTGAGCGAAGCTGGCGACGCATGGGATCCTTGAGGGCGTCCTTGCTGAAATCCGCCGCGCAGATGAGCAGTGTCCCCTCGCCAACCTTGACCTCGAAGACGAGGCCGAGTTTTTGGTTTCGCGAAAAGGCGTCGATGACTTGGACGATGGGTTTAGACCTGATGGCGACTTGATCCAAAACAACTGCTCCGGGAGAAGGCGTGAGAATACTCCACCATTGCCAGTCGGCGTGGTCTGCAGTCGGGAAATCCTCGAGGGCCGGATGCTTGTTTTCGATGAGAAGGCCCATCGTTCCAGCTTGGTTGGTGAAATAAACTGGGCTCCAGAATGCCGGGAGAAATGCGGTATCTTGGCGCTTGCGGATGGCAGCCTTGGACGGGGTGTAGAGAACCCGGCATCCTTCAGCGAGCGCGGCCTTAGCTTCGATGATCGATGTGGTGACGAGGACACCCTCGGCATCAATCGCAGCCGAGGGCGGCACGATCCAGATTCTCCAAGAGTTTTTGGCTGCTCCTGCCGTGAGGGTGAGTGTGGCCTCGGTCGGCTTGGTCACACTGGTCAAAGGAGCATGGATTTCACCTACAGAATGGCATGCACCGAGTGGGACATCCACCGCAGGCAAGGTGCCTTCGGCAATGAGGCCTGAGGAAGAGCGGAGTTCCCATTTTGTGAGCACATCACGGAGGGGACTTTGCGAGAAGTTGGCGAACTCGACCTTGCCAACGAATGTTTCATCACTCGCGTAAACCCTCTTAGGCATGCGAACCAGAGGCACAACGGGGGCAGCCACTTCGCGGAAGGCAGCAGCATCGGCCACACCTTTGGAGTCCCAGAAGGAATCTAAAAATCCCACATGTGCTGTGCCTTGGCCGGGATAGTCGTGCAGGTCGAGAAGTTGGTAGCCTGCGAGGGGCTTACTTCGGAGGGCGAGTTCGATTTCTTGCTTATACAGCTCGGCAGCGAATTTCCCCGACACGCGGGTGAAATCCGGAGCCTGATCAAGAAGGTCGTTTTTTTTCAGATCATCACGAATCGCTTCTAAATTGATCGCACGGAAGACGCCTTTGTATTTTGGGATCTCAGCAAGGTTTGGAAAAATATTCCACTGGCCGATTTCGTGAGTCAGGAGCGGCTTGTTGGTGCGCGCGAGGATGGCACTGAAATCAACCTCAGTATTCGGACGCTCGTTGAAGAAAGCTTGGCCTCGCATGCCTTGGATTTTTCCATCAATGCGAATGGCCCGCTCGACAAGGAAGTCGTCAGTCTCAGCCGGACCGTCTGACTCACCGGTTTTCTCAGGGGCATCCACGATCCAGAGGCGATTCGAAGTGCTTGTGTAAAGACGGCGAGGATCGGCTTGCTGCAACTCAGCGAGCAGCGTTTTCATGAAGTCGTATTTTCCGTGCAGTTCGTTGCCGAGGGAAAAAAGAACCAGCGAAGGATGGTTCCCGTAAGCCGCAAAAATCCGCTTCGCTTCATCACGAATCCACCTGACTCGGCCCGCATCTCCTGGCTTGCCGAGGTCACCAGTCCAGAGCGGCAACTCGGCTTGAAGGTAGATACCCTCCTCGTCCGCCGCTGTGAAACAAGCCTCTGGCGGGCAGTAGGAGTGGAAACGCATGTGATTGAGACCCCACTCCTTCAGGATTCGAAAGACGCGCCGCCAGCCTTCGACATCCATAGGCGGGTAGCCAGTGAGCGGAAATGAAGCGCCTTCGTGCGTACCGCGTAGGAAGACCTGGTGATCGTTGAGGAGGAGCTTGGGACCCTCGGTCGCAATTGTCCGGAATCCACAGCCCACAGTCCGGCGATCCTCGCCAGCGCTCGATTGCAAGGTGAGTGCTAGCGAGCAAAGGTGCGGCTGAAATTCACTCCAGAGCGGGAGGTTTTTGTTTTTCAAATCCAAAAACACCGATCCGCCCTTGGCATCCCATTCGACAGTCGCTTGGACGTCCTGCGAGAATCCGTTGCCAGTGAGTTTGCCGATGAGAAGTCCCGTTCCAGATTTGCCAGTGATGTTGCCAATGCGGATCTCGGCCCTCGCCTTGGTAGGATTCGACTCGATACGGACTCCATCAATCCAGATGAGCGGTGTGGCGAGGAGTTCGATTTTCCCAATAATGCCGTTCCAGATCGACTGCGTGTCCTCGATATAAGCGTGTGTGCGCCCAAGATCGAACTGCTGCCGGTTGTCCACGCGGATGACGAGCTCGTGCTGGCCGGGAGTGATTCCTGTGAGGTCGAAGACATGCGGTGCACTGAGCGAGTTCTGCTTCCCCAACTCGCGCCCATCGATCCATACTTGGCTCTCCCAGATGACCCGCTCCAGCGAGAGCGTGATGCGGTGGCTTTTCCAGTCCGCCGGAATCTGAATCGAACGGCGATACCAAGCTGGACCGACAAAAGCATTTTTACGGTGCGGTCGTGCAAGGCCCTCCTTGCTGATAATCGGCTGCATGGCGAGAGGGACTCCCAATCCCGCCTCGTCGGTGGTTCCCGGCAACTGGATCGTTTGCTCAAATCGCGCTTCGGGTGCCATCCAGTTCTGGCTCGAACCAATGACCTTCGGATCTAAGCAAACCTCCCATTTTCCTGCGAGAGACATTGAATCAACCGAAGCTTGAAGAATTGGAGGGATCATAATGAAAACAAAAATGATGAAATAAAGTCGGCGGGCGAATGAAATCATGAGGTCTTTAAGAAACGTATCAAGAATGTAAAAAGTTCTCTATACATTGATTTATAGTAAACAAGGTTTGAAAGGTTGAATAAACCTCATTTTTCAGTAAAATGTAACAACAATGATCACCCGTCCAGAACTGAGAGCTCGATCAACACTTAAACGAAGGAATTTTTTCAGGCTATGAATATCGCATCTTACACCGATCGGGGAATCATGATGTTTGGCGACACATCGCAGGGGGGACTTCCGTACGCGAAGGATCCTGCGGTGGTGCGTTTCAATGGTCGATATTTTCTCTACTATTCGGTACCGACTGGCGAGGGGCTCCAGGGTTGGCGCATAGGCATTTCGGCGAGCGAAGACCTTGTGCATTGGGAAAAGATCGCCACCATGGAGCCAGAGCATCCGAGTGAGACCAACGGCTTCTGCGCTCCCGGCGCGATCGTCCTTCACGATAAGGTTCATCTTTTCTACCAAACTTACGGCAACCGTGAGAATGACGCCATCTGCCATGCCTGGTCCACGAATGGCATTAACTTCACGCGAGAGACGACGAATCCCATTTTCCGTCCGCATGGTGAATGGACCTGCGGACGTGCGATCGATGCGGATGTCATTCCCTTTGGTGACCGTCTCCTCCTCTACTTCGCCAGCCGAGATCCCTCCTACAAAACACAAATTCTTGGAATCGCTGCCGCTCCGTTGGATTCCGATTTTTCTCGCCCACAGTGGACCCAACTCGCCGAACGTGCGATTCTCGTGCCGGAGTTGGACTGGGAAAAGGATTGCATCGAGGCTCCTGCGCTCATTCGGCGCGGCGACAAGCTCTTCATGTTTTACGCTGGGGCCTACAACAACGAGCCTCAGCAAATCGGCTGTGCCGTGAGCACCGATGGAATCCATTGGGAGCGGCTTTTCAAAGAGCCCATCCTCCCGAATGGCGATCCAGGCTCGTGGAATTCCAGTGAATCTGGGCATCCGGGAGTTTTTCAAGATACAGACGGGCAGACACACCTGTTCTACCAAGGCAACGCGGACCACGGGAAATCCTGGTATCTGACGAAAGTTAAGATCGGCTGGAGGGATGATCTGCCATTTTTAGAAAAGGAAGCTTCGGTTTTATGAAAAGAAAAGCACTACTGGCCGCCGTTCTTTGGCCGTTGTGCTGTCTTGCAAGCACTCCGAAAGAAATCTCAGGAATATATCCCAGCCTCGCGATGTTCAACGAGGAGGGTGAATGCGGCACTGGAGCTGTCGTTCCCTGGGCAGGAAGCCTCTGGGTCATGACCTACGCGCCCCATGCCCCCTATGGATCATCGGACAAACTTTACGAGATCACTGCCGATCTGAAGCAAATCATCCGACCGGAAAGTGTGGGTGGAACCCCCGCATGCCGGATGATTCACGAGGCCTCGAATCAACTCCTCATCGGCCCGTATCTCATCGACAGCAAAAAAAATGTCAGGGCCATTCCGCCAAAAACGATGCCTGGGCGCCTCACCGGCTTGGCCGCACATCTCACCGATCCACAACACAAGGTCTACTACGCCACGATGGAGGAAGGCCTCTACGAGGTGGATGTCCATTCTCTGGAGGTGCGGTGCCTTATCCAAAATGAGGAATTTTACAAGGCGACTTCCAGCGTTGAGAAATATCCGGATGCCATCGACTCGAGGCTGCCCGGCTATCACGGAAAAGGACTCTACTCAGGGCAAGGGCGCTTGATTTATGCAAACAACGGCGAACGGAGCAAGGCGGCCGAGGTCGATCCCAAGACCACCAGTGGAGCCCTCGCGCAGTGGCACGGAAGCGGCGACTGGCATCTCGTGCGCCGCAACCAATTCACTGAAGTCACCGGGCCGGGCGACATTTTTGGAAATCGAAAACCCAGCACCGATCCTGTTTGGAGCATCGGATGGGACCACCGCTCGCTCATTTTGATGCTTCTGGAAAACGGCAAATGGCATTCCTACCGACTCCCCAAGGCGAGCCATTGCTACGATGGCGTACATGGATGGAATACCGAGTGGCCGCGCATCCGCGACATTGGCGAGGACGACCTGCTCATGACGATGCATGGCATGTTCTGGAAGTTTCCAAAAACCTTCGGCACCAAAACGAGCGCGGGGATCCGCCCGCGATCAACTTATCTGAAGGTGATCGGCGACTCTTGCCGTTGGAACGACCGACTCGTCTTCGGATGCGACGACACGGCAAAATCCGAGTTCCTCAACAAACGCCCCGCGAAAGGCGGTCTTACAGGCCCTGGGCAATCGCAGTCGAACCTGTGGTTTGCAGAGCCTGCGATCCTCGACCGATTGGGCCCCGTGCTCGCGCGCGGCGGGGTGTGGGTGGACGAGGCCGTCCCAGCGGATACGCCATCCGAGCCATTCCTGTTTGCAGGCTTTCCCCGGCGCTCTCTTTTCCTTCGCCACAGCTCGAACGAGACGGTCCGCTTTGACGTTGAGGTCGATGAAACAGGCAGTGGAAACTGGAAGAAAATCCGTTCCATCGACCTCGCCGGCGGCGAAGCGAAGTGGATCGAACTGGGCAACGACATCCGAGGCGAATGGATTCGCTTGCGGACGGACAGGGACTGCACAAGAGCCACAGCTTGGTTCCAGTACTCGGGTGAGGACAAGCGCCCGGCTCAGAACGCTCCATTGTTTGAGGGACTCGCTGGACTCGACTCGAAAAAAACCCTTGGCGGCTTCCTGCGAACGCTCAGCGGCGGCAAGAAAACGCTCGGGTTGTTTTCGACGAACCAAGGCGACATGGAGGCAGAATTCGCCCTCGAGGCCGATGCGACGGGTGGGGGCTCTTGGGGTGAGGTCAAAAATTTTCGCCTCAAATCCGGAGAGAGCCTCCGGCACATATTTCCTGCGTGGTTTCAAGCCTGCTGGGTACGACTGATTTCCGCTACGGATACCATGGCCACTGCTCAATTTACCTATGAATAAAATCCTCCTCACTCTTGCGCTCACATCGGCTACCACACTCGCAAATCCCGCCCCGATCGACCCGAGTACATTTAAAAGATCCATCCGCATCGCTTGCGTGGGGGACAGCATCACCCAAGGCGCGAAATTGGAAAAGGGATCAACCTACCCGGAGCAGCTCCAAAAAATGCTCGGCTCTGCGTGGATTGTAAAAAACTTCGGCAAGAGCGGCCGCACATTGCTGAAGCAAGGTGATTTCCCCTACTGGAACGAGTCGACCTACCAAGATGCCCTCCAATTCGGGCCGGATGTTGTGATTATCAAGCTTGGAACAAACGACACCAAGCCACAGAACTGGCGACACATTGCTGATTTCAAAAATGATTACACAGCCCTTGTAGAATCCTTTCGGTCTCTGCCCAGCAAACCTCAAGTTTACCTCTGCACACCGTGTCCCGTGATTGGCTCAGGCGCCTTTGACATCACTAACAGCGGCGTCGAAAAAGAGATCGTGTGGATCAGAGAACTCGCAGAGGAGCTAAATCTTGGTCTCATCGACATGAATTCCGCGTTGTCAGGCAAGCCAGAAATGTTGCCCGATAAGGTCCACCCGAATGAAGCTGGGGCCACCCTTCTAGCAACTACGGCCTACTCCGCTTTGACGGGAAAAGAACCCGTCACGAATATTCCGCTCCAGGAATCGCCAGACCGCCTAGGTTGGTGGCGCGAGGCTCGTTTCGGGATGTTCATCCACTGGGGCGTCTACTCCGCGCTTGCCGGAGAATGGAAGGGACAAAAGATCGATGGCTATGCCGAGCACATCCAGCGCATCGCAAAAATCAAACGCGACGTCTATCTCGAGGAGGTCGTGAAGCCTTTCAATCCCACCTCATTCAATGCCGACGAGTGGGTTCGCGCGGCCAAGGAAACCGGCATGGGCTATATCATCATCACCGCCATGCACCATGACGGCGTGGCGATGTTTGACTCGAAAGCGGACGATTACAACGTCGTGAAGACGAGCCAATTTGGACGCGACCCGCTGCGGGAGCTCAAAGCCGCCTGCGACAAGCACGGCATCAAACTGGGTGTTTACTACTCCCATGCTATCGATTGGTCGCTCTCCGGCGATCCGCGCTTCCCCGAACCGAACGGCCCGGAGCGCCGCAAGGCCTGTGTGGAACGCAAAGCTCTCCCGCAAATGATGGAACTCATCCGCAACTACCAACCGGCCATCCTCTGGGGAGATACCCCACACCAAAACCCACAGGATTTGAACCTGCAAATCCTCGCTGCACTCCGCAAGGAGGATCCCAATTTAATCCTCAACGGCCGCATCGCAGGCTCAGCCTACGGCGATTACCACACGACCTCCGACCGCCCCGCCGAATTCGGTCTCATGACCGCTCCCGAAGAAAAAGACTGGGAAGCGATTCCCACTACCAATGAATCCTACGGATACCACGCCCACGACAAATCCCACAAACCGCCCGGGCATTTTATCCAACTCCTCGCCAAAGCCGCCGCCCGTGGAGGAAATCTCCTTCTGAACATTGGCCCGAAAGGCGACGGCACGTTCGCCGCCGAAGACCGCCAAATCCTCGGCACCATCGCGAAATGGTGGAAGGTCAACGGCGAGTCCATCCGTGCCACCGAACGCACTCCCCTCGCCCCTCAGAGTTGGGGCGAGTCCACCCTTAAGGGAAACAATCTCTACCTGCATGTCTTCGATTGGCCGAAGGATGGAAAACTTCTCGTCGGTGGACTAAATGCCGAAGTCTCCAAGGCCTCACTCCTCACCGATCCGCAGAAGCAACTTCCCATCGAGCGCATCGGCCCCGACCTTGAGATCACAATCCCCGCATCCGCGCCAGATGCCGCAGATAGCGTGATCATACTGGAATGTAAAAACCGCCCAACCGGTGACATGGCTCAAGTCCTTCAGACCAACACCGCCAACAAACTCAGCGTCTTCACCGCCGAACTTCTCGGCCCAGTGGACCCCAAAGGCTGGAGCCTCGGTAAAGGCACATCAATCACTTCCCACGCGAAAGGCTGGAAAACCAAAGACTGTGCCGTGCGGTGGAAAACCCGCCTGACCCGCCCAGGCACATTCCAAGTCACCGTCCACTACGACGCCCCCGAAGCTGACAAAGCCAAGATCGAAACCGATGGCGGCGCCATTGCCGCCAAGAGCCAACAAACCTTCGGTGGCACCTTCTCCGTCACCATCGGCTCGCAAAAACTCCAAGGCGAAGTACTCCAACAAGGCATGAATGTGGCCGTCGATGTCGGCCCGATCGACCTGGAGCCTGGCGACCTCGAGATCAAAATCCAAGCCGACGAGATCACCGGCAAGGAACTGATGCTCCTCAAAAACTTAACTCTCGCGCCGAGCAAAGAGAAAAACCACTTGTAGATGCATGATGTTGATGAATGATATCACTTATGAGAACAGTCATTGATATCCCAGATAAACTTGTCGAGTCATTAGACCGCATCGGTGCAGCCAATAATCATTCCCGGGCGGCCTTGATTCGTGAAGCCATCGTCGATTTTTTGCGGGCCAAATCCATCTCACAGGCGGAAGCCGCTTTCGGACTTTGGAAGCATCGAAAGATCGATGGATTGCACTATCAGAACGACCTTCGAAATGAGTGGGGGGAACAGTGAAAGCCGTCTTTGACACAAACATTTTGATCGACTACCTCAATGGTGTCGAAGCCGCGCAAAGAGAACTCGCTCGCTATAGCATCCGCCAGATTAGCATTATCACTTTTATCGAGGTAATGGTTGGATCTCAGAACGAAGCGGAAGAAGATGCGCTACGAGGATTTCTGGCATCCTTTGAGGTTCTTGAACTCACGGCGAAAGTTGCAAAAGAGGCTATTTTGATCCGCAAGCAAAACCGCTTAAAAATTCCCGATGCCATTGTTTATGCGACCGCGCGGACGCAAGGATGCATTTTAGTCTCCCGCAACACGAAGGAATTGAAACGGGACTGGCCAGACATCCGAGTTCCCTACGAAATTTAGGACATAACACCATACGCCCCCCCATTTCATTAAAAATAAATCCCCCAACTTCTTATGAAAGCCTCCCTCCTTGCGTGCCTACTCGTCGCATCCGCCGGACTCCATGCTGCTCCCGCTAAGGAAAAGCCGAATATCGTTTTCATCCTAGTCGATGATCTCGGCTGGGCGGACCTCGGATGCTACGGAAGCACTTTCTACGAGACGCCGAATCTCGACCGCCTAGCGAATGAAAGCATGCGCTTCACCGATGCCTACGCCGCCGCACCGGTCTGCTCCCCCACCCGTGCGAGCATCCTAACTGGAAAATATCCAGCCCGCTTAGGCATCACAGATTGGTTGCCCGGCCGCAAAGACCAGCCATCCCAAAAGCTCAAGCGCCCTCAGTTGCCAGCCTGCCTCGCGCTCGAGGAAATCACCCTCGCCGAGGCATTGAGGGACGGCGGCTACAACACGGCGTTCTTCGGAAAATGGCACCTCGGTGACTCGCCTGCACATTGGCCCGAACACCAAGGCTTCGACCTCAACCTCGGAGGCTGCGAGAAGGGCACTCCCCCATCCTACTTCAGCCCGTATCAACTCCCAAACCTGCCGGACGGGCCAGAAGGCGAATACCTCACCGACCGGCTCACCAGCGAGGCGATCCGCT
>VFJO01000099.1 GCA_009886045.1 Verrucomicrobiota bacterium
GCTTCCAAGGAGAATGCACGAGCGGACTGACCTTCGCCGCCATGGAAAAGGCGGCCAAGGGTGATGCCAAGTTGGCCGAGCGGGTCAAACACATCACCTACCGCGAAGCGGAGGAACTCTACGATCTGAAAAGCGACCCCTGGTGCCTGCATAACCTTGTCGCTGATCCCAGCCACGCCGCAATCAAGGCAGAGATGAAACGGCTCATGGAGGCCGAGATGCGGCAGACGGACGACCCGCTGCTGCCCAGATTTCTGGGAAAGGGAGAATTGCCCGCCGCGTGGCTGGTTGCCAAGCCAGAAGCAGACTCTCCGGAATGAAAACCTCTATGCCGCTTCTTGTCATTGTTTCCGAGAATCAAGTGAAGTTCGAAAAATCTCAGGAACAATGAGACCTGCGAACGGTGAGATTGGCCTCTCCTCTCCATCCAAGTCCTTCAAGCCCAGACGCCCGCGCCCCTCTAATGGCCAGCCTTTTTTCTGCCGGAAACTCTAAGTTTTGGCGAATATTGCAACATTCACCCTCGACAAAACAACAATACGCAACATAGTAATAGGAATTCATGCTGCCTCCCCATTCACCTCTTGCACTGGCGGTAAGTTTTTTTCTCTTTTGCATCCCGGCACATGCTGTGGAGAGCCAGCCTGCAGGCCATCTCACTGTGTCCGAGGGCAGGTTTCACCGCGCCGGGAAAGATTTTTGCGGGATTGGCATCAACTATTTTGATTTGTTTCGTCGCCTGGTCGCTCCTGAGCCGGTCTCGGCGACCCGCCGCAGTCCCCGCGAGGGCCTCGCGATTCTCGCGGAGAAGGAGATCCCCTTTGTTCGATTTCCGGCCTGCGGCTTTTTTCCGGTGGAACTCCGCCGTTATGTGGACGACCCCGAAGGATACTTTGCACTGCTCGACGGGGTCGTGGCGGAGGCTGAGAAGCAGGGAATCGGGCTGATCCCTTCGCTCTTCTGGGCCTTCTTTGCGGTGCCGGACCTGGTCGGCGAGCCCATGCAGGCGTGGGGCGATCCACAAAGCCGCACGAGGGAATACATGCGCCGCTACACGAAGGACATGGTGTCCCGTTACCGTGGCTCGCCTGCCATTTGGGCCTGGGAGTTTGGGAATGAATACATGCTGGAGAGCGACCTTCCCAACCTGATCAGCGCGGAAAAATGGAAGGTGCCGGATAGGGGCACGCCGAAGGATCGCGGTGAGGAGGATCGTTTGCGAAGCAGCGATGTGGTTTCCGCCTACCGCGAGTTTGCGGAACTGGTGCGATCTCTCGACCCTGCCCGCCCGATCCTCACAGGCGATACCGTTCCCAGGTCCGCAGCCTGGCATCTGAGTCGAGGGCTCGGCTTCAAGCCGGATTCCCTCGATCAATCCCGGGATGTCCTGGCGGAAAGCAATCCCGACCCCGTGGATACGATGAGCATTCATCTTTACGCCGACGCCGCGAGGAAACCGGACTACTTCCGTCCGCAGACTCCGGTTGGTGAGACCTTGGAGGCGGCGATGGCAGTTTCAACGAAAATCGGGAAACCGCTTTGGCTCGGGGAATTTGGTGCCGACCCCGAGAAACCGGCTGAAGCCCGGCTCGAAGAAGTGGAGGAATTTGTGGGGTTGATCGAGAAACTCGGCATCCCGCTGGCGGCCCTGTGGGTTTTCGATTGCGACAATCCGGACATTGCTGCTTGGAATGTCGAACCCGGTAATGAAAACGCCGGAGCCCTTGAAATTCTGAGGGCAGCCAACCGGCGGCTGCGCTCCCAATCTATTACCCCATGAAGAACACTTCCTCACCAGGCAGCGCCGGAGATCCGGCAGAGAATATTCCGAACGGTTCTGTCGTGCCAGATCCCCAATGCGCTGCATCGCCCGGTCAAAAAGCCGCCTGGGCCTCCGGCGCGATTGCAGACGTTTACATGGCCAACGTGTTTTCGTATCTGGCGATGCCGATCTACAATGTCGCCCTCAAAGTGGATGCCACGATGGTGGGGTGGGGGATGGGGCTTCCGCGGATTTGGGATGCGCTCGCCGATGTAATCATCGGTTTTCTTTCCGATAACACCCGCAGCCGCTGGGGACGGCGGCGGCCTTACATTTTTGCCGGAGGCATTCTTTCCGGTTTGGCTTTCGCCTTGGTTTGGATGCCACCGGCGAGTGCCTCGCCCACTGCGATCGGGGCCTACTTCATAGCGTTCGGATTTTTATTCTACACCGCCTACTCCATCTTCACCGTTCCTTGGGGAGCACTCGGGCTGGAACTCACGGACGACTACCATGATCGGACCAATGTGCAGGTGTGGAAAACCATTGCCCAGGCGGTCGGAGGCATCGGACTGGGCTGGCTTTGGTGGCTGGCTCTGAGAATCGGCGAGAACGAAATCGAGGGGGTGCGGTATGTGGGGCTCATTTTCGGAGCGATCATTATACTGGCGGCCATTGTGCCGGCGGTGTTCTGCCGGGAGCGGGCACAAACAACCGCCCACGCGCCGCTCTCCTTCTGGAAGGCGGCAGGGGCGACCTTCACCAATCGGTCCTTCCTCTGCATCATGGGCTTCACGATCTTTACCATCATGGGGCTGTTTCTTGTGAACGCCTTTGCCCTTTACATCAATATCTACCATGTTTTCGGTGGAAAAAAGGATGCGGTGGCAACCCTCAACGGTGTGGCCAATACCATCTTTCAGTTGGCCGGTCTCGGCCTGGCTCCGGTGGTTGCGTTTGTGGCCCGCCGACTGGGAAAACGCCGAACCCTGCTTGGGGGGTTCACCTTTGTGGGGATCGGTTTTGCTTCGTCCTGGTGGACCTATTCACCAGCTTTCCCGTATCTGCAGATTGCCAGCCTCGCATTGATCAGCCCCGGCCTTTCCTGCCTTTGGATTCTTGGCCCATCCATGCTCGCCGACACCTGCGCTCGCGATGCTCAAACCACGGGACTTCGGCGCGAAGGCATGTTCAATGCGAGCTATGTATGGTGCATCAAGGTAGGTATATCCATGACTCTTGTTCTTAGTGGCTACATGCTGAGCTGGTCCGGATTCAATCCCGAGATCGACCTTCAACCGACCGGCGTGCTGACCAACCTCCGGCTGCTCTACGCCATCGTGCCAGTCGTTTTCATAGTTGCCGCCGCCGCATGTGTTATGGCCTATCCCAAGGAGAATTTGCCGCGATGAATCATTGCCGCACTGCTGCCGAGGATCCGCGTTTTGTTCGCGCCGAACGGCACGGCGACGAGGTCATGCTTCATTTCAAACCCGACGCGGATTTAGCGACGGGATGTCCCCGCGAGGTTTCGAGATGGGCGGCGGGAAGCAGCCGTTTGTGGAGGTCGACGCCACTCTGCGCGACTCTGCGCGACTAATTTATGAATACGCCGATTGAATCCGACACGGATATATCAGCCTCTGCCCGGATGTCAGTGAGCACACCCTCCAGCCTCTCCCTGGATGGACTCTGGCAACTGAGCGGGCGGGACCCAGAGGGAGGAGCCACGCTTGAACTCAAAGGAGCGGTTCCCGGCCACGTCCATCCCGACCTGATGCGCGAGGGTCTGATTCCTGATCCCTTCTGGCGCGACAATGCCGAGCAATGCCAGTGGGTGGAGCATTGGGAGTGGACTTACGAGCGCTCCTTCGACCTCCCCGCCGGGGCTTATGAGGAATGGGCTGTCCTTGAGTTTTCTGGGATCGATACCTTCGCCTCCATCGAGTTGAACGGTGAACTGCTCGGGCGGACTTCCAACATGTTTGTGCCCGTCCGATTCCCGGTCGGCTCCTTGCTCAGGCGTCGGGGAAATGTTCTCCGTGTGTGCATTGATCCGATCCGGCTTCATGTGGCCGACATACCACGCGATGTGGACTGTGCCTTCGAGAACCACGAGCGTCTCCATGTCCGGCGTATGCAATGCACATTCCATTGGGATTGGGTTCACCGCTTTGTCTCTGCCGGGCTATGGCGCGGGGTGACACTGCACTTTCACAAGCAAGCCCGGATCGCAGATTTCTTCGCAAGCACCGTCTCGATCCAGCCAAGTGCGGATTGGCAAACGTCAAGAACCGCCACAAGCGCCCGCCTGCGGGTGCGTGTCGCAGTGGAACGCGAGAAGGAGGCCCCACTCACCGCCGACCTCCGGATCGAAGGGCCGGATGGCGGTATCGCCTGGCAAGCAACATGGAGGGTGGATGACGAAGAGATTGAGGTGGAAATCGAGAAGCCCCAGCTATGGTGGCCAAATGGTTTGGGTGCCCAGTCGCTTCACACCTTGGTGGCGACACTTCGGAATGCCGAACTGGAGGAACTCGATCACAAAGAGATCACCTTGGGAATCCGGACGGTGGAAATCCGGCGTGATCCCGATGCTCCGGGAAGCCTCGAGGAAAAACGGACGCGCAACCTGCGCACCGCCCGCCCCGAGGAGGAAATGCGAAACGCCAACGACCCCGGGGAGAGCTTCACGGTGCTTGTCAATGGCGAGCCGGTTTTTCTCAAGGGCGGCAACTGGGTGCCCGCAGACCCATGGCCATCACGGATCACCCCAGATCACTATGAAAGACTCATCAGTCTGGCAGGGGAGGCGAACCTCAACTGTCTGCGGGTTTGGGGCGGCGGCATCTACGAGTTGCCGGATTTCTGGGCTGCCTGTAACCGGCTCGGAATTCTCGTTTGCCAAGATTTCCAAATGGCCTGTGGCCACTATCCGGAGGATGATCCGGCATTTATTGAGGGTTTTCGTGTCGAGGCTTCTGCCGTCATCCGTCAACTGCGCAACCATCCCTCGCTCGCGTGGTGGATCGGCGACAACGAGAATCGGATGAAGTTTGATTTTGACGACCCCCACTCGCCGGGAACCCGAGTGGTGAACGAAGCGATCCGCCCCTCCCTGCTCGAACTGGATCCGGACCGTCCCTTCGTGCCCTCCAGTCCGTTCGGCGGAAGGCCCAACAACTGCCTGACCATCGGCGACTGTCATCAGAGTGCCTTCGCCATCGATCGCGCCGGACTGGATCGTGACTGGCGGGATTATCGGAATTGGTTTCCGGCTGCCATCGGCAGGCTGAATACTGAGTGCATCACTGCGGGTGTGCCCACGCTGCGCTCGATCCGAAATTTTCTGTCCGAAGATGATATCGCCGACCCGCAAAGCCCGATGTGGTATTTTCACACGAAGGACAATCCCTACACCGACACGCGGATTTTTGATGCCCAGCGGATTTCAGGCGAACGGCTTCTCGGTCCGTCCACAAATCCGTGGGAGTTCGTGGCCAAGCTCGGCTATCTGCAATATGAATTTGTCCGGCTTGCGCTTGAGGCGGCACGACGCTGGAAAGGATACAACTGGGGTTTGCTCTTCTGGATGTTCAACGATTGCTGGCCGGCGATCGGCTGGAGTTTTGTCGATTATTACGGCATGCCAAAACCGGCTTGGTTTGCTTTGAAACGCTCGTGCCAGCCTGTCATCGGCTCGATCGAGGAGACTGCGGAAAACTTCCGTTTCTGGGTCTGCAATGACCGGCTCGATCCGTTCGTTGGCGAGGTGTCGGTTGCCGTTCAGCCGTGGAGTGGCGCGAGCCAAAAGTTGGTGCATATGCCATTGACGATTTCCGCGAATGCTTCCGCCTGCTGCCTCGAAATTCCAAAGACCGAATTGCCCGCCGAGTTCAATGAACGACGCGCCGTCTTGGTGATGGAGCTCCTTGTGGATGGCAAGCGGGTTGACCGTGCGTGGTTCTTTTCCGGTTTGCCAAGTGAGATGACACCACCTCCCGTTCTTCTCGACGCAGAGATGGAGACACTCCAGCCCGGTCGGGGCGAGATCGTTCTGCACAGCCCAGGCTATGCCCGCGTCGTCACAATCGACACGGAACTCGATGTTGAAGACAACTATTTCGACCTTCTTCCCGGCGAGAGGCGGCGCATCGGCTGGCGCGCCCGCAGCGGCTGCAACCCGGCGATTTCCATCACTTGCTGGAATGCTGCAGGTGAGCCCATACAAGTCAAAAATCCGCTATGAAATCAGCAAAATGGATCTGGTGCGCGGGACAGGATGTGCGCGGCTACAATGTGGCGGCGAGGTTTCGTAGGGAATTTGAGGTGAGGGATGGGACAGTTAGTGCGCTGCGCATCACCGCAGACAGCCGGTATCGGGTGTTGCTCAACGGGGATTGGATCAATGACGGGCCGGGCAAGGCCTATCCTGAGCATTTTACTTACGACTGCTATGAAATCGGGGGACTTCTAAAACCGGGGCGCAATGTAATCGAAGTTGTCGCCCGGTATTATGGAGTTGGCACGTTCCACCAGATTCCACAGCAGGCGGGATTGTTGGCGGAAATCGAAGTGGACGGATGGGCTATCGGCACCGACGCCTCCTGGGAATCGACTCCGGTGAAATGGCTGCGGCAGGAGGTGCCCAAGGTGAGCTGCCAGATGGAGCCCTGCGAGTGGATCGATGCGCGGCAGGAGAGCGAACCGAACTGGCGCCCGTCGGTCGAGCTCTTCGCGGCGGACGACGGGCCGTGGGGCGACTTGTCGCCGCGCTTATCGCGTCCGCTCACCAATCAGCCTTGCCGCCCGGCGACAGTTCGCGGGGCCGTGCTTGTCGCTAAGGCTCCGCCCTCGGTCTGCGTGCCGGTAACGAGGATCGCCCACCCGGGGCTGATCGAATGCAACCATCGCACCAGCCGTCCGGTCACGCTGGCGGCCACGTTCACGCTGGCGGAGCCGGCCGAGATCGATTTCGGCTCCACCTGCTGGCGGGTGGCCATTGATGGAACGCGCACCGACGCGCCACTTGCGCTTGTAGCGGGCGAGCACACCGCGCTTTTCTTCTGCGTCGAATTTTACGGTCACAAAAAGGAGCTCGGCTTCCCGTTCCTACACCTTTCGGGCGTCAGATGGGGCGAGTGGAGTGTGTTTGTGAACGATGAGTTCCTCTTTCGTGACAACGACATCGTCTGGATGAATTTCCCGAATCCGGGGGCCGGGCAAGCCGAGCTGGGCTGGATGGCGGAGGTCGATGCCGCCTGCTCCGCATGGCCTTCGGCTACCGAGCCCGTGCCGGAGTTGGGACGCCGGGTCGGGCTCGCAGAGAATGAGCTTTTCCTTGGCGACTACACGGCGGACTTCGCCGCGCGACGACCCTTGCGCGATGCTGGTGAATCAGTAACGAACTCCAGCGCGCTCTGCGAGGGCGGCTCTGGCGTCGTCCGGATCGACCCCACCCCCGGCTGCGATGTCGAAATTTGCTATGACCTCGGCGAGCAACGCTGCGGGTATTTTGATTTCGAACTTGCCGCGCCTTCGGGCACAGTGCTCGATCTCCACCTCGTCGAATACATCACACCGCATGGCGTGGTGCAGCATACGGCGGAATTCAACCGCAACGGCATGCGTTTTGTCTGCGCCGAAGGCCTCAACCGGCAGCTCTCGCTCAAGCGGCGTTCCGGGCGCTACCTCTTTGTCACCCTGCGTGAGTTAACCGCTCCCTTTGAACTGCGCCGACTCGAGATCGTCGA
>VFJO01000332.1 GCA_009886045.1 Verrucomicrobiota bacterium
GCAAAGCATACCTCTCCCTGAACTAACAGAAACCAAACCAAGAAACACAAAAACAGCCACCTTCAGAAAAAGTCATCAGCCACTTTTACAGAAAAAAATTTGCGCGGCCATAAATGCGCGGGTTAGATTGCGCCCGATCCTTCCTCAAGCGGATCGCAAGGAACCTCAACAATCCCTCCTTTTGCTCGGTGGAAAGACAGTCAGCTGCCTCTTCGATTTCTTGAACCGTGCTCATGTTGTAAATATAGCCCCGTGCTAGGCGCCATCAAGCATGGATGCCGGTTCTTTCCAAGCGGGCGGGGGACCACTGCTTCAATTTCCACGGCACCCTCAATGCGCCCCCGTAACTGTTTCTGGTCTTGTGTTCAACGGGTTAAGCTATGTCCATGAACGCGAAAAAATGGTGCCAATCCGCGATGGACACTTCGATCTTTCAGCGAGAGGAAGAGGGCTATGCAACAACCCAACTTAATCCCAACCGGACCCGCTGACATGAGATTACGAACAATCAGAGGGTATGATTTCTCGGAAGTGTCCTCCGCTATGCAGAAGGCGGTCCGGCGAGGAGAGACGCAACTCGCTGGCTACTGGGCGCTGGAACTCTGGGCGAGTGGCTTCGGCAACTATGTGTGGAAGCGGTTGCTGACGATCAGCGCTGAGGACTGCTGGGGCATCATCACGGCGGAGGTGAAGGCGCTCCACGATGGATACGCGCTTATCAATGCGAACATTCCGGCACGCCAGTCACGCGGCCGGATATTCATTTCGAAGGCGGTGATCCTGCTGTCCGAGGCGAAGAAGAGCCGCGATGCCGACCAACTCGCTGACGAATTGCGATCGGCACCCGAGTATGTGCCAATCCCCGCATATGCCTACGATTGCCACACGAGCCGAGAGAAGAAGGCGGGTAAAACCAAAGCCGAGTTCTTCACGGCAGAACATGCCGAGCTCAGTCCGTTCCAACCTGGTTTGTTCGACCACTTGGTGGACGGGTGAGTTTTTGTCGAGTCAATCCTCCCAATTTTCCAAACGCAATCCGTCCACGCGCTGGAACTCCCTTTGGTTGCGGGTGACCAAAATAAGGTCTAAAGCAAAAGCATGGCCCGCGAGGAGCAGGTCATATGGGTCTATTACCAGTCCGCGAGACTCCAATACAGCCCGTATCCTCGCTGCTGCTGCCGCTGAATCACAGCCGTATGGCAGGACATGCAGGGGTTCAAGGAAGACCGAGATTTTTGCGGACTCACGGGCGGGGTTTGAGCATTTTTCCGCTCCAGCCTGGAGCTCGTAAACGGTGATCACCGAGACAGCGATGTCATCCGGCGAAAATCCCGCGAGATGCTTGGAAACCTTTTTGTTGCCGCGTAGGACCTCCACGCAGGCGTTCGTATCGAGCAGATGGGTCACTTTCCAAAAACAGGAGCTGGCGGCAAATCTCCCTGGGGTTGTCTTTCAAATGCGGAGTCCTTGATTTTGACATTTTCGAAATAGCCGTTTGGCCACTTGGAAGGCTTGATTGGCTCAAGCAAAATCCCGTCGCCCCAGCGGCGAATCTTGGCCAATCGACCTGGCATCCGGAATTCCTTTGGCAAGCGGACGGCTTGAGACCTGCCATTCATGAAAATCGTGGTTGTCATATACGATATATCCCTTTGGAGACCTCCGAAGTCAAGGCGTATTGGGCTTCATGGACTTCTCCCGCCTGAATCATTTTCGGAGCGAATTGCGCTCGCCAAATCGAGAAAAGGCATATGAGGCGGGCGCAAGATAGAATCTTTGATTGTAACTACTCAGGTAGGCGCGAGCGGGTGATGGCTCGGGGATTTTTGAGCGGGCAGTGGCTGTTTTTTTGTTTAGGTGC
>VFJO01000256.1 GCA_009886045.1 Verrucomicrobiota bacterium
GTCAAACCTCCCCCGGCGCTCACAGAGACGCCGCTACAGTGCGCACGCCCCAACCACCTGCCCTCCAAAAAAAATGATTTTGCTGTCAATGATTTTGCCAAACCTCCCCCTCTGCCCAACCACAGAAAGTGTTCTTGGACAGAATTAACAGAATTTGGAAAATTTACAGCGCTTAGAAAAACACCTTCTACCATTCTGCCTGAAGAGTTCCGCGTATCCCACTTTATACCTAAAAATGGGCCGCGTAAGACAAGGAAACACTTTCAGACACTTCCCCCGCCAAGGCCATCCGCCCCACCCAAACAACCTGCTCTCTCCCCCAAAAATCATTCTGTCATCAATGATTCTGTCAAACCTCCCCCGGCGCTCATAGAGACGCCGCTACAGCGCGCACGCCCCAACCACCTGCTCCCCCCAAAAAAATGATTTTGCTATCAATGATTTTGCTACCCATTCCCCCGCCCGCGCCGCTTGGTTTGGTTTCGGACTCTTGATCTGTAGCGGCGTGTCTATGACCGCCGGGTTGGCAGTAGGCTCAGCCCTCGATTTTTTCTGACAGAATCATGGATGACAGAATGATTGAAGAAAAAGGGATGGCAAAATCATGGGCAGCAAAATCATTTGAGAAGATGTTGTAGTATTTGTCTCTCTTAACTTCCCCCGCCAAGGCCATCCGCCCCACCCAAACCACCTCCTCTCCCCCAAAAATCATTCTGTCATCAATGATTCTGTCAAACTCTCGGCGCTCACAGAGACGCCGCTGCAAATCGGCAGTCACAGACAGCCGCTACAGCTCTCCAAAAAATGATTTTGCTGTCAATGATTTTGCCACCCTCTCTCCCTCGGCGCTCACAGAGACGCCGCTACAAGACGGCAGTCACAGACAGTCGCTACAGCAATGCGCTTGGCACGAGGACTGCTCCGAGACAACTGTTCCACTCATTTCGCCGCCCATTATTTTGCTAAAAAAACCCAATTCCTCCTTTCCTTTTTGAACATTCTTCCGATATACTTCTCTAACGCACCATGTCTGCTCCCACTTTTCCCGAGGCCATGCCCCAAGCTCTCCTAAAAAACCCTCTCCAACTGCTCTCGCTCTGGGCTACCAAAGCATCCGCCGAAGCCGATCTGGAAACGATCTTTGGTCCTCGCCTGAATTGGCCCTCCGCCTTCAAGCACCTCGACGCCTTCCGTCGTTCCGACTTTTCCCTCCTCCCACCCGTCCGCACGCTTCCCGCCACCGACATGCCCGGCCTCTGGGGTGGCTACAGTCGTGACACCCGCGAGATTTATATTTCCGCCGATTGCCCGCAGGAGCTCCTCTCAGCCGTCCTCATCGAAGAGATCGGCCACTTCCTCGACCAAGTACTCTGCTCCGAAGAAACCCCTGGCGAGGAAGGCGCCCGCTTTGCCGCCCTCGTTCTCGGGGTTCCGCTGGGAGCCGCTTCCAGCGACGATTCTCTCGCTCCCATTTCCCTTCAAGGCTCCCAAATCCTCGTCGAGGCCGCCCGCAAGTCGCGAGGTTCTGGCAAGTCCAAAACCAAATCTCGTGGAAGAAAAAACCGAGGTTCGTCCTCTTCCTCCGCTCAAGTCGGGGGTGGTGGAAGCAGTAACGCCGGTGGCAGCGATAATCCCAGACTTGAAAGCAATATTTTTTACGCCACCGAGACCAGTGCCCGCCTCGTCCAAACGGCTCCCGGCGATCGACTCATAGGCTCCAGTGGCAACGACACCTTCGTTGTCCTTAGTCAAAATGTGACCATCGAAGACCCATTCGATGGCACCGACACAGTCGAATCCTCCGTCACTTTCTCCCTCGCGAATCACTCGTCGATTGAAAGCCTCATCCTAACAGGTGGCGCCAACTCAAATGGAACCGGTAATTTCCGCGCTAATTTCATTTCCGGAAATTCGGGGACTAATTCACTCAGTGGTGGCGGTGGTGCCGATACCGTCCAAGGCGGTGCTGGGAATGACACGCTCCTCGGAAATGAAGGGAACGATGTGCTCGACGGTGGTGAGGGCAATGATGTCTTGGACGGCGGATCAGGTAACAACACCGTGATCGGTGGTGCTGGAAATGACACTTACTATGTTGGGAGTGCCTCTGAACTGGTCATCGAAGCCGCAGGAGGCGGCATGGACACGATCATCACTTCTGATCGTTCGATCACTCTTCTCACCTACGCCAACATTGAAAATATTATTTACACCGGCGCATCTGGTGGGGGAGGAGGCGGAGGTGAGTTGATCAGCACGCTCGGCACCGACAACGATGATTACCTCTTCGGGGGTGCAGGAAACGATACGATCATTGGCAAGGCAGGCAACGATACCTTAGAAGGCAAAGTCGGCGACGACTCGCTCGATGGGGGTTCGGGTTCTGACATCATGTCCGGCGGCGTAGGCAACGATACCTATGTTGTTGATAGCACGACCGATGTCATTCAGGAAAATGTCAATGAGGGTACGGATGTTGTCATCTCTTCCGTCAGCTTCAGCCTCGCCAGCCTGCCAAATGTTGAGCACCTCACTTTAAGCCCCACGCTCGCCGTTGCCGATGCGAACATCAACGCCACAGGAAATTCCGCAGCAAACTCCATCACGGGAAATGCGGGTAATAACCAACTCGACGGCGCTGGGGGGGCGGACACGCTTAATGCGTATGCAGGTAACGATATCCTCAACGGCGGCACAGCCGATGGCGTTGGCGATTTCCTCAACGGCGGAGCGGGCAACGAC
>VFJO01000125.1 GCA_009886045.1 Verrucomicrobiota bacterium
CCGGCTCCAGCGCACCGTCGATGCCAATGGAAAACAAACGGTCTTCGGTCACAACATCAACGGCCGCACCGGGTCTGCCGCCGAATAGATGTATGAAATCATTTAATAAAAAGTATATCTGTACTTTTTTGACCACTTCCGGCAAAACGCTTTCATGCAGCCTAAAGTGGAGCGCCATTTCGACGGTTCGTTGACCATCAGTCTTACTCTTCCGGCAGGGAGCGCAGACACAAGTCTGCTTTGCGCCGAGGAGCAACTCATGGACGCACTCAACGCCGTGGGCCGGGAAACCATGGGCCATGTGCTGACCCGCTACGACAGCGACGGTGCCCCACTCTGGATTGCGGGCGCCAAGTGGACCAGCAAGGGGCAGGTGGCAAAGATCTATGAAACTCCGTGGGGCGAAGTGCTTCTTGCCCGGCACCTTTACCAAAGCAGCGCGGGAGGAATCACCTTGTGCCCGCTGGAGGAAACTGCCCGGATCACTGCCGGAAGCGCCACTCCACACCTGGCCCGATCTCTGGGACACAAATACGCCAACTCCAACGCGCGAGCTGTGGTGCGCGATTTACTCGAAAACCACGGGCGCAAGCTGACGGCTTCGTATGTGGCCGATGTTGCCGCAGCGGTGGCCAGGGCGGCCGAGGCTCCGGAGGTGGAGCGCAAGGCCCACGCTCCGCAAAGCTCGGTGGCAGAGGTTGCAAGCGCGGTTTTGGGTCTTGATGGCACCTGCGCGCATTTTTGCAAAGAAGGCTTAAAGCAATGCATGGTGGGCACCATCGCCCTCTATGACAAAGCAGGCGAGCGTCTGGAGACTCTCTACCTGGGGCAGGCTCCCGAAATGGGTAAAAGTGAGTTCCTAAGCCGTCTGCAGAACGAATGGAAACGCGTCACCACCCGCTATCCGAAGGCCCACCGCGTGGCTCTGTGCGACGGAGCGCGCGATTACCAACCGTGGTTGGCTGAGCGCACCGACTGGCAAATCTTGGACTTCTACCACGCCAGCGGCTATCTGGCCGGGGCGGCCCCCGCCATGCATCGCACCAAGGCGGCGCGCTCCGTGTGGCTGGAGGAGGCCTGTCACGCCCTCAAGCACGAGGTGGGGGCAGCCAGTCGCCTGGCCGATGAACTTACCGCTCAAGCGCTGGCCGGAGCCAGGACCCGTGCGGCGGTGCCGGCCTTGGCGGCCGCCATCAGCTATTTCACGCATAACCTGGAACGCATGAAATACAGTCTCTTTGCAGCAATGGGGTTTCCAATCGGCAGCGGAGTCACTGAAGCGGCCTGTAAAGCCCTGATTAAAACCCGCCTCTGCGGCAGCGGCATGCAGTGGACGCGCTCTGGCGCTCAAACCGTGATTACTTTGCGCGCCCTTTTACTTTCCACCTCACGTTGGGCGTCCCTGTGGAAATACCTCGATCGTAACGGACTACCCCTCACTTAACTCCCTTTTTTTACTCATATTACATCCAATCGGCGGCACACCCACTCAAGACCGCTATTGGCGGCTTCAATATTAATGAAATCATCGCCGGCGCCAGTGTTGATGGTGAA
>VFJO01000135.1 GCA_009886045.1 Verrucomicrobiota bacterium
ATGCCGACACGAGTTTATTATGTCGCCCAAGGTGGGTATGACACACACAGCAACCAATCCGGCTCCCACGAGAGGTTGATGAAGGAACTCGACACCTCGCTGGCATCATTCACCGCAGATTTAAAAGCGCAGGGAAATTTCGATCGGGTTGTTTTGATGACCTTCAGCGAATTTGGCCGTCGGGTGGCCGAAAATGCAAGCAGTGGCACGGACCACGGGGCAGCCGCACCCCTCTTTCTCATCGGCGGCAAGGTCAAACCAGGTATCTATGGCAAGGCTCCCAGCCTTACGAAACTGCACGATGGAGACATCATCCACAATGTGGATTTCCGAAGCGTTTATGCGACCGTTTTGTCGAAATGGCTCAACGCTCCCGTCGAACCCATTCTCAAACGCAACTTCCCGATAATGTCATTTATTTGAGGCTCAGGGAAAAGCCTAGGGTTGATGCGGTGACAGGTTTGTATTCTACTCGGACTCATGTCCGCAGCGCTGCTGATTGTTGATGACGAAAAAAATACTCGTGACGGCCTTCGCCACGCGCTGGAGGCTGATTTCGACGTCTATCTTGCAGCCGATGCCGACGGGGCGCTTCAGACGTTGGAAAGTGTTTCGATGGATGTCGTCCTCACGGACCTGCGTCTCGGCGAGAAGGATGGAATGTCGCTCATCGAACGCATTGTCAAGAAGCCGAACCCGCCGATTTGCATCATGATGACCGCCTATGGTTCTGTGGATACGGCTGTCGAGGCGATGAAGCGGGGAGCGTATGACTTTGTCACCAAGCCAGTGAACATCGATCGGCTGGAAATCCTCATCAAGCGTGCCCTTCGGGAGCGCAATACCAGCCGCGAAAACAAGGAACTCCGCTCAAAAGTGCAGAGCCAATTCCGTGTCGACGGGATGATCGGCCGTTCCCAGGCAATGGTGGAAGTTTTTGACACAATCAAACAAGTGGCTCCCTCTCGGGCCACCGTACTCGTGCAAGGCGAGAGCGGCACGGGGAAGGAACTCGCCGCGCATGCCATCCACGAACTAAGTCCCCGTTCTCAAGAAAAATTCGTCGCCGTCCACTGCGCGTCGCTCACTGCCGAACTCCTGGCCAGCGAGCTTTTCGGCCATGAAAAAGGTGCATTCACTGGAGCCTTCGAGCGGAGGATCGGCCGGTTTGAACAGGCCAAAGGCGGCACGCTTTTCCTTGATGAGATCGGCGAAATCGACCCCACCACGCAGGTAAAAATCCTCCGCGTTCTCGGTGAAAGAACCTTTGAACGCGTGGGAGGAGGAGAGACTCTCACGGCCGATGTGCGTCTCATCGCTGCGACAAATAGGGACCTCTCCAAACTCGTCGCCGAGGGAAAGTTTCGCGATGATCTTTTTTTTCGCTTGCACGTAGTCCCGATCACCATGCCTCCCCTCCGCCAACGGAAGGTGGATATTCCTCTCTTGGTAGATGCCTTTTTGCGTGAAACCGCCATCGAGAACGGCAAGCCACATCGGGATCTTGCACCCGAAGCGATACAGCAGGTCTTGGAATACGACTGGCCGGGAAATGTGCGCGAATTGCGAACCGCTATCGAGCACGGAGTGGTCATGGCATCTGGCACTCAAATCACTCTCCGCGACATGCCTGCGATACTTAGGTCTCCCAGACCCGATGCCAACTCAGGCCGGGAACAAGCCCCCACCCCCAGCGGATTCAATTTGCAGGATACAGAAACGGCACTTATCCTCCAGGCTCTCGAGGATTGCCGGGGCAACCGGAGCGAGGCCGCAAAAAAACTTGGCATCAGCCGCCGCACATTGCACCGGCGCTTGAGGGAACTGAATCTCTTCAAACGCTCAACCCACTTACCATAAAATGGCTAATTCAAGTAAAAGTCTTCAAGACATCGTTCACTCGCTAGACCAAGGCGGGCTTGTCCCAGTTATCCGCATCGCGATGTTCGCAGCGCTCATTATTACACTCACGCTCCTGTATCTCTTTGTTCAGTTTCGGGGTCTCTCGAGCCCTACTGCCATGGACCAAGCCCAAATAGCACGCCAACTCGCTCAGGGAAACGGATTTTCCACTCAATACATCCGCCCTCTAGCAATCTGGCAGCTTGAGTCCGCGGGAAAAAAAATTCCCCAAGGTGCCTTTCCCGATTTTTTCCAATCTCCGCTCAATCCTCTCATCAATGCCATACCCCTCAAAATGATTGAGTCGTCGTGGAAGCTTTCCCCGACGGACCTCGTTTACATCGGCGACCGAGTGGTTGCTGGTACCGCCATTCTTCTATTTTTCCTATCTATTGGAGTCTGGTATTTGGTTGCTTCCCAACTTTTCGACAAGCTCGTTGCTCTTGTCGGCTGCGCGATCGTGCTCCTGAGTGACCTCATGTGGCAATTCTCCCTCTCTGGCCTGCCTCAGATGCTTCTCCTTTTCCTGTTATCAGCCGCATCTTGGCTCACACTGAAAGCGATGGAAAAGCGGGACGAGACCATTCCATCCTTGGCATTCCTCTTTGGCGCGGGTGCAGTTTTTGGCCTCATGGTTCTCGCCCACGGAGCTGCCTTCTGGATTTTTCTTGGCTGGCTTGCGTTCGCTCTCTTTTACTTCCAACCACGTGGCATAGCCGCTCTGGTGGCATTGGCCGCATTGTTACTTGTCACTCTTCCTTGGGCCGCCAGAAACTACTCTGTCTGTGGAAATCCTCTCGGCCTAGCTGGCTACGAATTGGTAGCACCCGTCAATACGGCTGAGAGCGGCTACCTGCGCTCGATCAGCGAAACACCTCCACTCGCTGGCATTCATCCGTTCAACCGTCTCAAAAATGCCGTCTTCAACCAGTCCGAAACGATCTTTCCGTTTCTCGGAATGAACATAGTTGCAGTGGCATTTTTCATCTCGCTCTTGCACCGCTTTAAATCCCCAGCAAGTGCCGCTTTCAGGTGGTGCGTTGTATTCATGTGGCTCGGAGCCTTTGTTGGAATGGGGCTTTGCGGAGTAAAAGGCACGGTCTCCTCAAATCAATTCCATGTCCTCTTTATTCCGATCTTCGTTTTTTTTGGCTTGGCATTTCTCCTCGTGCTTTGGAACCGCCTTGAGATTTCAATCCCCCCGCTCCGGAGCGCCTTTCTCGGCGTCGTGATTTTTCTATGCGCTCTACCCATGCTGGCCACGCTTTTCGCCGGAAAAGACATGGCCATTCAGTGGCCACCCTACGTCCCGCCCTTCATCGCTGTACTAGGGGAATGGTATGGCAAGGATGAAGCCATTGCCACCGATATGCCATGGGCAACCGCTTGGTATGCCCAGAGGAAGTCCGTCCTACTCCCAAAAACCATCAAGGATTTCAACCGCATCAGTGATTTTCGAGTTTTAGGCGTTCCAATCTCAGGCCTCTATCTCACTCCTGTGACAGGAAACCTGCCTCTCTTCAGTGATATTTACAAAGGCCCCTACACAGACTGGGTTTTTATGATCACTCGCCCACCAAATGTGCAAGGATTCTCCTTGCCGGTCTTCACCCCACTACCAATCGACGGGGAGTGCATTCTCTTCGCAGACCGAGATCGCTGGTCTCGCAGAGAGTGAGATGGAAGCTCTCTCGCTCACAAAATCCGACTGGGAGGAACGCATGCTCGCTTGGGAGCAGCCCGTTTATCGAGCCTCGCAAATTCTAGAGTGGATTTATCAACGCCGAGTGCGCGAGTGGCAGGATATGTCGAACCTGCCAGCCACCCTTCGAGAAAAGCTGGAAGCGGAATTCCCAAGCGCCCGCTTGGTGAAAATCCGTGAAACTGGCGCGCATGATACGACGAGAAAGTTCCTTTTCCGCCTCTCTGACGGCCAACTCATCGAAAGCGTCCTCATTCCTGCATCACCCGCCCTTTATGGCGAGGCCTCAGACCGCCGCACCATTTGTATTTCCAGTCAAGTCGGGTGTGCCTACGGGTGCAAATTCTGCGCTAGCGGACTTGAGGGTTGGAAAAGAAATCTCACCGCCGGGGAGATTGTTGACCAATTCTTGCAAGTCGAAGCCGAGGGCGGCGAGAAGATCAACAACATCGTTTTTATGGGCATGGGCGAGCCCATGGCAAATTACGACAACCTTCTCCGTGCAATCGCCATTCTTAATGCCCCTTGGGGCGTCGGCGTCGGCGCCCGCCACATGACGGTTTCGACGTCAGGTCTCGTACCGCGCATCCGCGATCTCGGCGAGCAACCACTCCAAGTCCGGCTCGCCATTTCCTTCCACGGAGCGACGGATGAAGTGCGCGGTCGCATCATGCCCGTGAATAAAAAATACCCCATCGAGGAACTCCTCGCCGCCTGCGAGGATTATGTGCGCTCAAAAAAACAGCGCCTCACCTTCGAGTTCATCCTCATCCGGGATATCAATGACTCACTCGAGCAAGCCCGCCTCCTCGCCCAGCAAGCCCGCCGCGTAAATGCCAAGGTGAACCTCATTCCCTACAATACCGTCGAGGGATTGGAATGGGAACGACCGGAAGATTCCCGCCAAGAAGCTTTCCTCAAAATCCTCCAGCAAGCCGAGATCGAAGCCACCTTGAGGCGAGAAAAGGGTCATGACATAGCCGCTGCCTGCGGACAACTTCGCCTTCAGGTTGAAAAAATCTTTGCCCCAACACAAATCTTGATTTAGCGGTTTAGTGATGTCCGACGAAAACGAATTTCCGAACGAAGAGGCTTGGGACGAATACAAATGGGAGCGCTTCCTCCAGCAGCAGGACCAGAATACAGAAAAATACTTTCAGCTCCTGGAGAAATACATGGACCACCCCGACTGCGACGAGATCGTAGCCGAGGAAATGGGATGGACGATCTTTGAAGCTGCAGAGCAAGAACAAGAGCACTTCGAGAATTTTTTGACCGAGGCGGTGGAGTACCTCAGCGATGAGGAAGAGCAAGAGTACAACGACGAGTTCGAAGAGTTCACCCACTCCCCCGTCTACGAGGACACCCTGCGCCTGCACCGGTGGATCAATCGCCTGCTCGATCATCGCGAAGACCTACGCGAACACCCCGAGGCGGTCCGCTTCGCGACTCGATCTGCCGTTTGCGGAGCCAAGCTTGCCGCTGGCCTTTGCGGCCACGACACCTCGGAGATCGGAATGACAATCGCCTACCTCAAACGAGCCCTCAAGGCTGCAAACGACGCCCTTGAAGCCATGAACAACCTCCTAGAATCAGGCCTCATCGATCGCCGCCGCGCCAATCACGCGCGCCGCTTAGTTTTTAAAATCCGAGACCGGATTGTGGATAATATGGGCGCGTACCGCCTCAAATGGCGGAACCGCAACGGCAACGCCTGATCCAGAAGCCGCCGGCTCGCAAGCGGGCAACATTCAAGAATCCCTTTCCCATCGGACTTCCTCCACATAATCTGTTAGCTCATGTTAGGCAGACTCTCGGATAAACTTCAGGACGTTTTCAAAAACCTCCGCGGACAGGGTAAGATCAGTGAATCAAATATCACAGATGCCCTTCGTGAGATTCGTCTCTCGCTTCTGGATGCAGATGTTCACTTTCAAGTCGCAAAGGATTTCATAGCGAAAGTCAAAGAGAGAGCGCTCGGAGAGGCCGTTCTCCGTAGCGTCACTCCAGGCCAGCAGATCGTAAAAATTTTTCACGAAGAACTCTGTGCCATCCTCGGAGGCAATGCCGCCGAGCTCAATCTCAACAAACCCGCCCGCATTCTCATCGTTGGACTCAACGGAGCAGGAAAAACCACGTCCTCCGCTAAGTTGGCCCGTCTCTTGAAATCCCAAGGACGCTCGCCACTCCTCATCGCCTGCGACCTTCACCGCCCAGCTGCCATCGACCAATTAGCCGTGCTGGGCGAGCAAATCGACGTCCCCGTTTACTGCCCAGAGAAAGGCGAGGGAGATGTTCTCAAGGTCGCCCGGCAGGCTCTGGACTGGTGCAATTCCACAGGCGGCAATGTGCAGATTTTCGATACGGCCGGACGTCAAGAACTCGATGAACCCCTCATCGAGGAACTCAAACACCTCCGAGATTTTTTGCAGCCTCAGGAAACCCTCATCGTCTGTGATGCCGCTACAGGCCAGCAGGCCGTTAGCGTCGCCCAGCGCTTCAACGAAGCTCTCGGCCTCACCGGCATCATTCTCACCAAGCTTGATGGCGATGCCCGAGGCGGAGCAGCTCTTTCCCTTCGCGCTGTCACCGGTTGTCCGATCAAGTTTGCCGGAGTCGGAGAAAAGCCGGAACAGTTTGAGGTTTTTCATCCCGACCGACTCGCAGGGCGCATTCTAGGAATGGGCGATGTCTTGAGCCTTGTCGAGAAGGCTGCCGAGGTCATCACCGAGGACGATGCCCGCCGTATGGAAGAGAGACTTCGCACGGCCAGTTTCGACCTCACCGATTTTCTCCAACAATTCAAAATGCTCAAACGCATGGGCCCCCTTGAAAATGTTCTTGGCATGATCCCTGGGATGGATAAAATGAAAGGATCCTCGGTTGATGAAAACCAACTGAAACGGGTCGAGGCAATTATCCTCTCCATGACTCCGCAGGAGCGCACGCGTCCAGATATCCTAAACGCAAGACGCCGCCAGCGGATCGCCCGGGGCAGCGGAGTTTCCGTTAGCGAGGTCAATAACTTAATACTGCGCTTCAACCAGATGCGTAAAATGATGAAAAACATGGGGGGCATGAAAAAACTCATGTCCCGCGCCGGTGTAGGATTACCCTTCTGAGCCTCCGCAAAACAGCCCGACCACCAAGAAAGAAATTTCCAACAACACACACAAAATATGGCAGTAGCAATCCGACTCCGCCGCGAAGGCGCTAGAAACCACCCTTATTACAGCATCGTTGTCGCCGATCAACGCAGCCCACGCGATGGCAAATTTATTGAAATCATCGGTAAATACGATCCCAAGCAAGAAGGCGAAAATTTCACCATCAAGCTGGAACGCGCCGAGCATTGGATTCAATGCGGAGCCCGACCAAGCCAGACCGTTGGCAGTATTGTCAACAAAGCGCGTAAAAAGATTGCCGCCTGAGTAGCCCCTCAACATGGAGGAATTCCTGCGCTATGTCATCGGATCGCTGGTGGAATTTCCAGACGATGTTATCATCAAAAGGACCGAGACGTCTTCGAGCGCGGTGTTCTTTGTTGCAGCCCGAACTTCTGACATCCCCAAAATCATTGGGAAGAACGGTCACACGTTACGTGCTCTGCGTACTCTCCTGAGCGCCTCCGCGGACAAGCGCAGCATGACAGCGAAACTCGAAATCATCGAACCATGAAATCCCTAGCACTCACACTGCCCGTTGCCATCTCCCTTGTGTACCTACACACAGGTTGCGAACGCCACCCTGCCTCCGAAACTATTCCTCAATACGCCGAGAAATTGAAAACGGAGGAAGCCAAGGAGAAAGAAAATGCCTCCCACAGCGAATCCGCTAATCCTCAGGCCCCATCCTACTTCCCGCCGAAAAACTGATCACTTCCAAAGCACTTCGCCCATCTCAGGATATTCTCCTCTTACACTCGCAAAGCAATAAGGGACGGGGTTGGTAAGTATAATCCCGTCACTGTGAGAGCTCTGTGTTTTAGATTCCCAACGTCAGGATATCATGTCCTCCACCGAAACACCTACTCGCCTCACCGATCCGCTGCTGATCAATGAGCTTCAAAAGCTCACGCTGAATTCGCTCATCGAGCGCTCGCTCGAGGCAGGGCTCCGCATCCGACCGGATCTCACTCGGCGTCATCTCGTCGTGGATCAGGTCCGACACCGCCTATCCTCTGGAGGAACCGTTTCCGGCACAGGTCTCCTCGATCGCGGCCAAGACGGAGCTACCCTCCATTGGCCCGCCTACGATCTCCGTCCGGGCGTCGATGATTTGTTGGTGCCACAATCTCTCATCAAGAATTTTTCGCTCAACTCGGGCCTCATGCTCGAAGTCACCGCCCGCCTGCCCCGCGATCGTGAGCATGGTCTTGTGGTCAAAGATGTTATTTCCATAGAAGGCATCCCAGTAGCTGAATGGAAGCCACCACTCGAATTCGATAAACTCACGCCACTCTTTCCAAACCGCCGCGTCCTCTTGGAAACTCCGAGAGATTCAGAACTCGCTGCCCGTGCCGTGGACCTTGTCGCCCCACTGGGAATGGGCCAAAGGGGCCTCATTGCCGCAGCGCCGCGCGCCGGCAAAACCATACTACTTCAAACACTCGCCCGCAGTATCCGCATCAACCATCCTCAAGCCGCACTCATTCTGCTTCTTGTAGACGAGCGCCCAGAGGAGGTCACTGATATGCGACGCGCTCTCGATTGCGAAATTTACGCATCAACGTTCGATGAACCGGTCGCCCGCCACGTGCAAATTTGCGAAAGTGTTGCCAACCGCGCCCAACGCTTGGTGGAACTCGGACACGACGTCATTATTCTTCTCGACTCCATAACCCGCATGGCTCGCGCTTACAATAATCTCCAACCGGGAAAAGGCCGCACAATGAGCGGCGGCGTGGATGCCAAGGCCCTCGCCAAACCACGTAAATTTTTTGGCGCGGCCCGCAACACTGAAGAAGGCGGCAGCCTCACAATCCTAGGCACCGCTCTCATTGAAACCAAAAGCCGGATGGATGACCTCATCTTTGAAGAGTTCAAG
>VFJO01000326.1 GCA_009886045.1 Verrucomicrobiota bacterium
CACCTCCGCGAACAGAGCAAATCCCCTCTGATCTCATAAAGTCTGGTTTTGCTCCGTCTCCGTGTCTGGTTTTGCTCCGTCTCTGTCTGGTTTTGCTCCGGCCCCGACATAAGGATTTTTGCGAGCTCACGAGTCGGCGAATGAGCATGCCTACAATCTGGCAGCAATTAATTCGGGTAGATTTGGAGTGAGATACAAGGCCGGAGCCCCGATTTTGTCTCATACCAATATCTAATAGGTTTTGAACTTTAGCGCGACGTTTCAACTTGTAGCGACGTCTTTACGAGCGCCGGAGTCGTTAACCATCGGCGGTCATAGACCGCCGCTACAGTAGAGTCCAAAAGCAAACGGCTTTTGGTATCATAAGCCATTTGCTGAAGGGATTATCTACTTTCTCCAGCGGAGCCTTTGCTCGTATAGACCACGCGGAGCGAGGCGGTGGCAAGGATTTTGCCTGTCATGGCTTTGATCAAAACTTCCCTCGTCACTTTTTCCGGCGGCTGAGTGATATTCAGCGATTCGGATAAAGCGTACAGCGTGAGCGTGTAGGTTTTCGGCCCAGGTCCCTTGGAATGTGGCGGTTCGTAGCCGATCTGCCCTCGGAAGCCGACCCCAAGGTTGCCGATTTTGGGCTCGTCTTTTTCAATCTTGGAAGCGGTGGCGGGAATGTTCCAGATCACCCAATAGCTTTTCATGTCATTGCTTGGGGCTTTGTGGTCCATGATGAGCGCGAATCCCCGAGTGCCCATCGGCGCGCCTTTCCAAGCGAGTGGAGGAGCTGACCCGGCCCCATCGCCCGTGAATTCGGCAGGCAGGTTCCCCCCGTCGAGGACCGCTGGGCTTTCCAAAACAAAGCCCGCAAGGGGCTTGAGCGGAGATTCCAGCATCGGGCCGGACGCGGGTTTTTCTTTCTCAGGAGCTGCCGGTTGGGGCGGGGGGCCTTGTTCTCTCGTGGACTTGACTCCTCCAACTGGAGGCCGGCCTGGGCGCTGGGTGTAGGTTTCTTTGGTAGTTCCTTCACGACCATTTTGATACTCGAAATCCACAGAGCCGTTGGCATTCACCGTGTACAGAATAGACCTCTTCTCCCCAGCGACTTCGTAGTCCAGCGTGCTTGTTCTTCCGTCTCTCGCAAACGACTTGATGACCGCTCCGCGCAAGGGTTGCATTGCCTCGCGAATCGGGCGGGCCGAGGGCTGGGGATCCACTTGGCCTTCTTTCTCGATGACTTCTCCATGAAAGCCTCCAATCACATAGGGATATTCCGTCGAGGCGTGGTAGTGGTAGCCGAGGGCCCCCGTCGCGTGCCCTCCCTCCCTGTCGAGGCCAACGGGCTTTGATCCATCGGGTTCTGTGAGACCAAAGAGGGGATAACCATCGAGCGCATAGGCAATCGGGCTTCCCTTCCCAGCCACTGATTCCAGGTGCAGCGGCGCGATGTGATAATGATAGTCGTCCGCCCGTCCGCAGTGCCCGCCCCACTCATCGAGTTCGCCGATTTTATAAGAAATTTCGCCTCGATTGTTACGGGGGTTGAAAATGGGGATGCCATTAACGGCCAACGCTATCGCCCCTCGCAGGAACCGGTTTTCTACAGAGATCGGAGCTTTGGCGGGCACCGCCTTGAGAGGCAGACTCCACGCATTTTGCCACGTATAATCCTGCGGCAAGGGAACCTGCTGCTGCCAATTGGTGATGCCGACCATCATGTTGTGCGCAGGGAGTCCGTTGCTTTCCACAAATAAAAAACGATCATCCCAGCGCAGCCTCACACTGGATGCAAAAGGCCGGAAGGCTTCTGCT
Organism: Verrucomicrobiota bacterium; assembly: GCA_009886045.1. GTDB lineage: Bacteria > Verrucomicrobiota > Verrucomicrobiia > Chthoniobacterales > Terrimicrobiaceae > UBA967. Next base: position 1,804 of record VFJO01000326.1, read on the forward strand.
TGCGGAGGAGAGGAATCGCTCGAAGGGGCTGTCGTGACCTCCGAGTGCGAATGATTCGCCATTTCATGTGCCAGTGCAGCACCTGAAAGAATCGAGCCGCAAAGCAACGTGCGGACCATCGAGGAGAATACGGCTTGGGAATATGCAGGAATGTTCATTGGGAGGATTTGTTGCCCTTGCCGCGCCCCTCGCGATTTCTCGCGCGCTCTGTGCGGGAATCGTAATTTGGGTTGGGAGTTCTGGGACAAGGTGCGCCTGTGTCTTCGTGCCATTGGTGAAGTTTGGCAAGCAATTCCCGCGCACGCTCGGGCTGCGCTGCTTCGAGGTTTTTTTCCTCGGAGACATCCCGAGAGAGATCATAAATTTCCGTCGTTCCTGTTTCAAAAAACTCGATCACTTTCCAATTTCCCGATCGCATCGCACTGCAAGGACTCATCGGTCCCGAGTAGCTTGGAAAATGCCAAAATAAGTCGCGGCTCAACCCTTCGGTCTCCCCTTTCAGCAACTGGACGAGACTCGTCCCATCAATTTTGTGAGAAATCGGAATGCCCGCGATTTCCAAAAATGTCGGATAGAAATCCATGGTCAGGATAGGAGCCTCAGAAACCCGTCCGGCAGGGATTCCTGGACCGCTGAAAATTGCCGGGACCCGCAACCCGCCCTCGTAAAGCGTACCCTTTCCTCCGCGAAGCGGGGCGATGTACTGCCGCGTGCCGCCGTTGTCTGGTGTGAAAACGATGTGCGTGTTTTCCGTTAAACCCAGTCGCTTCAGGCCAGCAACGAGCCGCCCGATATTGGCATCCATCGCTTCGACAGAAGCCGCCAGCACAGGATCTGGCACATCCGGTCTCGCTTTGTATTTTGCCAGCAGGTCGGGCTTGGGTTCATAAGGGGCATGGACATCGTGAAAAGCCAAGTAGAGGAAGAAGGGTTGGCTTTTCCTTCCCTCGATCCACTTCAATGCGCCCTCAGTGAGCGCATCGGATGTGTAAGCTCCATCGCTTCTTCGGTAGGCGTCTTTTTCAAAACCCAAGTCCTTCGGCTCCACATAAAGATCGAAGCCCTGCTCGGTCGGGGAGCCATTGCCGGCGCGTCCGCGCCCGAGGTTCCACATACCAAACAAGGCAGTCGAATAGCCGCCGGATTTCAGCGCCGCAGGCAAAGTCACCGCCGAAGCAGGCAGTTCCGCACGGCTCTCCGCAGCGAGGATTTTCTGATGCGGGGAGCCCGGGGCGTGCCGATCATCAACCACTGTGTAAACTCCGTGGCGCAGCGTGTATTGACCGGTCAACAGGCAGGGCCGGGTCGGAGCGCAGTTGGGGGCACTCGCATAGGCCTTGGAAAAAACCACACCGCTTTGCGCCAGCGCATTCAAGCACGGCGTCTCGACAAATGCGTTGCCACAGAAACCGGCATCGTTCCAACCCATGTCATCCGCCAGAATAAAAATAAAATTCGGTTTCGAATCCGCACCCTGAGCGAGCGCTGGCGATGCCATGAGGAATGACAAGCAGAGCGAATGGAAAAATCTCCTCATTGGAGATCAGGTGTCGGCTGGGGCTTCCCTTCATTTGGGCGAGGCTTTTTCTTTTGATGATCGCCCTTGGGAGCCTTCCCCTTACCTCTCCCATTGGGGCCTCCTCCTCGGAGAGGAACCCCCTCGAGCGCCTTGTTCATTTCACCCAACATTTTTGCAACCACCTCGGTTTGTTCCGATGCGAGATTTTTTGTTTCCAGCGGGTCATCCTCCAGATCGAAGAGCTCCTGAGTGCCCTCAGGTTGTATGAGAAGCTTCCACGGCGGCGCAAACCAGGCGCGGTCCTTTGCCCCCACCAGAAAGGGAGCCCGCACAACTTTGCTCTCGGCAATCATGGCCGGCCAGACATTGATTCCATCCAGCGGCTTGCTGGGCCTCGCTTCTATCCCAGCCGCCGCAGCCAGTGTGGGCCACACATCACCGACCCACATCCAATCTCGAAACGCACCTCCAGCCAGGATTTTTGGCGGATAGCGGATCAGAGCCGGAGAACGCACGCCGCCCTCCTGGGCCGTTCCTTTAAATCCTCGCAGCGGCAAGTTGCTGCCGCCCATTCCCTCTTGGGCTCCGTTGTCAGAAAAGAGCAATACCACCGTGGAATCTGTAAGTTTTTCCTCATCCAATGCCGCCATGACCCGACCGATCGCGGCATCCATCGCCTCCACCACCTCACCATAGACTTCCTTGCCCCGCTTGATGCCCGAAGGCGGCTGCAAGGGGCCATGCGCCGAATTAAACGCCACGTGCAGATAGAATGGCTTTGCCTTGTCCCGCATTTTGATGAGCCTGATGGCCTCTGACGCCAGCAAATCCGTGGAGTATCCCTCGTCATTCGACAGCTCGCCATTGCGCCACCAATCCTTGGCGCCACTCTCCCGGTTCACATGCGTGAAGTAATCCACCGCTCCACCAAGGAGGCCGTAGAAATGGGAAAAGCCACGCGCGTCCGGATAATACTCGCGGCCCTGAAACGCGTTCTCCGCGGAGCCCCCGAGATGCCACTTTCCACACATCCACGTCTGGTATCCCGCATCACGAAAATCCGCCGGCATGATGCGGTAATCCAGCGGAAGCCCGGAGCCGTTATTCACCCCTGTGCGGGCCACAAACTGCCCAGTCATCATCGAAGCGCGCGTGAGGCTGCAAATCGGATTCACATAAAACCTCTCCAGCCTCATCCCCTCGCTGGCAAGCCGGTCGATCGCTGGCGTCTTGATTTTTGAGCCGTGATAAGAAAAGTCGCCCCACCCGATATCGTCACCGACGATCGTGATAATATTCGGCCCCACAGACGCTACCGCATCAGCCGGCGACCCCGAATAATAAGCGACAAGAATTGCAAAAATCAGACGACGCACTGGGGGCATGACAAAATGAACCCGGAATGATCTCCAAAGTTGCGATAAAAAAATGCCGACGGTCTGGTTTCTCAGGCCAATCGCGCTTCAGCATCAGCCGAGAGGTCTTGCCAGAGGCTGGCGAGCAGGGCGCTGGCAGATTCGCTAGCCGTGGCGACTTCGGCAGGAGTGAAGAATTTTCCGGGCTCCGGCACTTGAGCAGCAAACATGTAGTATTTGATTTTTGGCTCCGTGCCAGACGGACGCACAGCAACACGGCGGCGGTCGGCCAGTGTGATCAGGAGCATGGCCTCGGCAGGGATCAAGTCGCCTTCGACATCGTGGATGGTGTCGGTGGCAAAATTCTGGAGGCTGATGACCTTGACTCCATCAATTTCGGCAGGCGGGTTCGAGGCGTAGGAGGCGACGAGTTTTGCGATTTGGGCGGCACCTTCGGCTCCATCCATCGTGAGCGATTCGCCACGCTCGAGGTAGACGCCGAACTCGGCAAAAATGCGGTCAAGCAAGCCGACAAGAGTGAGGCCTAGCGATTTTGCATAGGCGGCAGCCTCCGCAATGAGGACAGCAGCGGAGTTGCCGTCCTTGTCGCGGACAAAATCCGATGCGCTGTAACCGTAGCTCTCCTCGCCGCCGAAGACATAGAAACTCGAGTGCTCGAGACGCAGACGGCGCGTCTCCTCCTCGGAGAGCGCAGCGTAGTCGGAGCGAAGGCTCGCTGGAATGGCCGCCTCGTATTTGCCGAGCTTCTGACCGATGTATTTGAAACCCGTAAGCGTCTCCACGCAGCGTAGGCCGAATTTTTCCGCAATCGCCTTCTGAAGATCGGTGGTGACGAATGTCTTGATGATCACGCCGCGCGAGCGGTTCGAGTCGTTGAGGATGCCGAATTCGAAAAACCGCGTCGCCCGATACCATGCCAAGATCGAGCCGATCTGGTTGCCGGTGATGAGATGCATTTTGCCCTCGGCATCCCGCGCGGCAATGCCCATGCGGTCGTCATCTGGGTCGGTGGCGATGACAAGGTCCGCCCCAGTGCGGTCGGCCTGCGCGATCGCCATCGAGAGCGCCTCGGCATTCTCGGGGTTCGGCGACTTCACTGTCGGGAAGCGACCATCGGGAATTTCCTGCTCGGCCACGCCGTCGCATTGGAATCCCAGCCGCTTCAACATTGGCTTGATGATCACAGCGCCCACGCCGTGAAGCGGCGTGTAAACAATCTTGAGGGAGTTCTCGCGGCGGATCAGCTCGGGATCGATCGGGAGAGTAGCAAGCCGCTCCATGTAGGCCTCATCAATATCCGCGCCCATCGGGATCACGCGCCCACGCTCGCTCTCCGCCACCGGCGAGTAGCTTTCGCCCTCCACCGCATTGACGCGGTCGATGATCGCCGAGGCATGTGGCTCGGTGACCTGGCATCCATCTTCGAAGTAAACTTTGTAGCCGTTGTAGGCCGGCGGATTGTGGCTCGCAGTGAGGTTGATACCCGCCTGGGCCTTCACATGGCGCACGGCAAAGGACAACTCCGGCGTGGAGCGGGGCCCCTCGAAAAGATAGGCATCGCAGCCCAGATCGGTGATGATTTTTGCAGCCAACTCAGCGAACTCCCGCGAGAAAAACCGCGTGTCATGGCAGAGGCAAACGGCAGGTTTTCCCGCGCGGCCATTTTTTGCGAAATACTCTTTCACGTAGTGCACAAGCCCCTGAGTGGCGCGGCTGATGTTGTACGTATTCACCGCATTCGTGCCCACACAAGCAAACTCGGGGCGACCGAGCGGCTGGGGATTTCCCTGCTCGACTTTCGTCACCACGGCACCAATCGTCTTGCCGCGCAAGCCGCCCGTGCCGAACGCCAGCGTGCGGAAAAAACGGTTGTCCAACTCGCTCCAATTCCCGGCGGCAACAAGCTCCTCGACGGATGCCTCGTCAATCGCAGAGGCGCTTTTCGAGAGCAGGCTCTCAATATTTTTTGCCGACTCGGAGAGAAGTTTTCCATCAGCAGCGGCTTGGCGGATCGCGGAGAGGAGAGAGTTCATGCGTGGAGGTTTAGCACGGGGCAAAGGCGTCTGTAAATCCCAGAACCCGCTTCACACGATGCAGAGCGGAGGTGAGAGGCGTCGTTGCCCGACCCGTGCGGATGCAGGGCGTGGTTTTTTCATTGATGAGGTTGCTCCGGAGTTGTCTTGGACGCCCTGCGCACCCCGCTGTTATAAAGCCTGAGGGCCGGAGAGACGGCACCTGAAGCTTAGGCCAACATAGCCTCCTGCTCGTACAGAGGTCAGCCCGCCGTCAGGAACGAGTGGGGGACGCCAAACGCTCAATCGGTGCGGCAGCGCCCATCGAAAACCCAATGGTAGGGACGCCGCGCCGCCGGGGTCCCAAGTTTCAGACGCGAGTGCGCCGTTTCCGGGGACCTGACTGCGGGACCAGACCGCCGCTGCAAGAAGAATTTTCTGAAAAATGAAAGGAAATGAACACTGACCCCCATAGGATTGTGTGGGAAAAAACAAAAGCCGTGCGGCCTAAGAGGCAGCACGGCTTTCTTTCGAAATACAAATCGCCCTCTTACATCAAGCGCCGACGGCGGAGCGTGACGACGACCAAGAGGCTCAACGCGAGGAGCACCCAAGTGGAAGGCTCGGGGACTGCAGAGAGGGTTCCCGTTGCCTCTGAGAACGTGTAGGTGGAAGTTCCGTTCACCTTCGTCCAGGTGTTGCTTCCAGCATCGGTGAAGCCAACCACAGTGAAAGTGGAAACGAAGAGCTCCGTAAGGCTGCCCACATTGACAATGTTCCAGCTTCCCACTTCGGCTGCCCCAGTGAGATTGAAATTGAAATCACCGTAGAGATCCAATTTGCCAGAGCCGTTGATTTGATTGTTAACCCCGCTCGCGCCGATGGTGAAAAGAAGCTGCGCATTGTCGGAAAGCATAAGTGTGCCGCTGCTCACCGTCGTATTTCCAGTGTAGGTGTTGATCCCACCAAGAGTCTGAGTGCGCCCCGCGCTGTTCATAACGACAGAAATCTTGTTTGTCGCGCCGTCGGTGATTGTGCCGTTGTAGGTGCGGTCTGAAGTCAGCCCGGCCAAGGTCAAGATGGAATCGACGGTACCGCCATTGGTGATGCGACCGCCGTTGCCAGTGGTCGGGGTAACGGCGGTAATCCCAGCGACCGATTGGTTGTAACCATTTAAATCAATGGAGCCATTCGATGTGTTACTGCCGAAACTTATGAGAGAACTTGTTGGCAGCGCGTTAGTGACGCCTAAAATAAAGCTGCCTGGTCCGTTTACCATCGTTTGAACCCATGTGCTTCCGGCTGTATTCAATGTCCAGTTACCACTGGCATTAATATCAACGAATGAGGTTGACGATGATAATGTAACCACTCCGTTTAAAAAGCTCCTGCTTCCAGATTGTGTTCCGCGTAACGAAATACTCCCAGTATATGTAGGGCCGCTTATGCCACCAGAGACGGTGAGGTTTCCGGAGGATTGATTGTTAGCAAGAACAATCGAAGCCGCCGATGACGTGGAAATTGTAATGCCTCCCGTAAGGCTAGTGTCGCCCGTTCCGGAGCTGGAAATCCACTCGCGACCAGTGCTGGAGTCGATCTGGATGGCATTGGCCACGGTGACGCCTCCGCTGAGACCGACGGTGGTAGATGGGCCAGACTGAGTGGATTTCAAGAAAATCGTTCCCGTGCCAGCGGCGTTTGAATGGGCTAAGTTGAGAGTACCGTTGCCCTCGAGCGTGACTCCGCCTGTGAACGTGTTGTTGCCCGAGAGGGTGAGTGCTCCTGAGCCGGTCTTCGCGAGCGCCGAGCCGCTGCCTTGAAGCACACTGCCGATGTTCATGTTCGCGCTGGTGCTGCTTTGTGTGATCGTGGAGTTGGCGGCGAGGTTGAGCGTGCCGCCGGAAATCGATAGGGCAGTCGTCTGCACGGCTCCGAAGTTCATGTTTTGAAAACCTTGGGCGGATGATGGCCCCGCGACCGTGGGATTAGCGTAGTTCAAAGCTGCGGTTCCGAAGTTCACCGTATCCGACGTGGTGATCGAAGCATTGCTGGTGGCAGAGCTTCCGGCCGCATCGGTGCTCCAGAAGGCGTCTGCGCCCCAGGTGCCGGTGGAGTTGCCGAAGCCAGAGGTGGCTCCATTGGAATCCCAGTAATAAGTGGTTTGCGCTTGAACAAGGGTACCGAGGAGTAGAACTGTCAGGGCCGTAGCCGAGACACGTAAGCTGAGCTGCGTTGATGATGAGGTGTGTTTCATAACGCATGGGACTATGAGCGCGGAAAAGTTGGGACCAAGGCGTTTTCTATTTTCTCATTTAAACTGGAAAAAAATTTCTTCACGCGTTGATTCGCCTGTGATACCATCTCTTCAAGATATCCCGACGGCTAAATTTTCGCAGTAGCGTTTGCTTGAGACTGCAGCCAGGGGCGACCAATAAGCGAGAGGACCGCTTGAGCGTCATCCCAAAATCGTTGCAGGCCAGGTCGCAGAGCTTTTCTAAGCTTTTCTATCGACTCAAACAGGCCATTGGAAAAACCTTCTGTGTCTTTGAGGACATCCCAGAGTTGTTCGCAGGGATTGAGCTCAGGACTGTATGGTGGAAGGGGCACAATATGGACGCCTTCTGGTAAACGTGCATCACCCTCCCTCAGATGGAAGCCGGCTTGGTCAGCAATCACAACATGATGCGCTTGAGGATCGCTTGAGCGAAGGTGTTCAAGGAAGAGTTGATTGCAATCCAGGTTTACCGTCGGCAAATGCAAAAACTCAGCGCGTCCCTCAACAACCTCCAGCGCCCCATAAAGATAGTCCCACTCGTAGCGTGTCTGCCGACGCACCTCGGG
>VFJO01000051.1 GCA_009886045.1 Verrucomicrobiota bacterium
CACCTCCGCGAACAGAGCAAATCCCCTCTGATCTCATAAAGTCTGGTTTTGCTCCGTCTCCGTGTCTGGTTTTGCTCCGTCTCTGTCTGGTTTTGCTCCGGCCCCGACAGCATTCACCCTAGTCGATGCCTCAGGCCATGGAGGAGACTGGCAAATCGCCGTATTCAAGCAGGTGCCCGGCGGCAATTTCGCGAAGGCTTTCTGCAGAGATGACCTGCTGGAGTTTTTCGCGAAGACGCGCCCCTCCGGGCAAGCCGCGTGTGTAGGACATGAAACGGGCCCGCATGGATCGGATGGCAAGCTCCTCCCTGCCTCCCCACCACTCGATCTCCCGGCGAGTGTGTTCAAAAATAAAATCCCACTTCATCTTTAGGGTGACTAGCTCGGAGACTGTTTCCCCTCGGAGCGCGGATCGGATTTCACGAAAAATCCATGGGTGGCACATCGCAGCGCGTCCAATCATGAGCCCGGCAACATTCGTTTCCTTGAGCCTCTTCAAGGCAACCGCCGCGGAGTCGATGTCACCATTGCCAATCACGGGGATTCCCACGGCATTGGCAACTGATGCGATGACCTGCCAATCGGCCTCGCCCGTGTAGCCTTGCTCCTTCGTGCGGCCATGCACTGAAAGGCGAGAAATCCCTTCACCTTCGAGGATGGAGGCTGTTTCCAAGGCGTTGACCGAACGCGCATCCCAGCCGATTCGGATTTTTGCGGTGACTGGCAATGCTCCTGCAGCACGCACCACCTCGCGAGCCACGCTGGCGAGTAAGGGACAGTCCTTCAACAATGCCGACCCCCCATTACGCGCCACGACTTTATTCACAGGGCAGCCGAAATTGAGATCAATAAAATCCGGAGCGGCCCAGTCAATCACCGCCTTCACGGCATCCGCAAGGCGTGAGGGATCCGCTCCGAAGAGCTGGATGCCCAACGGACGCTCCATGGGCTGAAAATCCAGATAGCGGCGCGTGCGCTCATTGCGATGCAAAATCCCCTCGGCTGAAACAAACTCGGTGGTCAGAACATCCGCTCCCAGATCTTTGCAAAGACTACGAAAAACGGTGTTCGTGACACCTGCCATCGGAGCCAGAAAAAGAAGCGCCTCGCGAGGCATCTCAGGCTCCAGGCTCCATGAGCGCACCGACCTCGCGCTGCACATCCGGAATTTGGTCAAAACTCAGATGCGGATTCGCAATGACGATCGTCTCACGAGTTACAATATGTTCGTAAACCAGCATATCATCATCGCGACTCTCTACGGGACGCAGCATTTTTTTGCGCTCGAGCATGAGCGCGAGAATATAGCAGGCATTTTTGTGAGAAGGATGACTCTCCTCGATCAGGCGGCGCAGCAAGCCCTCGGCATCATCCTTTGCAAACGCTTCTGGAGCCGCAGGAGCGGGAGGCTCGTATTTTGAACGCCAGAAAGAAAAAGGCTGGATGTTGGGATTACGCTCCTTCCAAGCTGATTCACACAAGTCCTCGCGGCGAAATCCATCACCCTCTCGGATGAGCGAAGTATAAAAAAAGTCGCCTTCCTGGAATTTGTATCCCGTATGGGCACAACTGTGAGCGCGTGTTTTAATCTCCCAATCAGCTTGCATCATGAAAGTCCGGGTATCTTGAGTTTTGGCATTTCGCGGTTTGTGGACCTCATCCACAAAAGAAGAAGGCCAACTAGAAAAAATGCGATCATTGGCCCCCAAGCGGCCGTGAAAGGGGTTACACGACCTCCCTTTCCAAGAGCGATGAAAAGGCTGCTGAAGAAAACAAGCGAGAAGAACATGCCGATCGCAAGAGCCACCCCGCCAAGCACCCCGCGTCGCGAATAGACAATCCCGCAAGGCGCAGCCACGAAGACCACAAGAAAACAGACAACCGGCATCGCCCAGCGGTAATGCCAATGCGTGCGGTAGGCGGCCAGGCGCTTCTCGGGAAAGTCAGCATTGTATTTGAGGTAATCATTCAACTCGGGCACAGAAAGAAAGTCGGCATTCAACATGGAGCTCGAAATACGCCAAGGAGTTTCCGACCACCCATCTATCGCGATGTTGCCTGGCATCTGGCTTTTCAAAATGTTCCCCTCGGCATCTGTAACCACATGCTTGGCTGCCATCAAAACCCATCGCGACATGACTGGGTCGAACACGGCTTCCTTCGCATAAAATTTTTGAGAAACATTCCCCTCGGCATCCTGCTGGATGATTTGCACGTCTTGGATGCGCTCTCCCCGCAGCGACATGCGAGAGACAAACCAAGTGCGAAAATCCTCACGATTGCGGAAGAGATGGCCTTTGATGGTTTTGTCGCTTTTCCTTCCGCGCTTAATGTCTCCGACGATGACTTTTTTCATGCCAGTGGCATGAGGAGCGCCTTCGTAATTGAAAAAAGCAGTGATTGCCGAAAGCAACAAACCCACCACAAACAGGGGCGTGAGAATCCGAAAAATGCTGCGACCAGCTCCGAGCATTGAAATGATCTCGTTGGAACGGGACATCCCTGCAAGTGAGTAAAGCAAAGCGAGGAGGGTGGCCAAAGGCAAGGCGATGACAATGATTTCGGGAACCTGCGAAGCATAATAATCCAGCAAAGCTTCAGCAGTGGCATGGCCTTGCATGAAGTCCTGCAGGTTATCGGCCAAATCAAAAATGAACCAGATGCCTACAAACCCAGCAAAGCAGTAAAAAAAAGGAACGGAAAATTTCCGCAAAACATAGCGGTCAAGCGTAGTCATCTTGCAAGGCTGAAAACCTATCTTCCGAGCGAGCCGCCGTCAACGATTGGGCAGGGCGACTTCTTCCTTCCGACGAACCGTACAGGAGGAACTGGAAGCCATCCGCTACCGGTTGCCGCCATTTTCCCGAAGCCGTGCCTCGGCCAGTTCCCATGGCCCCAGATGGGCGCGCATGAGACTCTTCCAGAGTTTGCCGTGATTCGGCACCGAGAAATGGAGCAACTCGTGAACGATCACGTAATCCCAAAGATCCCGATCAAATTCCAACAACTCATCGCTGAAATTGAGATGTCCGTTGCTGGAGCAAGAGGCCCACTTGTTGCACATGGAACGCACACCGAGCCACACGATCGCCACGTCCAGCTTGGTAGCCCATTCCCGGACCCGTACCTTGAAATCATGCTTGATCTGGGCGTCCATCAAATCCGGTCCGCCTTTTCCAACAAAGTGAATAAATCGTCAACGATCTGCGTCACGGAATCCAAGTCGTCTATTACGGAATAAACGGCAAAGGTTACTTCTTTCCGAAGTTCTCGAAAGGCCGCCTCGCTGAATTTCCAGCCAGCGTATTTCACGAAGGCCTCTTTGATTTTGCGACTGACCGCCTCCGCATTCCCGACCTTGGCATCTAGCAGCATGCGATAAACAAAAAACGTCAAGCCATCGAAACCCTTCTCGGCCTGCTCCCGCTTGCGGGCTTCATTCCGCTCGACTTCCGAGACCAACTGCGCCAAGGCGTCCGCTGTTTCTGTTTGCCGGTGCTCAAAACTTTCCTGCACCGCCTTCGCGCGGTCGGCCATGGCGATGAGGAACGGATCGTCACTATTCTCCTCGGCTGTCTTTTCGATGCTTTTGATCAGGTTGATGACTTTGGTGCCTTCACCGCCTTGTTTTTTCTTGATGAGCTCCAGCGTCGTGCTGTCGATCTTGATGGGGTCGAAAAATCCGTCGGTCGTGTAGCCTCCCACATGTTCCTGCACGAGGGAGTTGGTTTTCCTTTGAAAATCCCAGTCCACCATGATCGTTTTCGTGTAGGCTTTTCTCACCACATCGTAGATGGCACTCAGCATCGTGTAATCCTCGATGAACGGCCTCAGGAAGGCATCCGGCGAGATGATCTCGTAGAGCATCTCGATCTCTTTGTATTCCTTGAAAAACTCCTTCCGCCTCTCGGGATCGCGGAAATGCTCGATGAGTTGATCCACATCCTTGTCGTTGAAGTTGTGTTCGACGAGTCCAAGGTAGCCGGGAATCTTGGACTCCATCTTGTTTTTGAAGAGGATTTTCAGGAGCTTGAGATCCTTGATGATGGCGTTGATCTCGTCGCTGTCGAAGGCGAGGGCCTTCTCGAGTTTGTCGAAGATGCCCACGAAATCCAAAACGAACCCATGGGGCTTCACCATCTCCTGCGCCTCGTTCTCGTAGGGACGATTCACCCGGGCGATGGCCTGCAACAGCGTGTGATCGCGCATCGGCTTATCGAGATACATGGCATAAAGCACAGGCGCGTCGAAGCCGGTGAGCAGCTTCTCGGTGACGATCAGAATTTTCGGCATCTGGTCGAGCTTGCCGAAGCTCTTGCGGATCTGCTTCTCCTTCTTCGGGTCGAGATGGAACTCTTTGAGCAATGCGGAATCGTTGTTGTTGCCCGTGAAGACGACTTCCGAATACTCGGGCGGCAGAACCAGATCGAGGGCCTTCTTGTAAAGCGCGCAAGCCTCGCGATCCACCCCCACCAGGAAGGCCTTGTAACCGAGGCTTTCGACATTTTCCGTGTAATGGTCGGCAACGAGTCGAGCCACCGCTTGGATGCGATCCTTCCCTTTCAAGAAATTCTTCAAGTTCACCGCCCGCTCGAGAATCTTGTTCAACTCTTCGATTTCAGCCACGCCTTCGGTTTCCGCGAGGGAAAGAAACTCTTTCTCCAGCGTCTCATGCGGGACGAGCATTTCATTCGGCGCAAGCTGGTAGTAGAGGGGCAGCGTGGTGCCGTCCTCGATGCTGTCGGCGATGGAGTATTTGTGCAGGTAGCCGGCATCGTCCTCGCAGCCGAATGTCTTGAAGGTGCCCTTGCCGTAAAAAGTTTTGTCCACCGGCGTGCCGGTGAAGCCGAGGAATGTCGCATTCGGCAGGCCCGCCATGAGGAAGTTGCCGAGATCGCCAGCTGTCGTGCGGTGCGCCTCGTCGATGAGGACATAGATATTCTTCCGCAGATTCAGATTCGCCGGCATGTCGCGGAACTTGTGGATCATTGTCACGATGATGCCCCGGTAGTCGTCGCGCAGGAGCTGATTGAGCCGGGCGATGCTGTCCGCGTGCTCCAGATTGCCGAGGCCCAGCGCCGCGAGGTTTTTCAGCATCTGGTCTTCCAGCTCGTTGCGGTCGATCATGAGCAGGACAGTCGGCTTGTCCGCCCCAGGCTCGCGGAAGAGCCGTTCCGCGGCCTTGATCATGGTGAAGGTCTTCCCGCTGCCCTGCGTGTGCCAGACAAGGCCGCGCGTGCGTGCCGGATCAAGAGCACGGTGCACCGCAGCCTCCACCGCAGCGGTCTGGTGCTGACGCAGGATGTATTTGTTCAGCTCCTCGTCCCTCTCAGCAAAGACGATGTAGTCCTTCAGGAAGGCAAGCACCTGCGGGATGGCACAGAAGGTTTTGACCTTGGCCTCCAGCTTGCCGACCTCCTCATGTTTCCAATTGAAAATATTTCTCCGCACCGTGTTCCAACTCACCCCGTAGGAGAAACCGATCGCATCGGTGGCGGTGAACACCTGCTGGGGGACGAACATCTCGGGCGTCTCGCGGTGGTAACGCCGAATCTGGTCCACTCCGAGCGCTATCGCCTCGTTTTTATTCGCGTTCTTGCACTCGATCACTAGCACGGGGATGCCATTGATGAGAAAAACCACATCCTCCCGCGTGCC
>VFJO01000238.1 GCA_009886045.1 Verrucomicrobiota bacterium
CACCTCCGCGAACAGAGCAAATCCCCTCTGATCTCATAAAGTCTGGTTTTGCTCCGTCTCCGTGTCTGGTTTTGCTCCGTCTCTGTCTGGTTTTGCTCCGGCCCCGACAAGGTTTTTTGAGCGCCGATAAGGACCGAGCCGTCCTGCGTGGTGTAATCCCAGATCATGTTCGCCCAAGCCACAGTTTGGAGAGCACCCCAGTGGCCACCGATGATGAAAAACAACGCCATGGCGGCCATGAACTGGCCGCAAGACGCAAAGATTTTTCGACGGAGCGTTGTCACGGGCGGCAGACTGGATAGGTCGAAACAGAGCGTCAATACTAAATTCAGGCGACTTCCCCGCTATCGACACGGTATTCCGCCAATTTATTGCGAAGGGTGCGGATGCTGATCTGGAGCAGCTCAGCGGCTTGAGTGCGGTTGCCGTTTGTACGCTCGAGCGCTTCAAAGATGGCGCGTTTTTCGAGTTCGTGCAGTGGTATGACTTGTGAAGCTGCGGGAGGATTAGTGGAAACCTGAGGTGCAGGAACTGCAGGTCTAGTTGCGGTGGCAGCAGGAGAAGCAAGGCCCATGAGTTCCGCACTGATCGGCACGCCCTCTTCGGCGAGGATAGCGGCGCGTTCGACGACGTTTTGAAGCTCGCGCACATTGCCGGGCCAGTGATGAGCGAGCAAACCCGCCATCCCGACTTCGGAGAATCCACAACTTTTGATTCCGTGTTCCTTGGAAAAGCGCTCGAGAAAATGATTGGAAAGAATTTCCACATCGCCCGTGCGCTCACGAAGCGGAGGAACCAGAATCGGAAAAACATTGAGACGATAATACAGATCCTCGCGGAAGGTTCCGTTTTCAACAGCCTTCAGCAGATCGCGGTTTGTTGTCGCTAGGACTCGCACGTCGACTTTGATCGTTTTGTTGCCCCCTACCCGCTCAAACTCCCGCTCCTGAAGTACGCGGAGAAGCTTGGCCTGCAAGGCGAGCGAAATTTCACTAATTTCATCGAGAAGAATCGTGCCGCCATCGGCCAACTCGAAGCGACCATCTCTCTGATCGGTCGCACCAGTGAAGGATCCCTTTTCGTGCCCAAAAAACTCGCTCTCAATGAGAGTCTCGGAAATCGCAGCGCAGTTGACCTTGATAAACGGCTTGGCAGATCGTTGGCTGTTCAAAAAAATGTCATTTGCCACGAGCTCTTTACCGGTTCCATTCTCACCACTTATCATAACAGTGGCATTCGTCCGACCGACTCGGTGAATCAGATCTTTGAGCCGTGCAATAGCTGGACTGCTACCGATGATTTCCCTCTGCGCAATACTCTCACGATTCAAAAAATCCGTTACGCGAACTGCTCGCTGGAACTCGGCCGCCTTCTTGAGAATCAAATCGATTTGCGTCATCGCAAATGGCTTCGGCAAATAGTCAAAAGCTCCCGACCTCATACACTCGACGACAGATTCCACCGAACCATCGGCGGTGATCATCACGACAAGCGGCTTGTTGTCATTGTGAGAGAGCCTCTCAATAAAAACCCGCCCGTCGCCATCAGGCAGTTGCATATCGAGAAAGATAAGATCAAAGGAACTGGCGAGGAGGCGTTTTTCGGCCTCGGCAATAGACCCTGCCGTGGAAACGGCATACCGCTTGCTCCTTAGACGCTCCTCGAGGGATTTGCGAATAATCGCGGTATCATCAACAATCAATATGCGGTCGAGCGCCATCAGGTCTTAGCGGGATAAAGATAAAATCATCCAATTGATGACGCTATCAGAAGAATTCGAATCTTCAAGCCTGCTGAAACACAAACTTGACACGGGTATCACTTGAGATGTTGATGGTTCAGGAATATGAAATTAACCTCCTTCGGTTTTGTGGCTCTGGCTGAAACATTTCTCAAAGAAGCCCTTTCCTCGCCTCCTGTTGGCGGTGGACTTTGGAGCTTCCAGCGCTCGGTAAATTTCAACGACCGCACAGGTTCACTTCAGATTCTCCTCACGACACCGACCGGCACTTCGAAAACCAGAGCCTCCTTTCATGCACGACAGACTGGAACGTCGAAAGATTTCAGTATCCAAGGCTGGTCTGAATTATCAGACGACGAGAATAGAACTCTCTTTGTATTAAAGGAAAGCAACCCTTACCGTGCTGAGGAGGAAGTTTTTGAGATTGTGGATCGCCTCTTATCTTCCATTCCTGAGCGGGACCAATCTGCCACCATTGAGCGCCCCTCACCTCCCCAGCCCAAGTCCAAGTCCACTTTTGAGCCATTGATTCCCGAGATCCAGAATCCAGCGTTCGAGGCTGAGCCTGAGCCACCGAAACGAGCGACCGAGTCCGCTGAGGAATCCGCCGATTCCGCTCAGGCGTTTGTGGACTCCTTATTATCAACAGGCAACAACGAAGAAGCCATGGCCATCGAAGAGCCTCCAATCAAGGCAATACCCACTGCCGAGCCTGAGGTTAAAGAATCAACCCTCGAAGAAGCCGCTCCGAAACCCAAGGCATCCAAGCCGAAAAAAAGCGCGAAATAAAAAAAGCAAGGGCTACCCGCTTTGGGCTATGGTGTCGCGGTAAAGCGCCGCGTATACACCCCGCTGAGCGAGGAGTTCCGCCCCGGACCCATCCTCCACCAAACGGCCGTTTTGAAGAACCACGATTCGCCCCAAGCCATGAATGGTCGTGAGCCGATGGGTAATGATGAGGGTTGTCCTTCCGCGCATGAGTTCCAGAATAGTTCCCATGATCGCGTGCTCCGTGCTGGGATCGAGTGCGCTGGTCGGCTCGTCCAATAAAAGAACCGGCGCGTTTTTGAGAAATGCTCTAGCAATTCCGATGCGCTGGCGCTGTCCGACGCTCAAGTGCCCCCCACGTTCTCCGACTGGGCTGTCGAATCCCTGTGGCATCCGCTGGATGAAGTCCAGCGCCTGAGCTTTTCTCGCGGCCTCTTCGATCTCCTGATCCGTCGCCCCCGGCTTCCCATAGGCAATGTTTTCGCGAATCGTGGTGGAAAAAAGAAGCGTGTCCTGGAGCACCATGCCGATGTGAGAACGAAGACTTTTTTTCGTAATGGAGCGGAGATCGCGACCATCGAGCGAGACGCTGCCGCTCGTCGGGTCGTAGAATCTGGGAACAAGACTCAAGAGTGTGCTCTTGCCTGTGCCTGTGCCTCCGACGAATGCAACCGTCTGGCCTGGTAGAATACAAAAACCGATATCGCTGAGGACTCCCCGCTCCTGCGTGTACCCGAAGCTCACACCAGAAAACTCAATTTTCCCCTTTACCTCTTTCAAATCCACAGCATCGGGCGCATCCGGGACATCGTCCTGCCGGTCGAGCACCTCGAAACACCGCTGAGCACCAGCCGCAGCGCCCTCCAGGGCCCATGCCGTGTAAGTGAGCTGCTCCAGAGGTTGATAAAGCATCAGGAGGTACGAGGAAAAAACCAAAAGATCACCAAGTGTGAAGGCTGCCGCAGGATTCAACACCTGCAGCGACCCGATATAGTACATCAGAGCCGTGCCAGCTGCCATGAGCGTTCCAACAACCAAAGCACTCGCCACCGAAGTCATGTTAAGCTTCATATTAGCCTCTAGGCTGCGCGAGGCACGGCGATGAAATTGATCAATCTCAAAAGCCTCGCGCCCAAAAGCATGAACCATGCGAATTTGGCTAAGACCTTCCTGCGCGATTGTGAGCAGATCGCTTTCGCGCTCATGAATATCGGTGGATTGATTTCTTACCCGAACCGCATAATAGCGAATCGCCCAGACGACTGGAGGTAAGATGGCCAAAGAAGCCAGCGTGAGCGGCCAATTCATCCTCACCATCACAAAAAACGTGGCGACCAACATCACGATCGAGGACAAAACGGTAGCGAATCCCTTGTTGTAAATGGTCTGAATGCTCTGCGAATCGTAGGCCACGCGGAAACTCGAGTCCGCACTCCGCCGGGAGTCGTGGAACTTCAGAGGCAAATTTTGCAGAGCCGTGTAAAGGTCGGTGCGCAACTTCAGGAGCGACTGTAGCCCCACACGGACGAAAAGGTAGTTCGATCCCAGGTTGACGAGTCCAGTCAACAGACTGATCAAAACCATCGCCAAACAAAGCCAGAAAACAACAAGTGGCGGCGACATTTCCCCGAACCATTCCTTCAATACAACTTTGGTCCCAGCCGTGCCACTCGTTGAATCCAGCACGCCATCGACGATGAATTTAAAAGGCCATGGCTTGAGGAGATTGAAAGCGATCGAGACCAATGTAAGGCCAACGCCGCCCGCAGTGGCTATAGCAAAGGGGCGGAAATAGCGGATAGTTCTCGCGTAGATATTCACTCATCTTCTGCTAAGGCAGCGCAGCATCCCACGCAAGCCAACAGAGACAGAGGGAGTCCAGATTTGAGTTGCGACGATGCCTCAGAACTGATCAAGAATGATCCCACTTTGGACAACATATCAATTCAACGCCCGCGCAATCTCGACTGGAAGCGGGCCTCGGCACTTCTGTACGGCGACTGGGGAACCAGCAAAGCCTATGTCTTGGGACTCGCTTTTGCGGCAACAGGCTTTTCCTCATTTCCGATCATCATAGCCGTCTGCGTCCTCACGCTGCTCGTTGGGTTGAACTACATCGTGATTTGCCGCTGCTTTCCGGAGGGGGGCGGGGTGTACTCAGCCGCCGGCGCGCACGGCAAGGTCCTCTCGGTTGTAGCAGCTCTCTTGCTCGTCGCCGACCTCACTGTCACGGCCGCCCTCAGCGGTTGGGCCGCATTGAGCTACCTCGGCATCCCGCAGCAATACACCATGGTTTCGACCATTGCGGTTATCTTGATAATCGGAGCCATCAATTTGCTCGGCCCACGCCACAGTGGCAATCTGGCCGTGGCGCTAGCGCTGCCGACGCTGGCGGTGATTATTGCGATCATCGCTCTGAGCGTGCCGCATCTCACATTTCAAAACCTGAAGCCCCTTGAAGGAAGCTGGGGTCACATCTGGGTTTCGTTCGTTGGCGTTATCCTCGCCCTCAGCGGTGTCGAAGCGATCGCCAACCTTACCGGCACGCTCAAACCGGACAAAGGTTCGCCGGCAGGACATCCGAAAATCGGAAAAACATCGGCCAAAGCGATCATCCCAGTTGCCATCGAAGTGACACTCGGCACCCTACTCTTGGGCTGGGGAATGCTTTCTCTTCCTCAGTCGCTCGCGCCGGAGATTGTGGAGCGCAAGGAAGACACCCTGCGCTTCATGGCCGAGCAATACGGGAGCATGGCATTTGGAAATGCCTTCGGTCAGGTTTTTGGATTAGTTGTCGGCATTGTCTTTGCCCTCCTCCTGCTGAGTGCGGTGAACACAGCCGTAGCCGCTCAGTTGGGCCTTCTTTTCATGATGTCTCGCGAAGGCGACATGCCCAAGGGATTTTCCAAATTGAACCGTGTGGGTGTGCCTCGGATTCCGCTCCTGATCTCAGTGGCTCTTCCGATCGTCGTCTTGCTGCTCACCGACAACTTTGAAAGCCTTGCCGCTCTTTATGCGATCGGCGTCGTGGGAGCTATCGCCATCAACCTGGCTTCCTCCGCAACGAACAAAAAACTTGAAATGTCCCTTGCCGAGCGCCTGCTCATGGGCTTCACCGCAATCATTCTGATCGCCGTGGAATTCACCCTCGCTCAGACAAAACATGATGCTCTGTTTTTTGTGGTGTGTGTTTTGATTGGAGGGCTCGGACTGTGGGCCTACTCGCGCAGCTTGAGCGGAATTACCACGCTCACTGTCAGTCGTGAGGTCGCTCAGATTGTCAAACCAGAGGTGGTTGAAAACCTTCGGAAGCCTGTACAGGAGTCTCAAAAAATCCTTGTCTCCGTGCGTGGTCTCACACCCGCACTGGGATTCGCCTTCGACGAAGCCGAGTTGCGCAAGGCGGCGCTATATGTTTTGTGTGTTCGCGAAATTGCCGTCCTCTACCCCGGCAAGCCCTCGGGCGCACCGACAAGCTGGAAGGACGACCCGGAGATCAGCCCGATTCTCAATACCGCATTGCAAATTGGAAAATCGCGAGGCATCACGACGATCCCGCTCTTTGCCACGGCTTCCGAGAGCGCTCCACTCATTGTGGATACCGCCGCGACGATTGGCGCGGACTTTCTTGTGCTCGGGGCCACCCACCGCAACTCGCTGGCCAAGGTTCTTCGAGGCAGCGTAGCCAGCCAAGTCGCAGCCAACCTGCCAGACAATATCCAACTCATCATCTACGGTTGAAGAGTCATCGCGCGCCCATGATAGAGGTGCCGCGAGCAAATAGAAAAAAACTCGTCTCGCGTGCTGCATCGCCGGATGTCGTGCAGGAAGACCGCGGACTCATCAAGGCCCTCACCGAGAAAGTTCATGTATTTTTTCATTTTCTGAACTTGGGCTTTTTCCGGAACGCCTTCGCTGCAGACCGCGTCATAGAGGTCTGAGATATAGTCCAGAACCTCGCGACCCACGGGCAAGCGCACCGCACGTCCGGCAAGGCGGTCGCGAATCTGTGAAAAAATCCATGGGTTGCGGATCGCCCCGCGACCGATCATGAGCCCGGCCGCACTGGTTTGCCAGAGCGTGTCCGCAGCGCTTGCCGCTGAGATGACATTGCCATTCGCCTGCACAGGAAATGGCAATGACCGCACAGCTTGGGCAATGCGGTCAAGATGCACACAGGGGCCATATTTCTCAGCCACTGTGCGTCCATGCACCGTGAGCAGATCAATACGATGCTTCGAAAAAACCTCCAGTAACGCATCAAACTCACTAGGATCTTCAAAACCAATCCTCGTCTTCACCGTGAAAGCGCCCTGGACAGCATCTCGCAGCACAGCGAGAAGGTGATCCACCCTCGGCAGGTCCCGCAGAAGACCGCCGCCCGCACACTTGCGATAAACAACTGGAGCAGGACAACCGAGGTTGAGATCGATCGCGCAGACAGCATGCTTTTCCAAAGTCCGCGCGGTCCTTGCCATGGCCTCGGGGTCATTGCCGATGATCTGCGCGATCGCAGGACGGCCTGTCGGATTTTCATCAATCGATCGCAGGATGCTCCGCTCGGGAACGTAGTGGGGAGTGACACGAAAAAATTCCGTGAAGTACAAATCCGCCCCACCATATTTTGAGATGAGGCTCCAGAATGGCAGGTCCGTCACATCCTGCATGGGAGCAAGCGAGAGGACGGGAGAAGCCTGCCCGAAGAGGCTTGCCAGCACGCCAGCGCCGATTGCTGCTGGAGGGTTCAGATTTTTGATTTGATCCATCGCATCACACCGCCCAGCACCGGGAGATGCTCGTAAAAACCAGAGGCGGAATCCCAGAAATCCTGATGCAAGGTGACACGCCCCTCGCGGTCAAAGCGCAACAAGGTCACTCCAATCGTTCGCGAGGTCTTCTGCCCGCCCTTAAACTTCACATCCATCACCCAGCGCACATAATAGTTGCCGCCAGAATGGGCGACATCCACCACCTTGGCTCGAACAAAATCGGCGTGCTCTGTCGTTTTTAAAAAATACGCTTCCACTGAATCTCGGCCACGCAGGGTTTTGAGAGTGTCATTAAAATAGACATCCGGAGCGAATAATCCTGGAGCCTTTGCGCGAATATTCTCCACCGTGATATCGCCGAAAAAGTCCTCGAAACGTTTTATAGCGGCCTCCTTTTCCAACGCTCCCAATTCCACTTTGGGAATCGTTTGCTCAGCGGATTGGAAATTTGCGAAGCCCTCGTCTTTCTTTTGCGAAGCGCACCCAGCGAGGACGAGAGCTGCGAGGATGGCGAATAGTTTCATCCCACTTATCATACACGCGCCACATCACATGAAAAATCTGTTTTTTTCTCTTGCAACACACAAAACGATCCCTAATGTCGCCAATTCCCGCAAGGTATCGGGGGCAAGCCATTGCTATAAATCAGGCAATGGAGACCTCTTCGAAACACGCGAGTCAGAAAACGAGATTTAGAATGCCCACAATTAATCAACTTGTCCGCAAGGGACGCAAAAAAATCAAAGTCAAATCGAAGTCGCCCGCACTGGCCAACTGCCCACAGCGCCGCGGCGTCTGCGTACAGGTCATGACACGCACTCCAAAGAAGCCGAACTCGGCTCTCCGTAAAGTTGCCAAGGTACGACTCACAAATGGACACGAAGGCATCGCCTATATTCCAGGCGAGGGACACAATCTTCAGGAGCACTCGATCGTTCTTGTTCGCGGCGGCAAGGTGAAAGACCTCCCCGGCGTGAGATATCACATCGTTCGAGGAACTCTCGACAGCCTTGGAGTGGATGGCCGCCGCCGTGGTCGCTCGAAATACGGCGCCAAGCGTCCTAAACCTGGTCAAGAGGCCAAGGGAGCAAAAGGAGCTAAGGGGGCCAAGGGCAAGAAGAAATAATAGTCGAAAACCGAAATTTTAAATAGAGAACAGAAATTAAGTTATGTCCCGTCGCCGCAGAGTCATTCACAAAGAAGTCAAAAAAGACGCCCGCTACGCCAGCCCGCTCGTCGCCAGCCTCATCAGCAGTGTGATGAAGTCCGGTAAAAAATCCATCGCAGAAAAAATTGTTTACACAGCTATCGATAAAACCCGTGAGGGCACGGACACCGTCGATCCGCTTGAGACCCTGAACAAGGCCATCGAGAACGTAAAGCCACGCCTGGAAGTTAAGTCCCGCCGCGTTGGTGGTTCGACCTACCAAGTTCCAATGGAGGTTCCAGCTGGACGCCAAGTCGCCCTCGCAATGCGCTGGCTAGTTACATTTGCAAACAAACGCAAAGGCGTGCCAATGGAAAACGCCCTCGCCTACGAACTCAAAGACGCAGCTGCGGGTCAAGGCAACGCAATCAAGAAGCGCGACGACATGCACAAAATGGCTCAAGCCAACCGTGCGTTCGCCCACTTCCGCTGGTAGCAAATTTCGTAAGGGCGGTTTTTTCCCCGGAAAAAACCGCCCTTTTTTTTACCACCGAAAAGGCACCTCCTCCACGGCGTTCCATCTGCGACAAAATCAAATTCCAATCTAAAAAAAACCTTAATCAATCCTATGGCCGCCACGACTGACTCCACGAATCCCAATTCTCCAAACCGCGCATTCCTACTCGAGCGCACCCGCAACATCGGTATTGCTGCCCACATCGATGCGGGCAAGACAACGCTCACCGAACGAATTCTTTTTTACACCGGAATGATCCATAAGATCGGCGAGGTGCACGAGGGCACGACAGTCACAGACTGGATGGAGCAAGAACGCGAGCGCGGCATCACGATTACTTCTGCCGCCACCACTTGTTCTTGGATGCAGCGCAAGGAAGAGGGTATCTATAAAGTTTACGAAGGCCTCAAAATGCGAGTAAATATTATCGACACCCCTGGCCACGTGGACTTCACGGCCGAGGTGGAGCGCTCACTCCGCGTTCTCGATGGCGCAATAGCCGTTTTCTGCGCCGTAGCCGGTGTGCAGCCACAGTCTGAAACGGTCTGGCGCCAAGCCACGAAGTATGGCGTTCCGCGTATTGCGTTCGTCAATAAAATGGATCGTACAGGCGCGGACTTTAACAATGCGGTGAACTCAATGCGCCAAAAACTCGGTGCTAATGCTTGGCCTATCCTGATTCCTCTTGGCAAAGAAGATCACCTCAAGGGCCAACTAGACATCATCAACCAGAAGGCCGTGATTTATCACGACGACAATTCGATGGGATCAACCTACACAGTTGAGGAAATCCCAGAAGACCTTAAGGGCCTAGCCAAAGCCGCCTATGAAGATCTCATTTCCCAAATGTGCGACCTCGATGAAGAAATCGGCATGCTCTTCCTCGAAGAAAAACCCATCAGCATCGAGCAACTCAAAGCAGCAATCCGTCGCCAGACGATTGCAAACAGATTCGTGCCTGTTGCAGGCGGATCCGCGTTTAAAAACAAAGGTGTCCAATACCTCATGGACGCAGTGCTGGACTACCTCCCCGGCCCACTCGATATTGCTCCAGCTAAGGGACAAAATCCCGACAACGATGAGCCGATGGAAGTTGTCTCGAACGACCACGCCAAGTTCTGCTCGCTGGCTTTCAAACTCTGGAGCGATCCCTTCGTCGGCAAACTCGTGTTCTTCCGCGTTTATTCCGGCAAGCTCTCGAAGGGCGATACGGTTTACAACCCGCGTACGAACAAACGCGAACGCATCAGCCGCCTGATTCAGATTCAAGCCGACAAGCGTGAAGATATCGATACCTGCTACTCAGGCGATATCGCAGCCATCGTAGGCATCAAAAACATCACTACCGGTGACACCCTTTGCGATGAGGATTATCCAATCCTTCTCGAGCCACCATCATTCCCAGACCCCGTTATCTCGATGTCAGTCGAGCCAAAGACCAAGCAAGACCAAGAAAAAATGGGCATTGCCCTGCAGCGTCTCGCCGAGGAAGACCCGACCTTCCGCGTGTTCACAAACGAGGAAACAGGTCAGACGATCATCGCTGGTATGGGCGAACTCCACCTCGAAATTATTCGCGACCGTATGCTACGCGAGTTCAAAGTTGAAGCCAACTCCGGCAAACCACAGATCGCTTACAAAGAGACCATCCTCAACGAGGCCGAGGGCGAGGGCAAACTCGTCAAGCAGTCCGGCGGCCGTGGTCAATACGGCCACGTCGTCTGCAAAGTCCGCCCGAACGAACGCGGTAAAGGCCTCACCATCGAAAACCGAGTGGTCGGTGGCACAATTCCGAAAGAATACATCCCCGCCGTCGAAAAAGGCTTCAAGGAAGCCATTCTCAACGGCGTCGTTGCAGGTTACCCTGTCATCGATGTGCATGTGGACATCACCGACGGTTCCTACCACGATGTCGACTCGAACGAAATGGCGTTCAAAATGGCAGCGATTTTTGCGCTTAAAGACGGCCTGAAAAAAGCCAAGCCGATCCTCCTTGAGCCAGTCATGAAAGTCGAAAACGTGACGCCGGACGAATTCCAAGGCGACATCATGGGCGACCTCAACCGCCGCCGCGCTCGCATTCAAGGTATGGAAACCAAAGGCAACCTCTGCACGATCAACGCCGAGGTACCACTGTCCGAAATGTTCGGGTACGCCACAGCCATCCGCTCGCTCTCCAAAGGCCGCTCGTCCTACTCGATGGAACCCTCGCACTTCGAGGAAGTCCCATCTCAGGTCAAAGCCGCGATCCTCGAGCAGAAGGCGTAAACAGACTCGAAACCCTTACAAAAGAGGCGGGGCAGCAATGCTCCGCCTTTTTTTTAATCCCGAAGCACCGGCAACAAACAAAATGACATCCACGACGACGAGCTTTGGGAGATGAGAGCCAGTCGGCCCTCACCCGCGATTGGGATCAATTCCGCTACTCCCGCGAGCTGGAATCTCTCAAAAAATGCAACACTTGCGCTGCATCACCGCGTGTGTCCCGCACCACGGCAAGAAAAGCTGGCAAGGTGGAGTGGAATTTTTTCAGAAACGCCCTATCACCTGCGCAGCCATACATGATGTCGTCGCAGAGGCTTCCCTCAAGGAAGCACTGGGCCTTGCGAACGATGCGAAGCAACCATGGCAAACCCTCAAAATCGGCGGACTTGGGTGGTAACTCGCTTTCCGCGACAATCCGAGATGGCAGATGCCCCTGAAGCGTTGTGAGAAAATAATCGGCTCGCATTTGAGCGAGTTCGAGAAAGACATCCTTGCCAGGCTCGCCATAGTAGGCGAGGTCATCCACCGCATCGTAGAGAGACTGCGGGGAAACGCCGAACCGGGCGAGCACTTCAAGATCGGGTGCAGAGAGGATTTGCGATGGTTGACGGCAACCGGCGCGATAGATCGCAGCGGCACTGTCATAGAGTTCGTTCAATTTGTTATTCATTTTGAGATTGTGTGACACCCTGTTCCAGGAAACGAACACGCCGATCCACCCGAGGCAGGAGGATCGTAACGGTCAGTCCCCGACCGGGCGAGCTTTCGAGGATGACCTCACCCCCGTGGGCACGAATGATACGCCTCACGATTAAAAGCCCTAGGCCGTTGCCGCCAGATTTGGTCGTGAAGTATGGCTCGAAAATACGGGTGATGTTTTCCGGTGAGATGCCGCCTCCCGAATCGGTAAAGACGATCCGCACGTGGGTGGAATCAGCCGATGTGATGACGCGCAGGATGCCGCCGGAATTCATAGCCTGAAAGGAATTCCGGCAGATGTTGTAGAACGCTTGCTTGATCTGGTCGCGATCGATCCGAAGCAACGGCAACCCCTGCTCGAGTTGCTTCTCCACAAGCACATCGCGATCCTGGATTTCGACATGCAGGAATTCAAATACCTCATCAACGAGGCGGTTTATATCAGCCGCTTCCGGATTGAGACTCTGCGGACGGATGGCGCGGAGGAATTGGGTGATGATGTTATCCAGTCGAGAGACCTCACTGCGGGCGACTAGAACGGATTCTTCAAGCTTGGCGCGAAGTTTTGGTGGAGCCTTATCGAGGTTGCGCTGCATGAGCTGCAGATGGATGTTGAGCGAGTTGAGCGGATTCCCGATTTCATGGGCCACGCCTGCCGCCAGCATAGTGAGGGCAGAGAACTTTTCGACTTCGATTGTTTCCTGTGTGTCGCGGTGCGTCTGGGTGATGTCGCGTAGAATCACAGCGCGCCCTACCGCCTCTGGGTTACCGCCATCCGCCTCATCACTCAATAGCGGCACTGCGTAAAAGTTCAGCAAACGATTTTCAGGATAAAAGACCTCCAAATCGCGACTAATAATTTCCGCCTTCGGCCCGCTGAGCGTTTCCCAGTCAATGCCACGCACGACCTCTGCGAGCGGCTTGCCGAGGCTCACATCGGACTCGATGCCAAAAAAACCACACGCTGCGCGGTTCAGGTACAAAATCCGCCCCTCGGGGTTTGTGACGATGACACCTTCGAGAATGGCGTTAAAAATCGTTTCGAGAAACCCCTTCTCGCGGGCAATTTCAACGAGATAATTTTGCACTTCGCCGGGCTGCACCAGCGGGAGACGGTCGATGAGTTTGTCGAGAAATCCACGTTTCATGAACGGCTCAAGTTTTCCACTGGATCGCCTGTTCCTGCACGGCAAAACGCACAAAGCCGCGACCGCCCGGATGGCCATTTCCTGAGGCCCCCCAGCCCCCGAATGGCAGCGTGGAGGGTGAAAAGGTCGTGGGCAGGTTGTGGTAGAGGTTGCCGACCGAAAGCTTCGAACCCACACGGGAAAACTGGGACGCATCCGAAGTGAAGACGCTGGCTGTGAGGCCGAACTTCCATGCCTCGTGGCGCGAGATCGCGGTTTCCACATCATCGAAAACCTCGACCACAAAGAGTGGTGCGAAGGTTTCCGCCATGGCCAGCGCTGAGTCGTCCAAGGCGGCCAGATCGCCTGCGATCAGAACTGCAGGCAGCACGTAGTATCCATGTCGCTCGGGCTCGACTTTTTCCAAAATACCACCTGGAACCACCCAGTCCCCCAGCCTCTTGGAAATGAGACACTCGTAGCGTTCATGGGCGGCGAAACTGATCAGCGGGCCGAGAAGCGTGTTTTCGTTCAAGGGATCCCCCGGCTGGTAACGGATGAGCGAGCACATGAGCCGCTCCACAAAAGCATCCGCAACCTGCCGATGAACGAGGACACGCGACGTGGCATTGCAACGCTGCCCGGCCGTGAGGCACATGCCATCGGCCGCAGCTGCTGCCGCCAAATCAAGATCAGCATCAGGCAGAACGATGAGGGAATTTTTCCCACCGAGTTCCAGAGAGAGAGATTTCGATGTGTCGGCTGCCAAGATGCGCGCGAGTTCCAGCCCGACAGGCACAGAGCCCGTGAAACAAACCGCCCGCACCGCCTCATCCAGGCACAGCTTGCGACCGGTCTCACCCCAGCCGGGAACCAACTGAAAAACATCCGCTGGCAGCACCTCCTGCATGATGCGCGCGTAAGCCAATCCCACATTAACCGCAAGAGGCGATGGCTTGAACAGAACCGTGTTTCCAGCCAGCAAATAAGCCAGCGCCGCACCATGGCCGAGGTGCACGGGGAAATTAAATGGGGCAATCACAGCCGCAGGCCCTCGAGGAAGCTGGCGTATGAGTGCGGGATTCGGACCCTCTCCCACCACCACGTCGCGAAGATACTTTTCACCATCCAAAAATGTGAGATCAAACTTCGCCACCACCGCCACCATCTCCAGGCGCGACTCACGCAGCGGCTTCCCCGTCTCCCTTGAGATCAAGACGGCGAGTGTCTCTGCAGCCAGT
Source organism: Verrucomicrobiota bacterium (assembly GCA_009886045.1). Lineage (GTDB taxonomy): Bacteria > Verrucomicrobiota > Verrucomicrobiia > Chthoniobacterales > Terrimicrobiaceae > UBA967. The sequence goes on from VFJO01000238.1 coordinate 14,275, forward strand.
GCTAGCTTCGCTTGGCAACCCGCTAAAATATCCCGCCGCTCATCCAACGAACGCGCGGCCCATTGCGGAAATGCGGCCACCGAACGCGCGACACACTTGGCGACGTCTGCACTGGCCGACTCAGGAAAAGCAAAAGACAAATCGCTAGGGGAAAAATTCTGCCACGCTCGCGGTTCGTTCTCCATGGATATAAAGTGCCCCCGATCCCCAGAAACCTCAAGCAGCGGATTGAAACACAAAAGACGCGGAGGACAATTTTTGACCGAACGGTGGAATCTGAAAATTTATCAGCAGAGGCTCACTTCCGAAAAAGGGAACATTCTGAGCCTGCCCCTTCGATTGGGATGAGAACACTCCGTTAGTTTTACGAAAAAGTTACATCCGCAGGAGAACTTTTCCCGAGCGCCTCTCCATCGCCGCCTCAGCCACCGCCTCGACCACTTGATCCAGCGGGAATACCTTGTGCACTGGCGTGTGCAGCACACCTGCCGCGAGATAGCCCGCAAGTTTTTCGTACATGGCTCGCACATCCGCGAGAGGCGCCGATTCCTTCCACCGCCGGAGCCAAAATCCCTGAAACGAAATATTTTTGAAAATGAGGAGGCCATTGGGAATTTTCAGAGGCTGCCGACCCATCGCGCCATAGGTAACGAGCGGAGCGCCTGCGCAGAGAGCGTTTGCGAGATTCAGCGCACTCGCCCCACCGACCGCGTTCAGACCGAGCTTGGGAAAGTTCGCGCCACACAAGTCGCGGGCTTCGAGCCTCAGATCCACATCCTCCGTGACAACAACATCACCTCCACTAGCGCGCAGGTCCTCGATCAACTCACCACGCCGCACAACATTCAGCGTGCGAATTCCGAGCACCTTGGCGAGTTGAATGACAGCACGTCCCACTCCGGAATTCGCCGCATTCTGCACAATCCAGTCACCGGGCTGAAGATTTGCAAAATCATGGATCATCCGCCAGGCCGTCGCGGGATTCACTCCCAGCATCGCCGCCTGCAAAGGATCAAGCCCCTCCGGCAAGGCAACCAAGGCCTCAACCGGCACCAGCATTTGCTCTGCCCAAGTCCCAAAAGCTAAAGGCAGCACAGTCTGCCCCACAAAAAATTCCCCCACCGAGGCACCCACACGCTCGACCACCCCCACTCCCTCGTTTCCAATCGTGCTAGGAAGCGATGGCAATTCTCCGTAAGTGCCCTCGATGACGTTCAAATCCGCCGGATTGATCGGTGCGGCAAGCATCCGCACCACAACCGCCCCCGGCCTTGGCTCCAGAGCAGCCACATTTTCAACACTCAAGGCAGGCGGCTTCTCTCCAAATCCAGTAAGGCGGCATGCAGTCTGCATAGAAACCAAACCTTACAAACGGTGAACCTTCAGCGCATCAATATTCCGCCAAAATGCTCCCGCATCCTCATTGCCCCAGTGCCGCACCTCGAAATCCAATCCAACACTCAGTAATAAAATACAACCCGCATACCTCCCTCAAGTTGAAAAAAAATATCGTCTGCATAGTCGGGGAGCATTTTTCGCATCAAAATGAACATTGACCCCCAGTTTAAAATATCCCAACTGGTAGGAAAGCTAGAGGATAGGGACCGAGAATAGATCAGGTGACTTCGCCGACATAGATGCGGTGGGCCGCTCGCTTTGCGCGTTCGTGCGACTTGGCTTCAAATTCCTCTGTTCGAAAACCTGCCCGTGACAGGCTGGACAGGAACATGGGCTCCCGCTCAGCTGACCAGAATGCGACACGCCCAGCCGGTCGGAGGGCTCGCCGAATCAGCGCGAGACCTTTGCCGTTATAGATGCGCGAGTTTTTTGCCTGAACGAATGAAGTGGGGCCATTATCGACATCCAAGAGAATGGCATCGTAACGCGCGGGTCCGTTTTTGATACAATCGAAGACATCGCGGGTCAGGACCTCCACACGGCGATCATCGAGCAGCTTGCCGTTGAGGTCCTGCAGAAACTCGCGATTCCAAGCAACGACCTCAGGCAACAACTCGGAAACCTGTGCAAAAGTATTTGGGCCACAAATTTCCAAAACGCGCCGGAGGCTGAATCCCAAGCCAAGACCTCCAATAAGAATGCTTGGACGATCGACCGGATAGCGGAATTTGCATGCCACATCGGCCAGAAGCAGTTCCGAAACCGTAGAGTTCGAGCCCATGAGCTGTCGCCCATTGAGTTTGAGAAAATATTCCCCATCGTGTTCATGAAGGGAAAAGCGAGCACCATCCGGGGTCCGTGTCTCGGCAAGATTGCGAAAAGAAATCATGTCACGAAATCTAATCGCATCTCCCGCCATGTCACCCTCCGAATGCCTTGGAGACTCCGCCGAAGTGCGCTTGTCCCACAGCGCTAGCAGTGGCTTCGCGGAATGTTTGGATGGTGAAGCGCTTTGAGAAGGAAAGCGGTGCGGGGCAGTAGGAATGCTTTCATAACGGCATCGATGTCCAGCGCTCCAGTAAGGCAAAAAGGGGCATAAATTATTGACATATGAGCTTTTTGCAAAACCTAAAAAACTGACTCGATCAAAATGGCCCCGATTTTAAAAAATCCTAAAAACAGCATGGATTTCTATTTGAAATCCAAAATCTTGTCTTAAATCAAACAATGGACCTGAATTTGATGATTTTTGGTAACTCATTTTCCCAGGGCATACTCCCCATTCTATGTGTAACCTATGTCCTCGGTCACTTTGTAACCGATCTCCCCGGTTCATACCGGCCCCGTGTGC
>VFJO01000260.1 GCA_009886045.1 Verrucomicrobiota bacterium
ATCGACGAATAGGTGCCGACAATAATGCCGATCAAAATGGCAAAAGAGAAGTCGCGCAAGACGGCACCCCCGAAGAAATACAAGGCGCCGACCGAGAGAAGCGTGGTGCCTCCTGTGAGGATCGTGCGGCTCAATGTCTCGTTGATGCTGGTGTTCATCAGCGCTTGCACCGTACCGCCCTCGCCATTCTTGAGACCTTCGCGGATACGGTCAAAGACAACAATCGTATCGTTGATCGAATATCCCGCGATCGTCAGGATAGCACCAACCATCACAAGCGAGAGCTCTCCACCGATGAGTGAAAAGATGCCGACAGTGATGATCACGTCGTGTAGAAGGGCAACAAGAGCGCCCAAGGCGAAGGAAAATTCAAAGCGCAGAGTCACATAAAAGAAAATGCCGACGATGCCGAGTCCAAGCGCAATGAGCGAGCTCTTGGCAAACTCCAAGCCGATCTGGGGCCCAACAGTATCTTGGCCAAACGCGACAATGCCGCTATCCGGAAAAACAGCACGAAGCTTCGCTAAGATCGCGTCAGACGTTCCCTGCGTGCTGCGAAAGGTGAGCATTTGCTTGGTGCCTTCGCGTTCAAATTGGATCACCACCGCAGGGTCGTTCAGGGCATTGCGAGCCTCGGCGATAGTTACCGGCTTGGAAGAGTCCACGATCAGTAAATCGCCTCCACGGAAATCAATGCCAAAGTTTTTCTCTCCACGAATGGCGAAGATGGCAACAGAGCCACCGATGAAGATGAACGAGATCACGAGTGCGAGCCAACGCTTGCCCAGGAAATCAAAAGTTCGCTTTGGCACAAGGTCGAGCATCGTGATTTTTGCAAGACCAAAATTGTCCACCATCCAACGAAAGCCCGTGCGCGTGAAGAGCAACGCGGAGAACATCGAGGCGATGATGCCAAGCGTGAGCGTGACAGCGAATCCCTTCACCGAACCAGTAGCCTGCCAGAAAAGGATGATCGCAGTGATGAAGGTCGTGGCATTGGCGTCAAAAATAGCGCTGAATGCCTTGTCATAGGCTCCAGTGAGGGCCGTCGCGAGGGATTTTCCAGCCGCCATCTCCTCACGGAGGCGCTCGTAAATGAGCACGTTGGCATCCACGGCCATGCCAATGGTGAGAATAATACCAGCGATACCGGGCAATGTGAGAGTGAAGTTGAACATAGCCATGGCTCCCAGGAGCAAGAGGATATTCAAGAGAAGACCAATGACAGCAATGAGGCCTGCAAAGCGGTAGTAGATGAGTGTGGCAAACATCACCAAAATGAGTCCGGAGACGCCGGCCATGACACCACTGCGGATGGAATCAGCGCCTAAAGTTGGCGAGACGCTGCGCGTTTCCTCGATCTGAACGGGCACTCGCAGAGGGTTCTCCAAGGCGCTGGATAGATCGCGGGCTTCCTTGTCATCGAATTTGCCTGTGATCTGAGCCCTACCACCGAAGTGGTCGCTCTGCAGGACAGGTGCGGAGATGACCTCTCCATCGAGGATGATCGCCATCTGGCGGCCTTTATTTTGCCGAGCCACTTCATCAAAAATCTTCGCTCCTTCGGAGTTCAACTCGAGGGATACTCCGTAGCCCTGCTGGTCGTAGTACGCAAATGCGCGGGTCACGTATTCACCCGTCATGGCCGCGCGGCGTTTCACGAGAATTTGAGTGGACTCGGTCTTGTCCTTGCTTGGGCGGTAGGTTTTGAGAACGAACGAGGGATCCATGACCTCCTCGCCTTTCTGAATGCGATCGACACGACCGGCGCCGCCTTCATCCACAATGGCAAACTCCAACTTTGCCACGCGCTGGAGCTGGGATTTTGCCTCTTCGATCTGCTGTGTATCCAGACCTGCGATCTGCACCAGGATGCGATCCTTACCTTGGGGAGTGATGACCGGTTCGCTCACGCCATATTGGTCCACGCGCTTGCGGATGACTTCCACCGCTTGGTCAAGCAAATCGGGGGTGATGCCTCGTTCCGTTTGAGGAATGAGACGGATCAGGAATGATGTGCCACCCTGAAGGTCCAGACCCAGTCGGATTTTTTTATCCGGCGGGGTGATTTGCTGGATGCAGAAGGCTGCAAGCAGGACGCTAAGAACCAGACCCAGCCAGCGTTTGCGGGACGAAAGGTCGCTGGCAAAATACCAGCCGAAGAGCACGAGAAGAAGAAGGCCAAAGCAGAAAGTGAGGACGGGTGACATCGAATGGAGCAGGGAAGCAGGCCTCTCGGCCCAATGTTAGAAGAATCAGGAACCAGCGACTTCTTTGTCGGCGGTTTTCTCGACGGCTGCAACGGCTGCCCGGTCGAATTCCACCTTTACATTATCCGCAATTTTAATAATGAGAGTCTTCTCCTTTACATTCGCTACCACGCCATGAATGCCGGCATTGGTCACGACTTGGTCGCCTGTTTTAATTGACTCCACAAGCTTGGCATGGTCTTTGGCCTTCTTTTGCTGCGGACGAATGAGGAGGAAGTAGAAGATGACGAAGATAAAAATCAACGGCATTATGGTAATGAACATGTTTTGTTGGGGTTGCGCCGGAGCGGCCTGAGCGAGCAGAGAAAGAATAGCAAGTGTCATAATAGAGCGTGGCAGAATATAGGTCTGGTCATACTTGGCAAGACTGATTGAGCCAGCCGAGATTCCCGAGGAATTTTCAGACTAGCCACAGCCAGCCGAGCAGAAGGGAGCGTCCAGTCCATGCGATCGTCCGAATCCAGTTCGATGCGACGAGTCTGCGATGAGCCTGACTATTCCATCCAGATAGAAGCGTGCGGTGGATCGGGACTTGGAGGAGGAAAGTCGAAGCCCATATTATCCCAAGCAGCATTCCACTTATTAGAAATATATTGCATCGAATTCCCTCCGCAAAAAGTAATGCAAAAGTAGATAATTCAACGAGCATGAGAGGCACGACCACCCATCCCGTGCGATCGCAGTGCTCCTTTTCATGCGATGCAAAGTTTTCGCGGCTGAAAGATGCCATCATCGGATAATGCACGATTTGGACGAACCAGATGAGTCCGGTCATGGCCAAAGTGCTCGAAAGGTGGATCGCTGTGAGGAGGCTTGAGCTCACTGGCTACTTGCCAAGAATAATAGCGATCGACCACTCCTTGGCCTCGTAGCTTTTCTGCGAAGGCAGGAGGACTTCGCTGCCCAGTTCACAGATATCATCTGGAGCTGGGAGGCTTGTATCAGCAAAACGATGCCATTGGAGGGTCTTGGGAAGAACGGGAAGACCGAAAGTGATCGGCTGATAAAACATATTGCAGACGACATAAATGAAGTGGTGCTTCCCGCCAAGAGCCTGACCATGCCGACCACAAAGCATGAAGGCGAGTGTGCGGCTGCTTGACGACCAATCCGGATGCCAAGGCAGGGCTCCATGCCAACTGATATCCGGATAGCCACTACCGATTTGATCAAGCTCGCTTAAGAAATCAGGCTGGCGGAGGGGTGGATTCGCTTTGCGAAAGGCGATGATCGATTTCGTGAAGCGAAGCATTTCCTTGCCGAAAGCGTCAGGCTTCCAATTCAGCCAGTTCCAGTCGGTATCATGACAATAGGCGTTGTTGTTGCCGCGCTGCGTGCGACCGCTCTCATCGCCCATATAGATCATTGGCACACCTTGGCTCACCATGAGAAGGGCCATCGCGTTTTTGCATTGGCGCAGACGCAGCCCACTGATGGCCGGGTCGTCGGTTTCGCCCTCGGTGCCGCAATTCCAACTCTGGTTGTCATTGGAACCATCCTGATTGCTTTCGCCGTTTTCCAGGTTGTGTTTGCCGTTGTAGGAAAAAAGGTCCCGCAAGGTGAAGCCATCGTGGCATGTTATGAAATTGACGCTCGCCGTGGGTTTGCGACCCGCCGCGGCATAAAGGTCGGGTGAACCCAAAATACGCTGCACCATTTCGCCAACTTGGTCGAGATCGCCTTTAAGAAAACGACGCGCACAATCGCGATACTTGCCATTCCATTCCATCCACCGCCCATAGCTCGGAAAATTTCCGACCTGATAGAGCCCACCTGCGTCCCAAGCTTCGGCGACGAGTTTGCAGTCTGCCAGCACGGGGTCGTAAGCGAGGAATTCCAACAGAGGAGGGTTCGCTAGGGGATTGCCTTGGCTGTCGCGGCCGAGGATCGAAGCCAGGTCAAAACGAAAGCCATCAATGTGATACTCGGAGGCCCAGTAGCGAAGGCAATTGATCACAAATTCACGTACTGCGGGGTAGTTGCAGTTCACCGTGTTTCCACAGCCCGAGTAATTCGCAAATGCTCCTTTGTCATCTAGAATATACCAAGTCTTGTTATCAATACCTCTGAAGGAAAATACAGGCCCGTCCGCTCCGCCTTCTGCCGTGTGGTTGAAGACGACATCCAGCATGACTTCGATGCCAGTGCCATGAAGTGCGCGCACCATTTCCTTCATTTCGGAGACCTGCCTACTCTCGGCCGCAGAGGCGGCGTAGCTGGCCTTCGGCGCAAAGAACCCCACCGTGCTGTAGCCCCAGTAATTGCAAAGAGTCTCGCCATCGGTGGGGTTGGTCCGCAAGTTTTCCGTTTCGTCAAATTCAAAGACGGGCATCAGCTCCACGCAATTGATACCCAGATTGGCAAGATCCTTCACTTTTTCCGCGAGGCCAGCAAACGTGCCAGGATTTTTAACCTTCGATGATTTGTGTCGAGTAAAGCCGCGCAAGTGCATCTCGTAAATGATGAGCTCGCTCACTGCCACCCTCGTGCTTCCATTCGGTTCGAGTTGCCCCACACCCACAGGCACACGTGAACGAAAAGTCGGCTTGTGAGACGCTTGAGGCGGAGCCATCCACTCCGCACGGCCCACGATTTCGCGAGCATGTGGATCGAGGAGAATCTTCGAGGCGTCAAAATAATGCCCGTCTCGAGCACTCGCGGGACCATCCATCCGAAAGCCGTATTCGAGGTTCTCGTAATCCAAATTGTGCACGACCATCGCCCACACGTGACCAAGGCGATAGTTTTTGGGAAAAGGAATTTCCTCCATCGGCTTATCTTGGCCAGGCCGAAAGAGCACCAACGTGCAGCCGGTCGCGTTTGCGCTGAATATCGAAAAATTCACACCGCCGGGAACTGGACTCACCCCAAAAGGCAGGAGATGTCCGCAGCTCACACGGTGATCTCCGATTTGTTGAAAAGATTCCCTAGGCGATTTCATCGTGCGCGGATCGTAATTTCGATTACCGAAATCGCAAGCATGGTATCAGCCCATCCATCCTTGTTCATTCGAGAAAGTTGTAAGTGCATTTTTTACGCTTGCGGAGATTGTCTCCTGTCGGAAGATACAGCCTTGTTCAAACAGCCTTGCCGGCGTGGCGAAATGGCAGACGCAAGGGACTTAAAATCCCTTATTCCGAAAGGAGTGTGCGGGTTCGAGTCCCGCCGCCGGCACATAACAGATAGACAATCCTTCCCCGATTCGCAAGCACGCCACCTCGTTTGATAAGCGCCGAGGCTCGCTTATCGCGCGGCGTTGGCACTCATTGCTCGAAGAACTCGCTTCGAACTACTGCGCGACTCCCAGATGGTCGGAGACCGCTGCCACAACTGGAGGGCCGACCTCCGTGTCGGCCGTGGATTCCGGCCAACCTGCGCAGGACGTATTTTCAGGAATGGGCGGGCTTCGGCGGGCTTCCACTTGGGATTGGAGTTTGCGAAGACATTCAGATCCCGTTGGAAGGAATATTGTTTTCTGCCATGCTTTGTCTTGCGAACCAGTCAGCTGCCATGGCGACGAGGCGCGGGGCGGAGGCTGCGTGGAGTTTGTCTTTGATATGAGCGCGGTGGGTCTCGATCGTCTTCGGGCTTAAGTTCAGGCGCTTGGCGATCTCCTGAGTGGAAACGCCCTCACCGATGAGTTTGAAGACCTCAAACTCGCGGGGGCTGAGAGAATCGGGGCCGGATTGTTTTTGTTTGGAACGATGGGAGAGAAATTCCAGCAACTGCCCGGATACGGCCTCGCTCACAGAGATTCGGCCACTCAGGACAGTGTGGATGGCTTCGAGCACCTTTTCACCTCGCTCGCTTTTCATGACGTATCCACGCGCGCCGATCTCGAGGGCGCGCCTTGCATAGATCGACTCGGCATGCATCGAGAGGACAAGAGCGGGGATTCCCGGGCAGCAGGCTTGCATATCCTGCACGAGTTCGAAGCCGCTCCGTCCTGGGAGGGAGACGTCGGTGATTACGATCGATGGGCTCAGGCGGATTGCTGCATCAAGGGCCTCACCAACATTTCCCGCTTCGCCACAGACTTCTAGTTTTGAATCGCTGCTGATAAGTAGGTTAACCCCCATGCGCGTCATCGGATGGTCTTCGACGAGAAGAATTCGTTGCTTCGGAGTTTTCTTTCTCTTCGAAAGAGTTTCGTTTTTTTTCATTGTGGAAAATTGCAGGTTACGCAGACTCCGCCAGAGTTCGAGCGCTCGATGGCGATGGAGCCTTCGAGCACATCGGCACGGTGGCGCATAATTCTCATGCCCATGCCATTGCCACGCGATGGGGGTGTGGCATGCTCTGGGATGCCATTTCCATTGTCGGTAATGGAGAGGACGCCTTGCTTTAGATTCAAGTTGACACAAATCTCGCTGGCTTTGCCGTGCTTGATGGCATTTTGGATCGCTTCCTGTGCGATGCGGAAGAGGTTCATGGCTTTTTCGATTTCGAGCAGCCGAGATTTGCCTGCGCATTTTACCGCGCAGTTGATTTGGAAAAGGGAGCTGGTATTTGCAGCAAGTTCCTCCAGGGCCATGGGCAGATTGCCGTCCTCGAGATCCAGCGGTGCGAGACCTCGGGAGAGGAGGCGTACATGGTGGACTGCCCTCTCGATGGCACCACTGAGATTATCCAACTGCTCGCGCAGTAGCGTGCCTTTCCTGCGTTTTTTAGATATGGCCTCAAGGGAGAAACGAACGCCGGAGAGCTCTTGGCACACGCCATCGTGGAGGTCCTGGCCTACGCGGCGGTGCTCACGCTCGCTGATATTAATGATTTCTCGTTCCAAGAGCATGCGGGCAACAATCTCGTGCTGCAATTTCTGGTTTGAAGACTCCAACTCAGCGGTACGCTCTTGGATTCTCTCCTCCAACCCGGCATTGAGCATTTGCATCTCCTGCTCGGCCAGCTCGCGAGCCGTGACATTGTTCGCCACCCAGAGGATCGACTTGGCTTTCCCATCGAAATCGAGAAGCGCCGAGAGATGGCACTCGCAATAAAGCAAGGAGCTGTTCCGCGTCAGGGCGCGAATTTTTACAAAGTCGCTGACAATCAATCCCTGCTGCAAGCGATTCAGGAGCAAAAGAAATCCCTTGTGGTCATCAAGATAGATCAAGTCCAAGAAACTCTTAGATTTTTTACGCATCTCCAACAGCGTCCATCCAAACATTTGCTCTGCTTCTCCATTCCAGGTCAGACACTTGCCAGAGGGATCCCACTCCATGACGGCGAGCGGGGTGTTGTTGATATGATAAGAGAGGCGCTGAGCAAGTTCTTGAACTTGGTATTCATTTTGTCGCATGGCAGTGATGTCGCGCACGGTGGCAATGATACCCGGGCTGCCACTTCCGAGGGCGGTATCGCGAGAGGTGCGGATATGAAGGTTTTTGACAGATCCCGCGAGTTCGAGTTGCACTTCCCGATTCACCAATTGGCCATTGGTGAGGGTATCTTCCACAGCCTCTTCCCATAAAACGGCGCAGGCCCTCGGCAATCCCATCTCATCGCACGTCTTTCCAAAAAACTCCTCCGCCGCGATACCTGTGAGATCACGAATACGAGAGTTCACGTATAAAAAACGATTTTGAGCATCCATGCGTAAGACAATATCCGGCATTTGTTCCGCAAGGGTACGGAATTGCATCTCATTGCCCATGGAACACTTATTATTCGCCTGAAGATTGTAGAAAAGATGGTTCATGATGGGTTAGGCCTTTGCCAGAGTGGCGACTTTCATTCACAGGGTAGGCTAGAAGGGTGTCAAGGGCAGACTCTGTCGGGAAATCAGCAATATAGAGGCTCAGGCTTTTCCTGATGCCGAGATGCTTCACTCCGGATGCGAGCCTCGTGGAGTCGAGCGCGCAGGTGGGCGTCAAAATTTTCAATAATGTCGAAAGCACTTTCAAACCGATCCAAGGAAAAAGCTGCGCTAGGGCGCCATTCCTCAATCGGAATGCGAACGTTGCTGGGAAGCGCGCGTGCCGGCATGAGGAGCGGGATATCGCGCAGAGGGGCGCATTCTTCTGAACCCAAAGGGGGGTGACAGAAGAAGTCGATGCCTACCAGAGAAGCCTTATGGCGGAGCCAGGAGGCGAAGGAGATAGCTCCCGGTGTGGCATAGTTCCCTAGCAGAGTGAAGAGGGCGGAGCCGGAGGCGGCACTTTGGCTGAGCCACTCATCCACCCATACCAACATGTGTGCAGGCTGATCCTCGCTGCCAGATGCCGAGATAATCACCACATCTGCCCGCGCGGCGGCAGAGGCCGAGGGAACACGATTTTCAGAGGCTCCTAGAGCGCTCATTTTCCAGACATTGATCTCGAGGGCTGAATCGTTGGGAATTTCGGTCCGCAGAATCTCGCAAGCTCGGAGAGCGCGGGCAGCGGAAACAACGTTTTCATAGATGATCACGATGCGAAACGATCGGTGGGAAGAATCGCTGAGGGCTGCGATGTCGGAGACTTGGTCGATGAGTGGGTCCATGGCTGTGGTGATTTTTTGTGGTTTGTACTTTTGGGTTAAAATGCCAGAGGCGCTTGCCTCGGCATGGATACAGATATTTTCATTCCGCGCCGCCGAGCGCGATAGGGTGATCACCTCATGGTGCAGAAAGCTCGTTTGGAACTAAGTCTGGAGCCTATGCAAAACCAAATTCATCCGCACCCCGCAGCTTCTCAGTTGGAGATGTTCGATATTGTTCCCGACCGCCCGCTCCCGCCGGTGCAATCGGAAGATGAGTCCGTCGCGCAGTGGCTCCGCGACAAATCGGAAGAGAAAGTCCGCGAGCTTCTGAAATCCCTTTCGGAATTCTATGGAGAGCACCGCTCATGAGCGCGCCTGCAAATTCCAGTGAAAGGTTGCGCGATCCCATCGCGTCAGAGGTCACTTTCATCCATCCGCGCAAAAAAAAGACCAGCCACGCAGAGCGCGTGGTGAGCGAATTCTTTGCAGGGGCGGATATCGAAATCAATGGAGATCGCCCATGCGATATCAAGGTGCATGACGAACGCTTCTACCATCGCGTACTCAAAGACGGCACGCTGGGCTTCGGAGAATCATATATGAAAAGCTGGTGGGACTGCGACGACATCGAGGAAATGTGCGCGCGGGCAATCCATGGCCGGATTGAAACCTCGATCCGCCCGAGCTTGGGAGCGCTTGTGGAAGTCGCGTTCTCACTTTTATTGAACCTCCAAAACAAGTCGCGCTCGCGCGTGGTGGCCCAACAACACTACGACCTCGGAAATGATTTTTTTGGAGCGATGCTGGATCCCTCGATGCAGTATTCGTGCGCTTATTTCCATGGCACGACCGATCTGGCGGCCGCACAGGAACTCAAGATGGAGCTGATCTGCAAAAAACTCGCCCTCCAACCCGGCATGCGCCTCTTGGATATCGGGTGCGGCTGGGGAGGACTGGCAAAATTTGCTGCTGAGAACCATGGTTGCGAAGTGGTCGGAATCACGATCTCCGAGGAGCAAAAACAATACGCCGAGTCGCATTGCAGCGGCCTGCCTGTGGAAATCTGCCTCCAAGACTACCGAGATATCAAAGGCCAATTCGACGCCATCGCGAGCGTCGGAATGCTCGAGCACGTGGGGCCCAAGAACTACAGACGATATATGGATATTTCGAGCCATTGCCTCAAACCGGGCGGTCTTTTTCTCTGTCACACCATCACAGCCAACGAGCCCGGCATAGCGTGCGACCGATTCATATCCCGCTATATCTTTGCAAACTCGGCGATCCCGACCGCCGCTCAGGTCCTCCAGGCCGCGGAGCCGTTTTTTGTGAATGAAGATATGCACAACCTCGGTCCTTACTACGTGCCAACCCTGAGGGCGTGGGAGGCGGGATTCATGCGTTCGCGTGCCGAATTTCGCCAACGCTACGGCGAGGAGTTTGTGAGAATGTGGAGACTCTACCTGTTGAGCAGCTCAGGAGCATTCCGCGCAAGAAGCCTACAGGTTTTTCAATTCCTCTTCTCAGCTGGCGGCATCGAGACAGCTCGCCCGCTCAGAATCACATAAGCGTTTTCCTTGCGCCCTTGGATGCGAGTGCGGATAGTAGGTTCTATCATGAATTTTAACTCCCTGCAAATCAATGAACTTTCATCAGATTTGCCGGTGTCCCACTGGGTGAAGCAAATCTCCGACCTCACCCAACCCGATGCCATCCACTGGTGCGATGGCTCGGAATCCGAAGACCTCGCCATGCGCCAAGCGATCGTAGCCTCGGGCGCCGGCGTGTGGCTCAACGCCGAAAAGCGACCAAATTCCCTACTCGTCCGCAGTGACCCTCGCGACGTGGCCCGAGTCGAGGAGCGCACATTCATCTGCTCGCAATCAAAGAAAGACGCCGGTCCAACAAACAATTGGGAGCATCCGGAGCAGATGAAAGCTCGCTTGAACGGCCTTTTCGCAGGCTGTATGCGAGGGCGCACCCTCTACGTCATCCCCTTTAGCATGGGTCCCGTCGGCTCTCCCATCGCTCAATACGGAATTGAAATTTCCGACAGCCCCTACGTCGTGGCGAACATGCGAATCATGACTCGTCTGAACACGGCGGTATACGGAGAAATCGAAAAATCCGGCGTGTTCGTAAAGTGCCTGCACTCGGTCGGCCGCCCACTCGCACCCTGCGAGCAAGATGTGCAATGGCCCTGCAACCCAGAGAACACCTACATCACACACTTCCCCGAGGAGCGCCTCATCATGAGCTTCGGCTCCGGCTATGGTGGCAATGCTCTGCTCGGAAAAAAATGCTTCGCCCTCCGCATCGCATCCGCCATGGCGCGCGATGAAGGCTGGATGGCCGAACACATGCTCGTCCTCGGCGTGAAATCCCCCGATAGCCAGAAAACCTATGTCACAGCCGCTTTCCCCAGCGCCTGCGGGAAGACAAATTTCGCCATGATGGTCCCACCCCCGGATATGCAGAAAGAAGGCTGGGAAATCAGCTGCGTGGGCGACGATATCGCCTGGATCAAACCCGGACCAGATGGATACCTGAGGGCCATCAACCCAGAAGCCGGATTTTTTGGCGTTGCCCCGGGAACCTCCACTGCGAGCAACCCCGTAGCGATGGACTCTATAAAAAAAGACACGATTTTCACCAACGTCGCCCTCACCGACGATGGAGACGTCTGGTGGGAGGGAATGACAAAAGAACCACCCAGCCACCTTGTTGATTGGCTCGGCAGGGATTGGACGCCGGGACAAACCGACATCAATGGCAAGCCCATCCTGAGTAGCCACCCAAACAGCCGCTTCACCGCTCCGGCGCGGAACTGCCCACTCATCGACAGCGATTGGGAAAACCCCGCCGGAGTGCCGGTGAGTGCTATGATTTTTGGGGGTCGACGCTCCTCCACGATGCCGCTCATTTTTCAAGCGTTCAACTGGGTCCACGGCGTGTATCTGGGAGCCACGATGGGCTCAGAGACCACAGCCGCAGCGGCTGGAGCCGTTGGCCAAGTGCGGCGCGACCCGATGGCCATGCTGCCCTTCTGCGGCTACAACATGGGCGACTACTTCGCCCACTGGCTCGAAATGCGCAAACAAATCAAATACGTGCCGCGCATTTTTCACGTGAACTGGTTCCGCAAGGACTCCGCCGGAAAATTCCTCTGGCCGGGCTTTGGCGAAAACACGCGCATCCTTCGCTGGATGGTCGAACGCTGCCGCGGCGGAGCCCACGCGCTCGAAACAGCCATCGGCTGGTTACCGGATTACTCGGACATTCACATGAACGGCCTTGAATCCACCGTGACTCCGGAAATCTTCGCCGAAACACAAAAAATCGACACCGCCGAGTGGCATCGCGAACTCCTGCTCCAAGACGAACTGTTCATCAAACTCTATAGCCAACTCCCGAAGGAAATCATCTTCCAACGAGAACTACTCATGGCACGCCTCTGAGACCGAGTCTTTGCAATAGCTGGTCTAGGGCTAGGAACGAAGCGTTCTGCTTCGCCGATCAATCCAACCTTCGCGTCGTAATCCCAGCACACCATTTTCCCCGCTTGAGGATACGCGGCGGCAGGAGTCCGCATTGTTCAAGCGCAGCACCGACTTCAGCCGCTTGATGTAAAAGCACACCGGAAAAAATAAAACGTCCGCCGGGCCGGAGTTTTTTTACCAAGCCGGTGGCCGAGGCAATGAGAAGCTCACTGTAGAGATTAGCCAAAACGACATCCGCTTTCGCAAACGACCCGACACGCCGCGAATCCGCCACGGAAAAGCGAACGATGTGGCACTCGTTGGCCGTGGCATTTTCCTGGGAAACTCGAATACATACGGGATCAAAATCGAAAGCCTCCACGGCAGAGGCTCCAAGTTTTTCTGCCGCGATGGCCAGGATCCCCGTTCCAGTGCCGACATCGAGCGCCTTCCAACCAATACGAAGCTCGGGAACTAGATCGCAGAGCAATCGCAAACAGGTCGCCGTGGTTGCATGGTCGCCAGTGCCGAATGCCATGCCAGCAGGAATGAAAAGATCGCGCTCGGTATTTGCCGCATCGCGGAAGGTGTCCTCATGCGAGTGAATCCGCAAACGCCCCCGAATCGAGAGCGGCGCACGGGCCTGCACGCCAGTCCAGACTTCCTTCGCGAGCTGTGTCGTTTTCCCTCCAAAATCTCTCGCAAGCATCTCGACAGTCTTCTTGTCGCCGAAAGCCTGGATTTTCAGCGCGCTGGATCCATGCTGCGTGAGCATGACCAAATGCTCGGGGTCGATATGAGAAAGCCTCGCATACCAATCCTCTTCCATCCGTTGCGTGCTCAAGCGTGTCCAACGATACATTGCCATGAGAGGATTAAAGCCTTTCGAAATGTCGGATGTCATCTCCCTTCTTTTGCTTGCCTCCACGGGGGCATCGCCCGATAAGTTGTCGCTTTGTAAACGCCCCGTAATAGGGGATTTTTCGAGAGGACTTTTAAACATGAGCGAAACGGCAACACTAGTGGCTATGGTCAACGTGCAGATTGACGGGGAATGGAAGCAATTCCCGAAAGGAACGCGCGTGATCGAGGCCTGCATGCAGAGCGGCAAATTCATTCCGCACTACTGCTACCACCCCAAACTCAGCTCGCCCGGCAACTGCCGCATGTGTCTCGTGGAGACAGGCCGCCCGAAGATGACCCCCGATCGCCAACCCGTGCTGGATGCCAGTGGCAAGCCGGAGATCGGCTGGGGCCCGAAGCCTGAGATTTGCTGCGCGATGGAAGTCGCCGAGGGCATGGGAGTTCGCACCTCCTCGCCGCTCGTTGAAGAATGCCGCAAGGGCGTGATGGAATTTTTGCTCATCAACCATCCGCTCGATTGCCCGATCTGCGATCAGGCAGGTGAGTGCCGGTTGCAGGAATTTTCGGTGGAGTTCGGCAAAGGCGAATCCCGTTTTATTGAGGAGAAGGTGAAAAAGCCCAAGCGCGTTGATCTGGGCGAGCGGATCGTGCTCGACGACGAACGCTGCATCATGTGCTCGCGCTGCATCCGCTTCATGAAGGAAATCGCCCACGATGATGTGCTGGGCTTCCTGAACCGAGGCAGTTACACGACGCTCTCGGTCTATCCCGGCAAGAAACTCGACAACAACTACTCGCTCAACACGGTGGATATCTGCCCCGTGGGTGCTCTCACAAGCAAAGACTTCCGCTTCAAGATGCGCGTCTGGTTTTTAAAGGAAACCAAGAGCATTGATGTGAACTGCGGCATGGGCACGAATATCCTGATCTCAAGCCGCGAAAACACCGTTCACCGTATCACTCCGCGCGAAAACGATTTTGTGAACTCCTGCTGGATGCCCGACAGCCATCGCTTGAATTTCCACTATCTCCAGAGCGATTCCCGCCTCACAGCCCCGATTGTGAAAGGCGAGGAAGCCCCAGCCCATTGGATACGCGCCATCGCTGCGGCAGCGGAGCAACTCAAGGGCCGCGATCCAGCCAAAACCGCCATGATCGCCTCCGCGCGCATGACTAACGAGGAACTCTTCCTCGCACGCCGTCTTGCTGCAGGGCTGAAAATCGAAAACTTCGACGTCTTGCCGCGCCCGCAGAAGGGTGACGGGTTCCTCATTTCGGACGATGGAAACCCCAACACCACAGGAGCCCGGCTCCTCGGCATGGCCACCGGAAAACTCCCCGCCATCGCGGCAGGTGTCGCCTCCGGCCAAATCACAGGCCTCATCGTGCTCGGAGAGGATGCCGTGGATTGCGGCATTTCCGAAGAGCACCTCAAAAATCTCGAGACACTCGTGGTTTCGGGCATCCTCGCTAATGCCACTACGCGCCGAGCCACAGTTGCTCTTCCAACCAGCGCCTGGGCGGAAAAACGTGGCTCGATGATCAATATCAAAGGCCGCTTGCAGCGCCTCAATCAAGCCATACAACCTCCAGCCGAAACGCGCGACGACTGGGAACTCCTTCGCGATCTCATCCAAGCCACCGGCGGTTCCAATGGCATCTACACGATCGAAGAGGTTTTCAAACTCATGGCGTCTGAGGTTTCTGCACTAAAAGGCCTTACAATAAGCCGAATCGGGGACCTTGGAACGCAACTCACGCTCAACTCCTGAGCATGCGCCGCATCGCTTTTTTGGTAGCAACCGCACTAGCCCTAGCTGGATGTGGGACAACTGAGACACCCGCTCAACCTTCGATCCGGCGCGAAACCCAGATCGAGTGGCTGGGCAACCAGTGCTACCGGATTACTTCATCAATCGGTACAACGATTCTTGCCAACCCCTACGCGTCGAAAACAGCTGGCCGAACACTCCCCTCACCACTCACAAGTGACATCGTCCTGATTACCTCCGAGCGTTCGGACTTCAACAACGTCAACGCGTTCGACAACGAACCATCCATCCTGCGCGGAGGCGTTGGCATCGGTGTCAATAACGTGACAGGCATAAGAATTCTGGGCGTGCCAGCCTATAAGAATCCCGACATGCCAGACTCGGGCGGCATGAATATGATCTTCACTTGGACAATGGATGGCATGCGTTTCTGCTACGCTGGCGTCCTTCTTCGTCCACTGGATTCATACCAGCTTTCACAAATCGGTACGGTGGATGTTTTATTCTTCTCACCCGATGCGCTGCCAACCGAGGCCAGCAACCAAGTCATCGCTCAACTCCGACCCCGTCTGGTCATTCCGACGGGCTCGCAGGCTTGGACCAGTGGGGAGCTGCGAAAATCAAATGGTCCGAAATTCCGGTTCACCCGCGAAATGCTCCCGCTGCAAACAACCACTCTCGTTTGCACTCCGTGACAAAGCGCATCCTCATTACAGGCTCTGGAGGTCGTGAACATGCCTTGGCATGGAAGCTCAGCCAGTCTCCCAGTATTGAAAAAATCTACATTGCCCCGGGCAATGCCGGCACAGCCCGCATCGGCGAAAATGTATCCATCGCCGCCGAAGATATTTCGAGCCTACTCGCCTTCGCGAAAACGAATGCCATCGACTTCACCGTGGTCGGCCCAGACGGCGCGTTGGCAGCCGGCGTGGTGGATGCCTTTGAAGATGCAGGCATGAGAATTTTTGGCCCACGCAAAGCTGCCGCTCGACTTGAGTCATCAAAGGCGTTTGCGAAAGATTTCATGGTCCGCCATGAGATTCCCACAGCGGACTACCGTGAATTCACCGACTGTGCGGTCGCTCGAGACTACTGCCGCAGCGCAAAATACCCGCTCGTGGTGAAGGCCGACGGACTCGCACTCGGCAAGGGCGTGATCATTGCCGCCAATTTCCACGATGCCGATGCCGCCCTGCGCCTTTGCATGGAGGAGCGGGCTTTTGGAGATGCCGGCAGCCGAGTCGTGATCGAAGAATTTCTCGAAGGCGTCGAATGCTCGATCCACGCGCTTGTGGACGGTTCGGCCTATCTTCTATTCCCCGATTGCCGCGATCACAAAAAAGCCCACGACGGCGACCAAGGTCCCAATACAGGCGGCATGGGAACGATCTGCCCTTCCGAGTCGGTGGATGACATTCTGATTAACCGCATCCGCACAGAGATTCTCGACCGCTTCATTGCGGGCATCAAAAAAGAGGGACTCGACTTCCGAGGCATGCTCTTTCCAGGTCTTATGCTCACGGCATCCGGCCCAAAGGTACTGGAATTCAACTGCCGCTGGGGCGATCCAGAGACCCAAGTACTGGTGCGACGCCTGGAGTCGGACCTCCTTCCTCTCTTGGAATCCACTGCAGCAGGAGCACTCGGCACCCAATCTCCCGCTTGGGACACAAAGCCTGCTGTATGCGTCATTCTCGCCTCAGGTGGCTATCCCGCCTCCTATGTTAAAGGCAAAACCATCAGCGGGCTTGCCGATGCCGCCGAACTGGCAAGCGTCGAAATTTTCCACGCCGCGACAAAAACCTCAGGTGATACCATTTTGACCAACGGCGGCCGCGTACTGGGAGTCACTGCCAAGTCCCCCACCCTCGAAGCCGCTCGCAGCCTTGCTTACCAGGCTGCAGACAAGATTTCGTTCGATGGCGTCCATCGCCGAAACGACATCGGTGCCCGCCCTCGAAACCAATGAAATTTCTCCCCCTTGTTCTTTTAGCCGGTCTAGCAGGAACCAATCTAGCCGAGGAGCCACCCGCTCCCAAAACCACTCCGACCCCGCCTCCGACACTGACAGAGACCGTGGACTCCTTGGATGACTCGCAAATCCAGAAGGCCATCGAAGCGATGGAGGCGAACTACCTCTCACCCGAAGCACTCGATAATGTCTCCCGCCAGAAGGCTCTTTTGGAGGGACTTCTCCGACGCCTCGGTACAGGAGCCGATTTCAATCAACCAAGTCAGGCGAATTCAAAGCCCATTCCCTTTCTGGCTGAAATTCTCGACGGGCGCATCGGCTATATTCGCCCGGGGGCCATGGATCCCGCCGCGCTCAAACAGACAGACTCCGCCCTTGGAAACTTTGCTGATAAAACCATTCCCGCTCTCATTCTCGACCTGCGTGGTGTCCCAAGCGGAACGGAATTCGATATGGCGGCTGATTTCGCTCGGAGATTTTGCCCGAAGGGAAAAATTCTTTTCACCATTGAAAAACCCAATGCCAAACAGGAACGGATCCTTACCGCCGATCGGGATGCCGTTTTCCAAGGGATTCTTGTGGTGTTGGCTGATGCCGACACAGAAGGCGCGGCCGAGGCCCTTGCAGCCACCCTGCGAGCCAACTCGGACGCTATGATTGTCGGCTGGAAGACCGCAGGTAGAGCGGTGGAATTTTCGGAATTTCCAATCGGTGGAGGCAAGACGATCCACCTCGCCGTATCACGCGTCTCGCTGCCAGGCAGAGGACCAATTTTCCCCAGCGGGGTAAAGCCCGATATCGAAGTCGGGCTACCGCCTGAAACACGGAAGAAAATTTTTGAACTCACAAAAGAAAAGGGCATAAGCCAATTTGTTTTCGATGTGGAACGCCCCCGAATGAACGAGGCCGCATTAGTCGCTAACACAAACCCCGAGATCGCCGAAAAGTCAGAGTCCGAAGGACAAGGTGAGGAACTCCGCGACACCGTCCTTCAACGCGCTGTGGATCTCATCACCGCCATTTCCTTTTACAAAAAGTAGGCTCACAGCCCACAGGGACACACTACCGTTTTTTGTTTTCAGCCTTGTGTGTGGCCGTAACAGTCAGAGCCAAGCCACCTCGCGCAGCAAAAGCTCCACACACCGTCATGCTCTCGGGAGCGGAAACGGCTACGAGATCGTCCAGAATCCTGTTCACGATCTGCTCGTTGAAGGACGGCGTATTCCGAA
Source organism: Verrucomicrobiota bacterium (assembly GCA_009886045.1). Lineage (GTDB taxonomy): Bacteria > Verrucomicrobiota > Verrucomicrobiia > Chthoniobacterales > Terrimicrobiaceae > UBA967. Next base: position 18,046 of record VFJO01000260.1, read on the forward strand.
ATGCCGCCAGATAGTACTTGAGCGATTTCGTCTCAACGCAACGCTCAGCAGGCACATACTCGATCACTATCTCAGCGTAATCCGGTTGGCCGGTCACAGGACAGAGCGAGGAAAAATCTTCTGTGTCCACTCGAATCACATAACCACGACCGGGGTGGCTATTCGAAAATGTCTCCAAAATTTCCACCGACGGCTTCTGCGGCAATGCGGATGCGCTGCCAAGAAGACTCAGAGATTTTGCCGATTTCGATTTGACGGATTTCTTACTCATTTCGAAAGCTTGGCAGGCCCAGCGTTACGATTCCATCGCTAACTTTTGCTTCAAGAAAACAGGAAACCTCGCCACTATTCGGGAACACCCGAAGTCTACAAGGAATTCAAAAATGAAATTAATCGTTCAGCCGGATCAAGGCGCCACCCCCGTTATCGAGTTTATTCGCTCTGCAAAGACGACGCTTATCTTAAAACAATTCACCTTAACCCACCCTGGAATCCTTGAGGCACTGCTCGAATCCAAGCGCTCGGGAGTCAATGTGCGCGTCATGTTGAACGCTCAGCGTTCCGGAGGTGACCGGGCTAATGACGACTCATTTGCTGCATTAGATCAAGGCGGCGTTGCCGTTCGCTGGTCAAATCCAAACTTCTACGTCACGCATGAGAAATCCATGGTTGCCGATGGCACGCGTGCAATGGTTGCAACCTATAACCTTTGCGAAAAGTATTTCACACTCACGAGAGACTACGGCTTGATTTTTGAAAACCCCGTACAAGCCGCGCAGATCACCGAGTGCTTTGAGGCCGATTGGAACAGGGTAGAGTGGGTTCCATCGAGCGATATCGGCCTGATCTGGAGCAACTCCGGCTCCCGGCTGGCGTTTGCGAAGTTCATTGATTCCACTAAGGAATCGCTACTCGTTCAGCACCCGAAATTTGTGGACGCCTCTGTGCTGGACCGCATCATCGAAGCGTCTTCGCGCGGCGTAAAAGTCCGCGTACTCTGTGGCGGGCGCCACGGCATCAGTGATGGCGACATTCTCGATACCTTCTCCTCGCTGCGCGTCATGAGCCGCTCGGGAGTGAAGGTCCATAAACAAAAAAACCTGCGTGTTCATGCAAAGCTCCTGATCGCAGACAGCAAGCGTGCCCTTATAGGCTCGATGAATCTTGACCGCTCCGCTTTTGATCTCCGTCGGGAACTCGGCCTCACAACCGACGACCACGATGTTGTCTCCGAGTTGATCAATGTTTTCCATTTCGACTGGGATTTATCTCACCGCTACGACGCGCCAGACCCCCTCGATGCCTCGCAGCACCATGAGACCGACTTCCCTTACGACCACGAGCTCCGACATGAATGACTCCACGGCAGCGAAACCCTCGCTGCTCGAACTGGCTCTCACTTTCAACCACATTTCGCTCGCTTCCTTCGGTGGGGGACTCTCTGCGTGGTCACGCGAGGTCGTTGTTGTGGAAAAAAAATGGATGAGCGAGGAGGAGTTCCTAAGCATTCTCACCATGTGCCGGATTTTGCCGGGGGCAAATCAGGTGAACGTGGCGATTTTTGTCGGCGCAAAATTCCTTGGCTGGCCAGGCGCGATCGCTGCCGTTTTCGGACTCACTTTTTTACCGGCTGTACTCATCCTGCTCATGGGAGCCGCTTATTTTAAATATAACCATATTCCCGCGCTCCAGAGCACCCTCAAGGGTGCTGCCGCTGGAGCAATCGCACTCACCTTTTCGATGGCCTTTAAAACCGGCCAGAAATGCCTTCTTGGGGCCATTCCATTCGTTCTTTTTGCTGTCACATTCTTTCTGAATGGCGTCCTGCGCTGGCCACTCTTCGGGGTGCTTGCGCTCACTGGCCCGCTCGCACTGTTGTGGGCGTGGCCAAAATCCCCAAACAAATGAAAGACGAAGGCTCCAACCTCATTCACGTTCTCATCCTCTTCAGCTCGCTGTCGCTTCTCTCCATCGGCGGTGGCAATACTGTAATCCCTGAAATGCGCCGCAAGGCGGTGGATACATACTCTTGGATGAACGGAAACCAGTTCGCAGACCTCTTCGCGATCTCCCAAGCAGCTCCCGGCCCCAGCATCCTCCTTGTTACCCTCGTCGGCTATAGGGCTGCCGGCATCGTTGGCGCAATCCTTGCCACAGTCGCTATGATCCTTCCCGCCGGCATTCTCGTCTATCTCGTGAGCCGACTCTGGGGACGCTCGGCTAATTCCCCCGTGCGATTGGCCATCGAGCAGGGATTTGCCCCACTCACGGTCGGCCTCGTTCTCGCCAGCGGCTGGGTCATGAGCAAATCCGCCGATCACGACTGGCGCGCTTGGATTCTGACTTCTATCTGCACCGTCGCTTGCACCACTACCAAAACCAACCCAATCCTCATCGTAGGCGGTGCCGCCCTCATAGGCTGGCTCGGCTGGGTTTGACCACGCGCCTCAAAAGCCGAACCAAAAATTTGAACGATCGTCGATTTTTTTGGTTTGTCAGTCGCCTGCTTGCGGAAAGTTTCGATTGCGATTTCGCGTGAAATATTTTCCCCCTTTCCTGCACCCCCCTGTTTAAGGCAACCTCCGAGGAATGCTCAATTACATCTGGCTTGGCTTAATTTTGCTGGCGATGCTTCTCGGGGGCTTTGAAGGAAAACTGCAGGAGGTGACAGGTGCTGCCTTCGAGGCCTGCAAGACAGCCGTGATGTCGATTGCTCTGCCGCTTGCGGGCGTGATGGCTCTCTGGCTCGGCCTGATGAAAATTGCGGAAAAATCGGGCCTCGTGAATCTTCTCGCCCGCTCGCTCCGCCCGCTTTTGATCTGGCTATTTCCTGAGGTGCCAGCGAACCACCCGGCCATGGGGTCGATGGTGATGAACATGGCCGCCAACATGCTAGGACTCAGCAATGCAGCGACGCCGCTCGGCCTGCGGGCCATGCAAGATCTTGAAAAACTCAACCCCCGCCCAGGCACGGCCACGAATGCCATGTGCACTTTTTTAGCGATCAACACGAGCTCGATTCAACTCATCCCGGCCACCACCGTGGCCATCTTGGCTGCTGCAGGATCAAAGAGCCCCACAGCCATCATCGGAACCACATTTTTTGCCACATGCTGCTCGACCATTGCCGCCATCCTTGCCGTAAAAACCTTCGAGCGTCTGCCAATGTATGCCCTGCCAAAAGTCGAAAACTTGACGGCACCCGCGGATCTCGCGTCGGTTGAAAATTTAGAGATCTTCGAGAAACCAAAATGGTGGGGAACTCTCGTCCTGCTCGCATTTGCTGGATGTTTTCTGATTTTTGGTTGGCAATTCATCCAAGCTCAAACTGCAACGCGTGGCGCTCTGGTGAATCTTGTGGACACCGTCTCATATCTCGCAATCCCGTTTCTTCTCGCATTCTTTCCGCTCTATGGGGCACTCAGCGGGGTGAAGGTTTATGAAGAATTCGTGGAAGGCGCCAAAGAAGGCATTCAAGTTTCTCTCCGTATTATTCCCTATCTCGTGGCCATCATAGCCTCCGTAGCTATGTTCCGCGCAGCGGGGGGTATCGATGTCATCACCCGCATCATCGGCCCAGTTTTGAATGCGGTTCAGTTCCCGACAGAACTTCTCCCACTTGTCCTCATACGCCCCCTGAGCGGCAGCGGAGCAAATGGTCTTTTCGCCGAACTGGTGCAAGCTCACGGCCCAGACAGCCTCATCGCCCGCATGGGGGCCACCGTGCTTGGCAGCAGCGAGACCACATTCTATGTCCTCGCTGTCTACTTCGGCTCCGTCGCCATCCGCCGGACGAGACACGCCGTTCCCGCCGGCCTTGTTGCAGACCTTTTCGGTGTCGCAGCCTCGATCATCATTTGCCGACTGGTCTTCGGGGCTCCCGTATAGACGTCGCTTCCCTGATTCATCCGAAATTTGGATCAGGATAGGAATCTGACCGTGGTTGCTTTTCCCCCAAAGGGAGCTATACGACAGAGTAGCAAATTGACTTATGAACTCACCTACCACAATGCCGGTCAGCGAACTTCCGGCCGAAGTCCGCGGAGCTTTTCTCGTTCGCACCTACAGCCACCTTGCTTTAGCCATCGCACTCTTCGTTGGAATTGAGGTCTGGTTTTTCCAAAGCGGGATCGCAACTAGCATTGTGAAGGCCTTCGAGAGCGTCTCTTGGCTGATTGTGCTGGGAGGATTCATGCTTCTCTCTTGGCTGGCCACGTTTATGGCCAATCCCTCGATTTCACGGCCCCTTCAATATGTCGGGCTGGTGTTATATGTTTTCCTGCAAGCCATCATCACCGTTCCTCTTCTCTACATTGCAAACCAAACTGCCCCAGGAGTGATTGGTAGCGCAGCGCAGGCCACGCTTGGCGGCTTCTTTTTGCTGACGGCTGTCGTGGTGACAACGCGGAAGGATTTTTCCTTCCTAAAGACCTTTCTCATCTGGGGCGGCCTCTTAGGCCTTGTTGCCATCGTGTGTGCGGTACTTTTCCAATTCAACCTCGGCACATGGTTTTCGGTGGGGATGGTCGTACTTGCCGGCGCTTCGATTCTTTACACGACTTCTTCCATCATGCGGGACTACCCCGAAAATGCCGATCTGGCCGCCGCGATCCAGCTCTTCGCTGCTGTGGCGATGATGTTTTGGTATATGCTGCGTCTCTTCATGGGATCTCGTCGCTAAGTGGGTAAAAACTCTCTGCTGCGATGCTGAACGTCGCGTTGAAGATGTTGTTTCGCGACAGCGCGAAATACGCGATGCTAGTTTGCGGCCTAGCTTTTTGCTCACTGTTGATGTGTCAGCAATCCTCCGTGTTTTGTGGGCTGATGATGTGGACAACCGCGACCGTGCGCAATATTGGCGCGCCGGTGTGGGTGGTGGATGCGAAAGTCGAGCAAGCAAACGAAGTGATCCCTATGCGGCAGATCGAGGTCGATCGCGTGCGGAGCGTGAAGGGCGTGGCTTGGGCCGTGCCTCTCTATATCGGCATCGAGCAGGCACGCCTTGGTGACGGGTCTTTTCAAAATGTGCAAGTCGTCGGTCTTGATACAGGCACTCTCACAGGAAGGCCCATGAACATGACGGCCGGCCGAATAGAGGATTTGCGACTGCCGGATTCTGTCGTGGTGGACCAAGTTGCCGTTGAAAAATTCCGCCGGAAGGGAATCAAAATCGAGCTGGGAACAACATTTGAGATCAACGACAAAGAAGCGCGCGTGGCTGGCATCTGCCATGTGAGCCGAAGCTTCCTTGGTCAGCCTTATATTTACACGACCTACGACCGCGCTTTGCAGTATGCGAAACCCTCGCGCAAGCAACTCAGCTACGTCCTCGCCGCGCCCAATGACAGCATCTCCGCGAAAGAACTCGCCCAGCGCATCGATCAACTCGGCGGCTTGAGGGCAATTCAAAGCGACGACCTCTTCTGGATGACGATTCGGTGGTACATTAAAAATACTGGCATTCCGATTTCTTTTGGAACCGTCGTGATCCTCGGCCTGATCGTGGGTGTGGCAATCGCGGGGCAGACGTTCTACCTTTTCGTTCACGACAACCTGCGTTTCCTCGCAGCTTTTAAAGCCATGGGTGCGCGCAACACGACCCTCGCTGCGATGGTTCTGGCTCAAGCGTTTTCGGTGGGATTCATCGGGTATGGAATCGGGGTGGGACTCGCAGCTTGGTTTGGAAACACCGTACTCGCGAAGGAGGCGCCCCCTTTCTTCATGCCTTGGCAGGTGCCGGCCTTCGTGGCAGGAGTCATCATCTTCATCTGCTCCATCTCTGCTCTCATCGGCCTGACCAAAGTGATGCGCCTCGAGCCGGCAGTCGTCTTCCGATGAACGAAACGCACCAACTCGCAGTTCGTGTCGAAAATGTCGTGAAGAGCTTCACCGGGGGCGACTCACGCGTGTTTGCCCTCAAAGGAGCAAGCCTCGAAGCGCGATTCGGCGAGATTCTTATGATTGTAGGTCCGTCAGGGTGCGGAAAAACAACCCTCCTCAGCGTGATCTGTGGAACGCTTAAATTCGAAGAGGGCAATATCACGGTCTTCGATAAGGACCTCGGAAAAATGCGCAGCGGAGAAATAACGCGCTTTCGACGTGAAAACATTGGGTTCATTTTCCAGCAATTCAACCTCATTCCAACGCTTACAGCCGTAGAAAACGTTTCGATCCCGCTCATTCTTCAGGGCAAATCTACCGCCGAGGCGGAGAGACGTTCACGCACTATTCTTGAGCAAGTCGGGCTGAGCGATAAATTCAAATCCTTCCCACACCAACTTTCCGGCGGCCAGCAACAGCGTGTGGCGATTTCCCGCGCTTTGGTGCATGAACCGCGCTTGATTATCTGCGACGAACCCACGGCCGCCCTCGACTCCGTGAGCGGACACAAAACTCTCGAACTTCTGAAAGCCAGTGCTCTCAAACCTGACCGCTGCGTGATCATCGTCACCCACGATAGCCGGATTTATGAATTTGCCGACCGGATCGTTCAGATGGACGATGGACACGTGGTCGGTCATTTCAAGGATCATACCCAAATCAATCATGCCTAAGCGTCTCACTTTCTATCTCGCACTCGCAGGGATCATCGCCGTCACACTGCTCGTCTTCCGCCAGCGTCAGAGCGGCCCAGTGCCTCAGCCTCTGGTTCCACCTCCTCAATCGCCTTATGCCGACTCAATCGGCGGGAGAGGCCTTGTTGAGAGTGTCAATGAGAACGTGCGTATTGCACCTGCCACCTCGGCACTTATTCGGGACGTTACGGTAAAAGTGGGTTCTCGTGTATCTCAAGACGATATCCTTTTCTCGATGGACGATCGGGAGGCCCGCTCTGCCGTGCAGGTTGCACAAGCCCAACTAGCCGTCCTCGATGCTCAGGTTGCCACATCACAAACAATCCTCGCCGACCGCCGCGACCAACTCGACCGCACCACGCGTCTCCGTCAGAAAAACGTTTCGAGCGAGGATGAAGCCAAGCGCAACCTCTTCGCTTGGCAAGTAGCGGACCACCAGCTCCAAAGTACTATTGCCGATTTGGATCTCGCCCGCGCACGCCTAGCCGATGCCCTCGTGCGCCTCGAGCAGCTCACCATCCGCGCTCCACGCGATGGTACCGTGCTTCAAGTCAATATTCGACCTGGCGAATACGTGATGGTGAATGCGGCAGAGCCGGCCATACTTCTTGGAGACATTTCCCAGCTCCAACTCCGTGTCGATGTGGATGAATCCGATGCCCCATCGATCCGTGAGGGATGCGCAGGCGTTGCGTTTCTCAAGGGCTCTAGAGACAAGTCCGTTCCACTCGAATTTCTCCGTATCGATCCCTATATTCTCCCCAAAAAATCCCTCTCTGGGGAAAGTACCGAACGCGTGGACACTCGGGTTCTTCAAGTCATATTCCGCTTCAAGAACCCCGACTTCCCTGTTTACGTTGGCCAGCAGATGGATGTATTTATTAGGCAGTAGTCTGTAGATTAACTGCCATCGAGATTGACGCGATTCTCAAACGGAAGGTGGCGTCGATCTAACCAGGAGCAAGTGGATGAGAGACATCTGGGAGCACTCCGCTTGCCTCGATCTCAACTTCGCGTTCCATGCCGAGAAGCTCAAGAAGCACTTTGACTCTTGCCTGCGCAGGAAGAACTTGTGTAACAATGGCTTTTATTCCACTGAATGGTCCTCTGAGAACCTGCACTTCACTCCCAACTTCAATAGGAGAATAGATTTCCACGATCTCCTCTTGCACCACGGCCTCACGGAGAGTTCGAATGATGTCATCACCCACAACCGCAGCGATCCCCCCAAATTTTACGATTTGAGAGACTCCATGGCAGGATCCAAGATGTCGGTGCTGGATCCTGTAATTAAAACGTGAGAATAGATAACCAGGAAACATGGCTTCCGTGACACGCACACGACCGCTACTCCGCGCACGATCAAAACGGAGCATCGGACAAAATACCTCTACGCCAAGGTCTCTGAGAATACTACGCTTGGCCGCAGATTCTTGACGAGGTTTGCACTTAATACAAAACCAGTGGAGGTCGTTGTTATCGAAATCAGCCATCGAATTGTGCCGTACTTGAGCCCTCTCACCAGAAGCTTTGAGGAACCTCAACTCTATCCCCCGGCTTGAGGCGAATATCTTTGTCTGGATCTTTCCGAACATCCTTAACATTCACAGTGGTTACTTTCCCATCGCGGAGGAGACGGACTTTTCCTTGGTCTGCGAATTCGGTGAAACCACCCGAAGCACTAATGGCGCCGAGCAAGGTGAGATCTGCTGTAAAAGGAACGCGCTGCGGAGCCTTCACCTCACCGCCAGTATTTACAAAACGGGCCAAGTTAGGAACACTAAGGGTAATTGACGGGTTTGTATAAATTTTTTGCGAAATGTAACTTGTCTCGATAGCACGCTGAACTTCCGACTGGGTCGCTTGTGCGGCGCGAACCTTACCAATGTGGGGCAAATTTACAAACCCATCTCCATCAATTGTATAAGTTCCAGAAACTTGCTGAACTTCCTCGGGGGGCACTCCCCCAAGACGGAGTTCTAACGTATCTCCAGAACGAAGGACAGCATCTTGCGCAAATAACGCGATGGGAAGAGAAGCGAGAGCAATTGCTGCAAGTAAAAGTTTAATATTCACCGGGATTAGTTTGGGTTTTTACAGCTCCCTCCGAGGTGGGTTTAACTGCTTTTACGGCTTTTTTTGACTCTTCTTGAGGCGTACCATAGTAACCATAGTAGCTTGTATAGTATTCGTAAGACTGGTCATGACGCACATCAACGTTGTTTAGAACAACTCCTAGTGTCGTGCCACCCACATTGTCGATAGACTGTTTAACGCGCTGCAGCATGGCCTTGGGAAACCGTCTGTGCTGTACGACGATAATTGTTAGGTCCATTTCACTGGAGAGCACAGACGCATCGCTGACTCCGAGAATCGGAGGGGAGTCAAAGAAAACAATGTCAAACCTGCTCTTCGCATCCTGAATCAAATCCAACATTCTCTGGGAATTGAGAATTCCCACGGCGTCCCTTGGAAGCAGACCACTCGGGAGAAAGAAGAGGTTCTCAATTTTTGTCGTCTGCACAACATCCTCCAACTCAGATTTCTTGGTGAGAAAATCGCTTAGGCCCATCGTATTTTCAGAACCGAAAAGTCGGTGCTGCGATGGGCGCCTCAGATCTGCATCAACGACAAGCGTCGTGTAGCCACCTTTGGCAAACGTGTAGGCGAGATTATTAAGAGTCGTCGATTTGCCCTCACCAGCCCCTCCACTCACAACTGTTATAGAGCTCGCCGTAGGTGATTTGCGATTGAACTCAATATTGGTACGCATAATGCGGTAGGCTTCCGCATCGGGATTGTCATCTGTTCCCCGAATCAGCAAAGAAATGCCCTTAGGAATCACGGCAAGGACGGGAACCTTCATGATTGATTCCAAATCGTCTAAAGTTTTTACACTCGTATCGAGATACTCAATGAAAAATGCCAAACCAACGCCAAAACCAAGCCCCACTACCACTCCAAGAATCATGTTCAACAAGACGCGGGGACGCGAAGGATAGCCCGCAGGTTCTGCGCGCTCCCAGATGACGGTGGGATCTTGCGGCATGGTACGCTGCATCGTTTCGGTTGAGAGACGCATCTCGGCCGCTTCAAGAATTTTTTTGGCTTGGATGTAATTGTTTTTTGACTCGTAATAACCGGAAGCTCGAGTTTTTGAAGTTTGTTGTTTAGCTTGAGACTCACCGAGACGCTTTTCGAGTTCTTTGATCGACTCTTCCCCGATGCGGATATTCGCTTCCATGCTGGCGCGGAGGGATGCGATTTGTGAAGTCAGTTGCGAGGACATCACTTCCTTCTTGGCGCGGATGGATTTGACTGTCGGATGGTTGCTTCCGAGACCACTGTTAAGCATACGTGCTTCCTCAGAAGCTACTTCCTGGTATTGTGGCAACATCTGGATAATCGTAGGATCAGCCACATCGAGCGTGCTTATGCTTCGCATGATCTGGTCATCGGAGAGTTTACTGATCTGTTCGTATTTGGCTCTGAGTGTGGAAACTCTAAGTCTTTCTGAGCTCACTTGTTGTTCGACGGAGAGGAGGACCTCGTTGGCGGCCTGCATCGGGTCAACAACGCTATCTGGGTTTAGGTCTTGAATTTCGTTTTCGATTCGAATCTTTTGCGCCTCGGCTCGCAATTCATCCACCCTGCGACTCTGCTTGGAAACCTCATCCTTAAGTTGTAAGAGCGAACGATTGACTGTGCCCTGCTGCTCACCAATGCGACGACGCTGATACTCCTCGGCAATACGATTAGCGATTTCGGAGGCCTCATTTCTGTCCTGATCGAGCACGCTAATTTGGATCAGTTCGGTATTACGAATTTCCCGAACATCAATCATTCTTCTCAGCCGAAAAAGAGCCTGTTCCTTGTTAACGACCCCGTAGAGTTTCAGCCATTCTTGCTCGAGCCCAAGGGCCTCCATCACTGGATACAGAATTTCTTTACGCTGAATGATTTCGAATTGGGTTGTGATAAAACGCGGATCAAAACCTCCACCACCTGAGCGCTCATCAAACACCTTCATGTAGGTGTCGTTTTGATTGATCTGCATGGTCACACTGGAATCGTACTGCTTGGGCAAAAAGTAAGTTACAACCCCAGTCGTGATTACGACCAGTAAAAACACCAATAAAATCAACGGGAAACGAATACGGATAACACGCCAGTAATCGAGAAAGTGCAGTTGGATTTCGTTGGTGTCTTGCATCGTAGATAATTTTTTCTTCAGTCAGCGCACTTGCTCAGAGAGGGAGCATACGCCATAGGCTTGGGCTTTGCACCAATGACTCAGCTACCCAAGAGACCCCCCAGTGCACAACACAAGTCTATTTTCTTAATAAAGATAAAAAATCTGATTAAAAACTAAAAAATCACATTCAAGCCAAAGAATGCGACGTTACGTGTGTAGCTGAGTTGTTCTGATGAAGGGGCCGCATCGACCGTGCGAGTGTAGCCGCCTTGCAGGATGAGATTTTTGTTGATTTTGAAGTTGGCACCGATAGCGAATTCGACGACATTTTCGTAAAAATCAGGGCTTGAGACTTGGTTATCAAATTGATCGTAGAAGTTATTTTGGTAATTCGCACCAAGGTTTAGTGACAGCTTAGAAGTGAGTCCCTGCACGACATTTACTCCGATTCGGAAGGTATTGCGGGTTGCACTACCATTTAAACCTGAAGCCTCGGTACCATAGCGAAGATTCATGCTAATGCTGGAAAGTTTTTGATACTCGTACATTCCGTTGAGTTCTCCAAAAGGGCCGAAGTAATCAGGATTGTTGTTATCCGAGTTATAGAGACGCAACTCAGCACCGCCACGTGTGGTGACCTTGAATTTCGGGCCGAACACTTGGTCAACACCGAGTAAGAAAAATTGGCCGAGGTTGTCTAATGGCGCGCTGTAGTAGTTGACAGGATTCACACGATATTCCACCACCCCCGTGGATTTTGGCATGAGAAGCCATCTGAAGGATTGGCTGACTGTCTGTTCGACACGCCCTTGATCGTCATTCAAAGAACTTTCAACGTAGAGGAATGGAGTGAAATTGTATTTCGTATCGGTTGAGAATTTCTCCGACCATTGGTAGCTTCCTGCAATGGTGGTAGAGGAAAACATGTAGTCGCCATTGTTTCGAGCGCTAGTTCCTGCGACTTCCAAATCTGGTTGGGATAGGTAAGCCGTGTTAGTCGAGAAATTGATGGTGAGCCGTTGATTGAGCTTGTAGACGCCTTGGAGATTTAGGGCACCAGTATAATCATTTTTAGTGCCAGGACGTGTGTAATAGTAGGTAAGACCGCCATTGAGAGCAGAAGATAACTGAAGTCGAGAATTCTCCATCTTATATTCGATACCACCTGCCAAATTCGTGTAGAAGCTGGAGTCGCGATCTGTTTCCGTTGTGAAAAGGTTGTCATCGAAACCCTCGCGGACAGCAGCCGAAAGCGTATATGGTTTTTTCTCGAATGAACCTCCCGAATCATCTGGCTGCGACTGTATTAAGGCAGAAGCATTGTCATCAACTGCCTGCCCTTCCAATTGTGGAAAATCGGCTGGAGCCGGAGTCCCATAAAATTCTTCGGCGGACTGTTGGGCAGAGGCAATCAAAGGTGCGAGTGCCACGCAAGCTAATAGAGAAAAGGTTTTCTTATGCATTTATGAATTGAAAGTTACGAAACAGGAAGTCCTAAAAGGATTTAATTGGATGAAGTCGGTGGAGTCGGGACCGGAGTCGGAGTCGGAGTCGGAGTCGGAGTCGGAG
>VFJO01000175.1 GCA_009886045.1 Verrucomicrobiota bacterium
ACCACAGAGCGCACAGAGCGTACAGAGCGCACAGAGCGCACAGAGAACACAGAGGATGATCTGTTTATGATTCGAGGTGTTTGAAATGATTTGTGCGATATCAAACAAAAGCCAAAGCCTTTCCTGTAAATCCTCTCCATCCTGTACTCCTGTCTAAAAATCCGTTTTCGGGCTACATATTGATTTTCACGCTGCCGGTGACTGTCTGCCCTTTTTTCAAGGGGCGTTCGGAGCGCTTTGTGAAGCTCTTCAGAAAGCGCTCGGCACCTGCGTGGGAAAAGTTCGCGGCCAGGATGTGTATGCCCGATGCGGACTTCCAGCAGCGGATGTGCGTTTTGCCCTCGCCTTCGATGGAGAAGATCGACCCGTTGCCGTCCGACAGGCTGGCCTGCCGCACGGAATGCTTCGTGGAGCAGAAGTCGTTGTTGCCCGCCGGAAGGTTGTCCAACCTCCACGGGTGTCGGGGTTCTGTGCGCGGGCCGACGGATGTGGCCTCGAAGCCCTCCGAGGCCTTCACCGAACCTTTGAGGCGGGCGATGTGGTCCTCAGGGTAGAAATCCCATTTTCCAATGCGCTCCCACGCGAGGGTCTCGTGCGTGGCTGGCAGGGTGAAAACCAATCCGATCTGCCTCGGATTGATGTCTTCGAGCATGGTGAAGTCATAGTCGATGTGCAGTTTTCCGTTCGAGAAACGATAACGGAATGTGCCTTCGGCCTCGGTGTATTGGCCTTTTACGGTTACGACGAGGCCGTCGGGTTCGGAGGTCGCGGTGACGGACGCGCACTTCCAGTCCTGGCAGACCGGTGTGAAGGAATCCCAGACTTTTGATTTTCCTTCCAGCTGGGTTTCTCCGGTGGAATTCAGTTTCAAAACCATGAGCTGTGGTCCTGAGGCTGGCTGGGAGGCGGTTAACTCAAGGAGCCCCGTGCGTCGATTGATTTGCCACTCACGGTCGCCGGATTTGATGGTGTAAGCATCGGGCGTCTCCACCAGCTTGACGGGCGTGTTCTGGTTGGCGGGCTTCTCGAGCTTGGGATTGCCTGAGAGTTGAAGTCGAAACTCGTCGGCGATAAAGCCGCGAGGGTCTTCAAACTTCAGACCCAATGCTGGCGGATTGGCGGGAATGGTTCCGACATCCAGAGTGAGGGTTCCCTTCTTTCCAGCCGGAATGTCCGCAGTGGCGCTTCCGGTCCGCTCCCCAAGCTGCCAGGTGATGCCCACATCTTTGAGATTCGTGAAGAGATAGCGGTTTTCCACCTCCAGCGTGATGGTCGATTTGTCGATCTTGGGATTGCCAGCATTCAGGATTCTCACTGGGGAAAATGTTTTTTTCATATTCCAGAACTCCGGTTTTTTGCGACGCCATCCATCGAGGACTCCCCAGGTTCCGTAGCCGACGGTCTGGTCGTCCTTCAGGAAAAAGGTGTCGTCGATTCCCGCCCAGATCGAGAATCCGAGGCTTCCCTTGGTTTTCCAGATGCCATCCCACAGCTCCAAAAGATAGTCGCCCCAGAGATCGCGGAGGGAGGGATCTGTGGCGAGTTCGAGGCGGTTGTAGGCGTTTAAGTGGACATCCTCGCCGAGGTAGAACGGTTGCGGCAGTCCCTCTGCCACAGTCTTCAGGCTGCGCATTCCCCAGTAGTGCCCGTTTTGAAGCTGAATGAACTTCGGGTCGCCGATGCTGCCGTTGTCGTTGAAGACCAGAGGACGCGTGGGATCCAAGCGGCGAAGCAGAGTGGAGGACTCGACAAAGTGTCGCCCCCACTTGGACTCGTTGGCGACCGACCACATCAGGATCGATGGGTGGTTGCGGAATGCCACCGCCATCTCGGCGGTCTGTTGCCAGACGAGCTCGGAGTGCCCATTTGCAGGAGCCCAGCAAAAGGGCGCCTCGCACTCGATGAACATGCCCAACTCGTCGGCCGCATCGATTAAAGCCTGGTCCGGCGGATAGTGAGCCGTGCGCACAAGGTTCACATTTCCCTCCCGGAACAACTCGATGTCCTTGCGATGCGATCCGCCCGGCAGCGAGCGACCAGTGAGGGGATGGACCTCATGCCGGTTGACTCCGCGAAGTTTCACCGGAGCGCCATTCACGAAAAGCTCGTTGGCGCGGACCTCGATCTCCCGGAATCCGACGCGCTGCGTGATCTTTTGCAACATCTTGCCGCCGGCGCCGAGTTGGATGTCCAAACGATAGAGGTTTGGGTTTTCAGAATCCCACTTCCGAGGAGTGGTGATGGGGATGGTCACCGATGTCTTGGGTCCGCTGATTGCGATAATAGCCGGATCAATCGCAATGCGGGCTCCGGAGGGATCCGCGAGGGAAAGTTCGGCGGTCAGATTCTTGGACAAATTCGGCGAGGCGCCCGCCACTTCAAATGCGACCTTCAGCGTGGCATTTTTATAATCCGCGTCAAAATCAGTCTGGATCTGGAGCGAGGCGAGATGCACCTCGGGGAGCGCGAGGAGTTCGATCGAACGGGTAATGCCTCCAAGGGAATGTTTGGCGTATTTGGACGCGCTGGCCAGCTTGTCCGCGACGGTGTCACTGAGGACGGAAAGGGCGATGGTATTGGAGGCGCCTATGTTGACGGCATCGGTGATATCGAACTCAAAGGGAGTGAATCCCCCGGCGTGCTTTCCGATGGACTGGCCATTCACCCAGACCTCGCAATCGCTGTTCACCGCGTTGCAGCGCAGTTTGAAGCGCTTTCCCTTCCAGTCTTGGGGAATGTCAAACGATCGCCAGTAACCCGCCGAGGCATTCTGTGGAACATCGAATCCCTGCATGGCCCATTCGCCGGGCACTTGGATCGAGTGCCATGTGGGAGGCGCAGCGATTTGGTTCTGAAATCCGTTCTCCGGTGAGGGGCTGAAACTCCAATTTCCTGACAAGGGCAGGATGGGATCCAAGCATCCATCGACCAGCAAAGGCCTGGGAGAAAGGCGAGGCACAGGCATCTCCGGCACGGGGAGAATCGAAAGAGGCGTTGGTTTGCTGGATTGGATCAAAACATCGACCACCGAGGCGTTGGGGCCCTCAACTTTTTCAATCGTCAATACCAACTCGCCGTCCTTGATGGCTGCGGACGGAATGTTGAACGACCGCTCGAATGTCGCGCCTTTGGGGAGTGACAAGGCGGGTTCCAAAACCTCCTCGTCGGCCTTGATCTTCACGACCCGGTCCGCATCCGAATCAAAGCTGATTCGCACAGCATAGGCAGCATCCGGAATAAACCCCGAGTAGCCGAAGGCTACGGGATCGCCGAGTGTGGAGGGATGTTTGGCCTGACTGTGCGAGGCGGGATCTTTGTGGGGCGAGCCGAGCAGTAAGTGGGGCTGCCCGAGTTCCGGTTTGGTGAGGTCACTCGCCACCGTGTGTGGAGTTGGCGTGTCGGCTTGCAATGAGGTCATCGCGAACGCGCCTGCCATTAGGCTGAAGAGATATTTTATCGAACACATAGGAAGTTGGATCAAGTTGAGGCTGGCATTTTGGAGTTTAAATTTTCAGGAATCCTGAAGCAGGGCGAGGCGGCCGCCGTCGATGAGGTAGGTCGTCCCAGTCGCGAAGGCGGCGTAATCGCTGGCAAGAAACGCGCTCCAGGCGCCGATCTCCTCGCAGGTGCCGAGTTTGCCCGCGGGGTGAGTTCGAATCGTGCGGTCGCGTTCCTGCGAGGGATCGGGAAACGAGGCAAACCACTCGTCATTGCCGGGGGTTTCGATGAACCCAGGGGCTATGCCCACGACGCGCACTTTCGGTCCCCACTCAATGGCCAGGCTTCGCACAAGGCCGGTGAGGGCGGTCTTGGCAACATTGTAGGGAAAGCACCCGGGGATCGATGCCCAGGCGTGATTCGAGGTCATGATCTGCACCATGCCATGACCGGAGGCTTCCAGATGCGGTTTGCAGAGTTTCGCAAGGCGCCAATGGCTGGCGAGGTTGAGGTCCATATTACCCATCCACTCCGCTTCGGAGCAATTTTCCGCGCCCTTGAAGACATTGCGGCCCGCGCTGGAGACGAGGATGTCGATCCTTCCAAATTCGGCGACAACGGCAGCCACCATCGCCTCAAGTTCTGCTGGGCTTTCAACATTTGTTTGGTGGTAAAAGGCTCGCTGGCCTGTGGTGGTGATGGCAGATTTAAAGGCAGACGCTTTGGGGCTGCCTGGCTCCGACATGCCGCATCCGGCAACATGGGCCCCCGCCTTCGCGAGCATGTGGGCGATACCTGCTCCAATGCCGCTGGTGGCGCCGGTGACGAGGGCAACCCGCCCACTGAGATCGATAGCGAGTGCCATGGGTCAGACGTAGAAATTTTGGCGCTCGTCGAGGCGACGAATGCCAGGATGCTTTTCCATTTCCTCCTCCACGAGATCGACGCCAAGACCGGGGCGATCAGAGATCTGGAGGTGGCCGCTGCTGACATCCAACGGATGGGTGATGACGGAGTCGCGCCACGGCACATCGTTGAACATGAATTCGCAGCGAAAAAAGTTCGGGATGCTCGCGCACACATGCGCGCTGGCAAGCGTGCTGAGCGGGCCGTTGGGGTTGTGGGGAGCAATGGGGACGCCGTAGGCCTCGGCCATCGTGGCGATGCGTTTCATCTCGGAGGGGCCGCCGCAGCGAGTGATATCGGGCATGATGACATCGCAGAGATGTTGCTCGAGAATCGGACGAAAGCCGTGGCGGGTGTAGTGGCGCTCGCCGACACAGAGGGAAACGGAAGGCGTCACGCGCTCGCGGATGGCGCGGAGGGTGTTGGCATTTTCAGGGCCAACCGGCTCCTCATACCAAGTGACTCCCAGCGGGGCGAGGCGCTCGGCCATCACCAGCGCCGTGCGGGTATTCAGCATGGCATGGGTTTCAATCATCATGTCCATATCCGGCCCGATGGCTTCACGGACGGCTTTGGTGACTTCCACAGCCAAATCCTGCTGGGCCGGAGTCAGCTCCAGATTGGTCGAGAGGTCTTCACCGTAGAGGTAGTTTGTGTGTGCGAAGGGATCGAATTTGAGTCCAAGGAATCCAGCATCCTTCACGGCCAGGGCCTGGCGGGCGTAGTCGGCCGCATTGTGGCCGCCACCGGTGAACCAATAATTCGCATAAAGCCGGAGCCT
The DNA here is from genome assembly GCA_009886045.1 of Verrucomicrobiota bacterium. Lineage (GTDB taxonomy): Bacteria > Verrucomicrobiota > Verrucomicrobiia > Chthoniobacterales > Terrimicrobiaceae > UBA967. Next base: position 5,126 of record VFJO01000175.1, read on the forward strand.
TGTGCGGAACGCGCCCCCGAGCAGTTCATAGCAGGGAACGCCGAGCACCTTGCCCTTCAGGTCCAGCAAAGCCATGTCGATGCCGCTGATGGCGCAAAGGCTGGCGCCCGTTGGCCCGATCCAGTTGAGGTCACGGTAGAGCTTGGTCCAAATGAAATCGGTTTTCATCGGATCCAAGCCCACGATGCGCTCGCCGACATGGCGCGTAGCCGCCTCGATGATCGGCGAGCCCGGCCAGTTGGTGGATTCGCCCACGCCAGTGTGGCCCGTGTCCGTGTGGATTTTTAGGAGCGTCCAATTGTATTTGATGCCTTCGACGAGCCAGACTTTGACTTCAGTGATTTTCATGGTGTGGGTTGTGTGTTTTGAAAAGGAACCGGTGGGAATCCTGAGGTGGATGTGGAAATGCGGAAGATCGAGCCGGCAAGCGGGTCGCGTCGGCGCTGAAGCTCGTTCATTCCCGACCACGCTGAGGTTACGAACAGTTGGTCGCACTGCGGCCCTCCAAAACAACAGGAACTCGGCTGGGTTACCGGAAGTTCGATTTTTTCAAGAATCTCCCCGGTCTCGCCGTGAATACGAACAACCGAGGAGCCGCCCCACATTGCGATCCAAAGATGGTTTTCCTTGTCGATGGTGAGTCCGTCGGGGCAGCCCATCGACTCGGGAAAACGCACTAATACACGACTCTTGCCGAGCGTTCCATGAGCGCATTCGAAATCGTAGGCGGTGACCGTCTGCTCCAAGCTGTCGACATGGAACATCGTCCCTCCATCGCTGGACCAGGCTAATCCGTTCGAGAGGGAAATCCGTTCGAGGACCTGAGTTACGCGGCCAGTGAGCTCCAGCGCGAAAAGGAAGGCGTTTTTATGCCGGGGAGGTTCACTCATCGAGCCCACCCAAAAGCGCCCGGCTGGATCGCACTTGCCATCGTTTAAGCGGTGGTCTGCTGGCATGCCGATGGATGCAAACGGAGCGAGATGACCGGTTTCATAATCGAGAAGGGAAAATCCACTGCGCTGGGCCAGAAGCCAGCGTCCATCCGCACACGGGCAAGCTGCCCCGAGAGAATCGTTGGTCGGTCGACGGGATGTGTCTCCTTTGGCAGGGTTCAAGCGGTTGAGTGTGCCAGCATGGATATCGACCCACCACAGGGCATCATCGTGCCACACGGGGCCTTCGCCCAGCTCTGCCTCCGGGGAGTGGATCAGCTCAAAGGATGCCATAGGTGTCCCAGGCCTGCTGGGCTTTCATACCCTGCTTGATTGCCTCGAAAACCCGTTTCTCGCCCCGCGCTTTTTCCAAGGCCTGTGTCATAACTTCGTTTTCAACCGCCCGAGGCACGACACAGACGCCGTCGATGTCGCCAAAAACAATGTCGCCGGGACGAACCGTGACCTCGCCAAATCGGATGGTGCATCGAAAATCCATCACCTTCCCGCGCGGGCGTTGGTCTTGGGCATACCGGCCATAGGAAAAAGTGGGGAAATTTTGAGCCAGTATACCCCGTGTGTCGCGGGAGTAGCCATCCACCACCGCACCTGCGGCTCCCTGATTAATCGCGCAGGTGCTCATCAGTTCTCCCCACAGCGCATAAGTTGGTGACGATCCACTGCAAATATAAACCTCATGAGGCTTCAGATCGTCGAGCGCGCGAAGCATAAGTCCAAATGGGCGGTTCAGGAGTTCATTCACGCGCCCTGGGCCTTCGCCACCGTCGTCGTCCGCTTCCAAGACGGGCATGGCCCGTCCGATGACCACCATGTCTTCGCGGAGGGGTTGGACCTGGGGAGGTAGGAACTGGGTTTTCAAACCCATCGTATCCATGATGTCACCGACCACCGCCGTGTAGAGATCCTTGCGGGTGATTGCGAAGAGTTCCTCGTCCGAGTCCCAAAGCGTCATAGGATCGCACAATAAACATCCTCTCTCCAAATCCCAATGGATGTTCTGGCATTTATCTTGTATAAACTGGCAATGCCAACGATTCGCCCCGCATCGAGCAAAATAGTGTTTCAAAACTCCTGCACGAGCCCGCTGGGTTCGATCAAGCTTGCAGGAAGGATCAACCAGAGTCTGGGAAAAGACCAGGGCCGCCAACGACGCCTCGAAGCTTATGCACTGGTTTATTCGTTGGAGGGAAAATGTAACTATTGGGATGAAGTCATCGGGCATCGCCACCTTGATCCCGGCGACTTGATTGTTCTTCTCCCCGGCGTGGCGCACCGCTACGGCGCGGGCCCGGATGGAAACTGGAGCGAGTATTTCATCGTTTTCGAAGGGGCCATTTTCGATGTCTGGCGCGACCAAGGTTTACTTTCGCCCGAACACCCGCTGCTTCATCTCGCGCCTGTTTCTTTTTGGGAAAAGCGGCTGGCAAGCTGCCTCGAAGGGAGGGGCTCGAATGAACGCGAAACCGCCGTCAGGCAGGTTTGTAGACTGCAAGCCCTCCTTGCCGAAATCACCGGAGCGTCCGGAGGGGAAACTTCCGCTGGCCCAGCATGGATCGATCGGGCGTGTGCCATGCTGGGAAGCCTTGAGACACAGTCTATGGACCTGCCGGAAATAGCCCATTCGCTCGGTGTCTCGTTCGAGACCTTCCGAAAAACCTTTGCGCAAAAAACCGGAATGTCGCCCGGTCGCTACCGATCGGCCTTGTTGATCGATCAAGCCTGCGAACTCATGACCCAAAGCCGACTCTCTGGGAAAGAGATCGCTGCCCAATTGGGTTTCTTTGACGAATACCACTTTTCAAAGCGCTTTAAAAAGGTGACTGGATTTTCCCCAACCGCCTTCCGCCGACGGATGCGTGGAGCCTAAAATTTATGCACCCGTCAGTAGCGAAACGCAGATATTCTGACTCCGCTGAAAAGCGTGTAAGACGCATGAATGAAGGGAGCCTGCAGTGACAGGCGGGACGCCTGACCTATGGGGTGGATTGGTCGGTGGCTTTTCAGCAGGGAAAGGTGTTTCACTCCTCCCAATAAACGATTCCGGCTCGATCATGTTGCATACAGTTCGCCGAGCAAGCGGGTGAGTTCGGCGGAGGTTTTGGGAGTAAGTTTTCCGAGTTTTTCTTCGAGACGGGACTTGGAAATCGTTCGGATTTGATCCGGGCAAATTTCAGCACTGCGCCCCGCGCATTTGATCGAAAGGCGTGTGCGCCATCGGGGGTGGATGGTCGATGTAAGCGGGCAAACAACAACTGTGGAGAGGTGGGCGTTCAATTCATCGCGGCTCACAATCACACACGGTCGTGTTTTGGCCATCTCACTTCCTTCAATAGGGTCAAGGCGGCACCAGAAGATGTCATGGCGTTTCACGGGTGGGAGCGTGGCGCTGTTTTCTCATCCCACGGAATGTCCTTGAGACCGTCCACGGCAGAGTCTTCCCCGTCGGACCAGTCCTCTGCAGCGTTGGCCATTTCGCGAGCGGTCTCAGACCAGGGGAGTTTCTCCGGCTTTCTGCGGGCGGGCCTGAGGACTACGCGATCACCGTGATCTTCCAGAAGAATGCCGGCATCAAATCCAAGTTTTTTAATAAGAGGGGCTGGTAGACGAATTCCGCGCGAATTGCCAATGCGCGTCAGGGGGATTTCGAGTGTGGAACTCATGTAATTACAGTGATCACACTCTTCAGAGTGTGTCAAATGTAAGAAATTAAAAGTTCGCAAGCACAGATCGAGGTTCGAGAAGGCTCGCCGAGCTTTCCGAAGATTCCGGCGCGGAGCGCCGTGGCGGCCTCGCCGCAAAAATGGGACCCCTGCAGCGAGGCGTCCCTACCATGGACTTTCGATCGACGCTGCCGCGCCGTTCTTTTCAATGCGATTCATGCTGGGGTCGCGCTTGCTGGGGTCAGTCCCACATATTGACATATTTTATGCTGGGGTCAGTCCCACATATTGACATATTTTTAAGTTCTAAGAGGGTTTTGCAAGTTAATGAGAATGGAGGACGAAGTTCATGTGATCACATACCAGGCTTCATACCCTCGAAGACCTTCTCGCTTGTGGCGTGAATCGGCGGGTTGCTATTATTAAAAATGACTGGTGGCATTGGAGATCCATCTAATTCGAAAACCGGATAAACGAATGCAGAGCCGTCCGGTCGCTTCGGATAAATCGCCCCCTTTTCTTCGTAGAAGAGATAGGCCGCAAAACTCCCACCCTGATCGTCGCCAATTAAAATTTCGATATCAAAAGTTTGACCTTTGCTGACATCAAACCATTTACCAGCATCAAGCTGCCAGCTTTGACCTTTAAAACGATAACCGCCACAAGCCGAACCAAGCTTTTCCGGCGGATTGCTGTTAGCGGAGGGGTCTAAGCTGTTCCCAATAGTGTGGGCAGAAGCGAGAACATTTTTTTTGTTCAGTCGAACGACGAGCACATTGTCCGCTGAACCAACGAAACGGAAAGTCCCTTTTTTAAGGGCGCGGAACCGCCCCTTGTAGTGGACAAGCCACCAACCAGGGGTCACCTCTTTTTCCACCCCGAAAGCTTTTGGAGCCTCCACGGATAAGCCCAGCGGCACGTAGAGGCGCGGTGCAAAAAGCGGAGCTGGAGCACAATAGTATTTGGACAAAGTAGATAAACTCCAATTGTTGTCCTTAATGAATTTTGTGATCGTTCCGAAAAAATTCCCATACTCCATCGGATATGGTTTTTTGTCCTTGCTCTGTTTGAGGTCGTAGAATTTGGCATGGAGGACATTTTCGTTTTTGCCACGCATTCCGAAGAAGGAAATCGGGCCGCCCAAGGCTCCCTTGCCGCCCGATGTGGCCAAGCCGCCTTTGAAGCCTAGGCCAACGCCGGTGCCGCCCATGCCAGCCATTTTCCCGGCGTTGAAGTCGGTGGAGGAGGAGATGGCAGGCATGTCGGGCAGCGAGACCTTCGCCAGCCCCGTCGAGGTGATCCGCTTCGCCTGCGCTGGAGCGCTCATGGTGTTTTGCTTCTTGGCCATCGTCACCTTGTGTTCCAACGCCCGCTGGCTCTTATTCGGCGAGGGCGGCGAGGAGGTGAAGGTGAGCTTGCGCTTGGCCACGATGGATTGAACGACAAAGATCCCGGCGATGATCCCCACCAGTAAGTGCACCGCTACGCTGATGAAAAGGAATCGCCGCTCCGTCATTTTCTTCCAAATGCGCTTCGGAAGGGTTTGGGGGATTTCTGGAGCCACGTACTCCCCCGGCGGCGGTATGTAAAGCGCCCCAGCCGCTTCAGGCATTTCCTTCTGCGGAGTCCGAGAGGGACGGAGGGTGCTGCTTGCCAGCGCCACATCGGCATCTTCACGGGAATCGTTCCGGCTCTCTATGCTTGCGGGCGGCGCAGCCAAAACCTCGGGCTTCGGCTTCAAGGCTGTCGGCACGCCGGGCAAAACGAGCGCTTGGGTGTGGTTCAAAACCGGCGACACGGCCATCGTTTTATCCGCGGGCGGGGCTGCGTGCAGGACCGAGCCCCCCGTCGTTTCCTTGAACATCTCCAAGGCCTCGACCGCGCTCGCGGGGCGGTGACTCCGATCGAACGAAAATAACTTCTCGACCCACATCGTGAGCAACACAGGCAAATCGGGGCGCAGTGTCCCCAGCGGCTTGTAGCGATGCTGAAAATGCGCAGCGAACACCTCGGGCACGCTTCTTCCCGAGAACGGTCGTTGCAGCGTGAGGGCTTGGTAAAAAACACACCCCAGCGAGTAGAGGTCTGTCCGCAAATCCAGCGTGTCGCGGCTGATTTGCTCGGGCGACATCATATAAATCGACCCAGCGACCGCGCCATTGTGATCGATCGTCTGGAGCGAGGGCTCCTCAATGGCCCAGGATTGACCAAAGTCGAGAAGCTTCACGCGGTAGCCGCCCTCGGCCAGAGGCGCGAGCATGATGTTCCCCGGCTTCACATCGCAGTGGACGACATTTTTTCCATGAGCGGCCGCGAGCCCCTGTAGGCACTGCGTGGCAAAATCCCGGAAGGTCTCCTCGCTCATCGCCTCCGCCAACTCCTCGAGCGTTGGCCCCATAACAAGCTCCACGACGAAAAAAACCTCCGCGCCCTGCTCGAAAATATCGTGGATCATCACGATGTTTGGATGCTGCAGGCTCGCGATGATGCTGGCCTCGCGCCGAGCCGCTTGATTCTCGGCGGGCATCCGCTTGATGGCCACCCAGCGGGAGAGCATCGTGTCGTAGGCCAGATTCACAGTCCCCACCCCACCCTCTCCCAGCAAGCGATCCACGGCATACCGGCCATTGCCGACAAATTCTCTCGGGTTCTCGTCGCTCATGGATTCTTGGATACTCACTCCTCTTCTGTGACGGTGAAGCTCACGCTGTCGATTTTGGCGACGGCGAGGGCGTTGAGGACATCCACCGTGCGGCTGTATTTGGCCATTTCCTCGCTGATGATCGTCACGATCACCGGCGTCTTCGCCGCATCGGCGTTTTGTTTCAACCGCATAAGAGTTCCCTTGAGCTGGGGCAGGTCGTGGCTGTCCGGGGTATCCATCGCCTCGTCATTCAGACTCACCTCCCCCGCCTCGGTGATCGTGATGAGTTGCTCGTCGACGAAATCCGTCGAGCCCGAGGTCTCGGCTACGCCGGGCAGCTGGCTGTTGAGTTCCTTCTCCACCTTCACCGCACCGGCCATGACCATGAAAAAAAGCATGATCACAAAAACCACATCGATCATCGGGGCGATCTGGAAACCTACGGAGCCGTCGTTGACATTGAGATCCAAGCGTTTCATAGAGGGTCAGTTTTTGTTCACGGCAGAAAAGGAAATGTCGGAGATGCCAGCCTCGGCGGCGGTATTCATGGCCTGCGAGACATAGATCGCGGGGACATCGCGGTCGCCGCGGATGACGCAGCGGAAGGTGGGATTTTTGCCTTCGAGGATTTTGTGCTCGCCGGCCTGCTTGGCAACCTTGATCAGGGGCACCAAGTCGCCGCTTTGCTCGTAGACCTTGTCGTCATATACAAACGAGGCTTTTTTCGTTTCGGGGTTCCAGCGGACATTGAGAATCACCTGCGCGCGCTGGGTGTCCTGCTTCTGGGCGTCCGGAGCCAAGGGCAGCTTGATGCTTTTATCGACCTTGAGGACTTGGGCGGAAGTGAGCGTCATAAAAAAAATAAGGAGCACTAAAAGCACATCGATCATCGGCGCGACCTGGAATTCCGGTTCGCTACCGTCGCCACCTCCTCCGCCCCCGCCCATTTAGAATACCTCCTTGCGTGTGATGTGAGTTGCCATGGCCTCGATCAAGCGACTGTTTCGTCCGCTGTTTCTTCGCTGGCGCTCAACCAGGATGGCATGGCGGCGTAGAGTTCCTCGTCCCCGATATGGACCCCAGCAAGCGCCTCGTAGGGCATTTTGCGGAAGAGACTACTGATCACATCCTGAATATGGTGCATCACCGACATAGTGCGGTTGCGAATGTAGTAAAAAGCACCGAACGCCGGGATAGCAATAAAGAGACCCGCGCCCGTAGCCACAAGCACTTCGCCGATCGCACCGGAGAGGCTCGAGGGGTCACCGATACCTGAGGACGCCAACGATCCGAACGCCTTCATCATGCCCGTGACGGTGCCGACCAACCCAATCATCGGCGTGCAAACTCCGATAACCGAGAGGTAGCTGATCGATGTCTGAATCTTGGAGTTTTCCTTGCCCAGCTCGGAAACAATTCCCTCCTCCACAGCATGCTTGCCTTCGCCAAGAAGGCTAATGCCGACACGCAACACATTCGTTAAAATCGAGGGGTTGGCTTTGCAGTAATTGTAGGCGCTTACATAGTCGCCTTGGCGAAAGAAATTCTTAACCTGCTCCTCATGCTGAGGCGGCGCGGCACGCTTAAAGGTCGTTCTCATCGAGCAGTCGCCGATAAGATAAACCGTGAAAATCGAGCAGGCAGCGATGGGATACATGACCCACCCGCCCTCGATGAAGAGATCGAGGAGCGTTTTGTTGTGGGCGGCATGAGCACCCGCCTCTCCGGCGGCCGGAGCCTCGGCGAAAAGTGCGGTGGCCGAAAAAATCAGCGCACTGGTGATGGTTGCGATCAGGATGTTGCGTTTAGTCTTCATGGGTTGGGTGGGTTGTTGGTGAGTTTTTCGAGTTCCGACTTGGCGAGGGAGGCCTCGGCCGAGCTGGGAAAGGATGCAATGACTTCGTTGTATTTCGCGGTGGCACTGGCAGTGTCGCCCAGTCCGGCCATCGCTCGGCCGCTGCCGAGTTGGGCGATGGGGAGGAGCAGCTTCTGCTCGGCGAAGAAAACCGGTATCCGGAGGTAGGCCATGATCGCGGGCTCCCACTGGCCCATGGCGAAGTGGCAGTGGCCCTTGTTCAGCCAAGCGTTCGCCAAAGTCTGGCGGTTTTTGAAATGCTTGATGGCGGCATCGAAAACCGGGAGGGATGTCTCGTGCGCACCCTTGCGAGCGGCGCTGGCGGTCTGAAGCACCTTGGCGAGCTGGAGGATCTCGGGATCGGCGGAGGATTTTTCGAGTTGGGCAATCAACTGGTCGGCCTCGGCATCTCGGCTGTCGGTGACGAGCGCGATGAGATTCACCTGCGCGGCCTCCTGCCACCAATTTCCCGGCACATCCTGGAAGGGTTGCTGGTCGGCGAGCACGGGCTTGAGAGTGTTCACCACATCGGCGATTTTTCCTTTGGACAACAAGTCCCGCGCATCCTTGATCTCGGGGGGTTCGGGAAAGTCGATGCGAGCGATATTCGCCACGGGGTAGCCAATCTCGCCAGTGGAATTGCCGACTTGCAGGGGAACCATCACATTCCCCCCGGAGCGCTTGATGGTGGCGGTCGGAACGGCTCTGCCGTCCTTCAGGAAGATTGTAATGGTGGGCGCGGCTTGCTGGGCGAAAGCCAACGGGGCGGAAAAAACCAAGGCAAGAAGCAGGCCAAAACAGGTCGGGGCGTTCATCATGGCTTACCTCCGGAGAGGGATTGCAGGCGTGTGCGGACGGCGGCGGTTTCGGGGAACGCCGCGAGTTTTTCGCTCCGCAGCATTTCTTGGTAGGTGCGGACGGCGTCCTCTTTTTTTCCGAGCTTTTCGAAGCACTCGCCACTCTTCAAATAGGCCTTCGCGACCCATGGGAGGAATTTCTGGTAGGCGACGAACACGCGCTGGAAGAAGGCGTTCGCCTCGGCAAACTTGCCGCGCTGGAACTCGATC
>VFJO01000206.1 GCA_009886045.1 Verrucomicrobiota bacterium
CGCATCGTTAACGAAGGCTACACGGAGAATCCGCGCGCCGAGCCTCCAAGCGGACCCAAACGCCGGGGGCGCCCCAAGCAAAGCAAAGCCCTCAATCTCCTGGACCGCTTCCGCGACCACTCCCCGAGCATCCTCGCGTTCCTCCACAACTTCGCCGTCCCCTTCGACAACAACCAAGCCGAACGCGACCTGCGCATGATGAAGGATCAGGCAACCGCGCTGGAACGTGCAGGTTCCGCCGATTTGTCCCACCCCTCCGCAGTGGCAGGAATGGAAAAAGTCGCATGAAAAAGACAATACCCCCTGCTGCCGACCGATTTTTTTGCTCTTCCGCTGCAGGCCCGCGCAGGCCTCTCCGCTACGCTCCGAGGCCAGCCGAGCCTTGCGCTCCAGAGCAAAAAAATCGGGGCTTGCCAGAACGCCCCGCAAAGGAAAAAAAGAAAAAACTTGCCAGCCATCCAAAAATCTCCTATCACAGCCCACGTCAACCAGCCCTGCAGAGTTTTAACATTTTAACGGAATAAAAAATTCCCCCCCACCGGTTCTGCCTACTCTTAGCACTGGTCATTACATTTTCTCGGCTCCTGAACATTCAAAAATGGAGTTTGAGTGCGTGCATACCCGTTGCGATGGTTCTTGCAGGCGCCTCTACCCTAAGGCCTATGTTCGCTATGGCGGGAGGGGGTCTGATCGTCTTTTATTTTGTTTTGTCTTCCCTCCAACCAGCTGAAAGAAATCGCATGGCAGCATGGCTCAGTTTACTGACCACTGCAGAACTATAATTTTTTCTTTCCAAGTCTGCGGTTTTGAGCTTGGGTTCTTTTGCAGATGCCGAATTACGATTATTTTTTTGCGTTCTTTTGGGGGCTTGCCTTGCTGGGGGCCTTTATTGGCCACGGGCGCTTGTTGAGCCACCTATGCGGCTGGGACAGGAAAGAAAATCTCGGCTGGGGCATGCAAGCAGCGCTCGGCATGGCGGCGGTTGTGGCCGTGGGTGGCTGGCTGCTGCTCTGCAAAGTTTCCACCACGCCAGTGATGGTGGCATTGGTTATCGCCGGTGATGCGGCGGCGGTTTTTTATTTTTTCCGCAATGATGCAAAAAACCTCGCTCGATTTGATCGGGGTGCTTTTCTAAAAGACTTACCACTCTGGATCTTGGCAGGGGTCGTTTATGCGGCTTCGGTGACATGGCCGGGCAATATTGATCCCAACGACGACATTATGTGCTACCTGGCTATGCCGGAGCGTATAGCGCAAACCGGAACTCTTCAGGATCCCTTCACTGCCAGGCGCACATACGCCCTTGGCGGGCATATGTTTTTTAAGGCTGTTATCCAATGCGTGACATCCGAGCGCACCGGGCACCTGCCGGATATGGGCATTGCGAAACTCATTATTTTTGGCATCCTCCTGAGCCGTACCGCCGCACTAGCGCAGACGCATTTTCCTCTACGCCTGGCGTTTATTGCAGCATTTTTAGTTTTTCCAGTGCCGCGAATAAGCACAAATAGCTCGCTCACGGGCGTATGCCTTATTCTTCCGGCGTTGCTTTTTCTTGCGGATTATTTTAAATCGAGTTCCGGCAACATTTCCAAGGCGCTGCAGGCTGGCCTTTTATTAGCGGGAGCACTCACCATGCGGCCCACTTTTTTGGTTCTTCCGCTGGCTGCTTGCGGATTTTTTGCGCTCTGGCAGATCTGCCAATTTAAGAACAGCAATGATTTGCTATCCATCGCACGAAGACAAGCCACGCCATGGTTGGCCGTTGTTCTTTTCCTGCTGCCTTGGATGATTCTTTCTTATATCGATTGTCGCACTCCATTCTTTCCTCTCATTCCGGGAAATGCAAATATGAATTTTGTAACTGTAGGCTCAAAGGATGGGGCTGTAGCTGATTGGGTCGCCGCATGTTCTTTTTTGACACGGCCTGAAGCGGCGGCTTTGGTTCTTCCGTTGTTTTTGGTTTTCATACTACCAGTAGAAAAGTTTGTGAAATGTGCAGTGGGAGCATCTCTGGTGGCATCGCTCTGCATTGCCTATAAGATCGGTCTTGCCGCGCCAATAGATATGTTTCGATTTACCTTTCCTGCCCCGTTTACCGGCTTTCTCTTTGGCATATGCTCGATCTCCGGCTTGCAATCAACGGATCATTCCTTTACCAGCGATAGCAAGGGGTCGTTGATCACCCCAACTGGGTTCATTGCCATTACCGTTGGGATTTTGGGGCTCGTCCACTTTGCGCCAAGCATGAGTCTCTTATCGGAGTCGATTTCGAGCCTCTATGGCCAGGTCACTAAGCCAGGCCCCTTCCTGCCTCAAGGCTATAAGGATGAATACAAGGCCCTTCAAGATTTAACTCCGAAGGGCTCCAGCATCCTCTTCGCTGTCGATGCGCCTTATTTATTGGACTACAAACGAAACCAGATATTTAACATCGATGTGATTGGAGCGGCAAGCCCCGCACCAGGGATTCCCCTCTTCGATGGACCAGAAAAGCTGAAATCCTATCTTCAAAAGCTGGGTATTAATTATATTATCGCAGTAAAATGGGATCGGGGAATTCACTTCCTCAATCGTAAAACATGGCTTGAACACAATCGACCAGAATGGTTTTGGAAAGAACTGCATGCCCCCCCCATACTGAGTTTTATGACCTATGTGGATGAGCTTGCAAAAAAGAATAAAACAGTGGATTTAGGCGGAAACTGCAGGCTTATTTGTATTGCCGAATAACAATTGCAGTTTTTTCGATATTGATTTATGAGTAAACCAAAAAGGCTTTCTGAGTTGGTGGCATATTTTTTACAAGTATTTCCTCCATCTCATAATTTCATCTACAGCTTGCTCCCCAGAATGCCTTTTATGTTACCTCATGATAAAAGTTACAAAATAATTCCATATTTGGCGACAAAAGAAAATGGTCTTATTTTAGATGCTGGAGCAAATAATGGGATTTCTTCAGCATATTTTCGGCATGTCATGCCAAAATGGAACATTTTAGCTATAGAGCCAAATCCAATACATAAAAAGGATTTAAATCGATTAAAGAAAAAGAATCAATTATTTGATTTTATTCCTATCGCACTTTCCAATAAAAACGGAACTATGACTTTGTATACACAGACCTGGCTAGGCTTCCCTCTCCATACGGCCGCAAGCTTAAAAACTGAAAATTTCAATTATTCCGAAAGCTTCCCTTCTTTTTTAAGAAATCACTTGAGAATTAAAAATGATCTCATAAAGGTTACGACTATAGATGACTTGAATATAACCCCAGATATTATTAAAATTGACTGTGAAGGAATGGACCTGCAAGTTTTGAATGGATCCAAAAAAACTATTTTACAATCTCGTCCATATGTCCTTTTTGAAAATAATGAGGCCGATTATGATGACATAATTAAACTATCACACCTGTTAGCTATGCGAGTTTATTTTTATGATCATAATAAAAATGACCTTTCTTTATATAAAAAAGGAATCACATCGAACTCTAATGACCATCGTAATTTAGTTATGATTCCTTCAGAAAAACTAGATTACATTAAATCAAAGATAAATGTTGGTAATTTTTAGTTTTTTTGCTAAATATTGCTTGAATACAGAGGCTCCGAGTCGTATTGGATAGAACTGCACTGCTACCCCATACTTATTTTGGGTCTATCTAGATGAGTTGGGCGTAAACTGCAGACTTATTTTTCTTAACGAACGAGATGGCTAATAAATCCAGACTTTTGAACCTCGGTTGCGATCGACATTCCTGGACAATTTCTAATTTACGCTGCAACCTGGAATCAATCCCATCTCAATTTTTGCTAACCCAAATGGTCCCCCCAAAGAACAAGATAAACTCTGGCTTGCCGTTTTACGAAATATACAAGTCTACCCCCACCAGCCTAAGTAACATGTTTTTACTTGACGGTTGACACTCCACTTGATTCGGTATAGAAAAATTGTATGGATTTAGGAATAGAAGGCCGTTTAGCTTTGGTAACCGGATGCAGCAGAGGAATAGGCCGTTCAATTGCGATAGCCTTGGCCCAGGAGGGAGCCTGCGTAATTCTCGTAGCAAGATCTGGAGACGCTCTTGAGGACTTGCGCAGCCAGATGAAGAATCAAGAAAAACATCATGTGGTTCCAATCGATTTGATGGATGAAAGCGGGGTTCTCAATCTTGCCGATAAAATCCAAAAAATCGGCGATTTGGATATTGCAGTTCACAACCTTGGAGGATCTGCAGGAGTCTATGATCCTTTTGCCTCGGCCAAGGACTGGGCCAAAGTCTGGCAGTTCAATTTGGGAATTCCAATCGATTTGAACCGTATTTTTATTCCTCAAATGGTCAAAAGGCGTTGGGGAAGGATTGTGCATTTATCCACACTAGCCACCTACAACTTTAAAGGTAACGCAGCCTATGCTTCAGCGAAATCCGCTCTGAACGCATATGTCAAATCCGTGTCGCGGCAAGTGGCAAAGGAAAATGTTATTCTTTCTGCCGTTGCACCTGGAGCCGTTTTCATTGATGGACGGCCCTTAGCAAAGCTCCAGACGGAAAATCCTGCAGCACTAGACGATTATTTCAAAAATAATCAAACTATTCACCGCCTTGCAAAAGTAGAAGAGATCGCATCTGTAGTGTCATTTCTTTGTTCATATAAGGCCTCTTTTATGGCGGGTTCAATCGTTGGCGTTGATGGGGGAGGAATGTAATGAATATTCTACTAATCGGCCATGAAGGCTATCTTGGTCAAGGACTAATGTCTTATTTAGACCATAAGCATAATGTCATTGGTTGGGATAAAAAGGAAGATATTTTCAAACTCCAATCTAAGACCTTAGCTACAAATAATATAGAGGCTATCATAAATCTATCAGTAGCAGCCGATCTTACTTCAAAAAACTTCCAAGTGGATGCCCCTGGGGACACTATAAATGTTGAAGGCGCGCGCCACCTGGCACGAATCCTAAAAGGATCCGAAATTTTTTGGTTTCAGTTTTCAACGAGGGAGGTCTTCAACAACATATATGGCTTAGATGATGTTATTTTTACAGAAAAAGGCTATAGACCCAAATTCTTCTTTGATGAAAACCACCCCTACTCCCCGCAAAATTTCTACGGAAAGTCGAAAGTGATCGCAGAGTTCATCTCCGAGTCACACGCCTTCAGCAACGTAATCCGTTTGACGTCCCCCTATACCGACTTCGACCATACTGGTGGAGGCTGGATTTTGAGACTTATTAAGTCCATTTCAAAAGGGAATCCCTTAAAACTAACATCGGGAGGACACCAATTCAGGGATCCTTTGCACACGGATGATCTTGGCTTGCTCATTGAACTCCTTTGCCAGAGACGTGTTGTTGGTGAAAAAATCCACGCAGGCGGTGGTGAGAAAAATCTCGTTTCTTTAAGGGAATTTATTGAACTGGTTGATAAAAATGCCTACTTCGAAACAACGCCCGGTAACGACTATGGCTTTGCTTTCGACAACACAAAAGCTTTTAACTTGACTGGTTGGAAACCAAGTATATTGATCCGGGACAAAATTCCTCAAATAGTTCAAAACGTTTTGAGGGTTTGATTGTTTTTGGAATAGTTAGTTTTCAGTAGACAACTTTTTTTCGTATTCCTTTACTTCCTTAAAAAGGTCCAAAATAGTCAAGAAAACCATCCATAGTCTACGAGGTTGAAGTGCCACGGACTTATCCCGTCTGCAGGGCGTGCCACTAATCCCCAACTCTGTGTAAGAGTGCCCTGCCTTAATCAACTTAACCACAACTTCAGCAGGGAATGCGTAACTATTTGTCTTAATTTTTATCTTTTTTAATAACTCACGTCTAGGAACCAACCCCTGATAATACTTAATTTTTAAACCAAAAAGGAAATTGATAACTCTGACAAACCCTACCGAACCAATCCTTCTTCCCCAAGTTCTTAGTCTGGGATTTGCCAAGTGGAACAATATGATATCGGCTTCACCAATTTTTTTAACAACACTAACTATGTCACCAACCGGCATGATGTTGTCACCCACAACCATCATCACATAATCTTTTTCAGCAATAGCAACTCCGCTCTTCCAAGCACCTCCAAGTCCTAAATTTTGAGGATTATGAGTAACTTTTATTCTTGTGTTGTTGCTAGCCGCCTCTTCCATCAATTCTCCTGTCTTGTCGGTGCTGCCGTCGTTGACAAGAACTATTTCATACTCCATAGTGCCTAGGATTTCGATTGCTGAAAGGATCGTAGCAATTGCTCCGGTAATATGCTCTTCTTCATTCAATGCTGGCACGATAAATGAAATGCTTGGATTGGTCATAATTAGCCTGAACAAGAAAACATGTTTTCCAAAAAATGAAAGCAAAATCGGTTTGAATTTAAAATCAGATTGCCCATTAGAAAATTTTGTATGCGTTTCACTCTTGAAATAGAAATAACTGCTTTTTTAGAATAATCCACATGCAATCAGTCCTTATTACCGGAGCCAACCGAGGTATAGGTTTGGAATTTGTCAAAGCCTACGCAGCCCAGAATTGGCAAGTTTACGCTACCTGCAGAAACCCCACCCTGAGTTTAGAGCTTAAATCTATCGGCAAGATGGTAAAAATTTTACAACTCGATGTGACTTCGCAATCTGATATTTCTCAACTCGCTTCAGATTTGAACGGCAAAGCAATTGACATCCTTATTAACAATGCGGCCATTCATGGGCCGCGTGATTCTTCCAGCACCTATGGTAATATCAATTTGGAGGCTTGGATAGAAGTAATGCATGTCAATGCCATGGCACCAATCAAAATCGCAGAGGCACTCTTGCCAAATCTCCTAATGGGAAGCCAAAAGAAAATGGTCTTCATTTCTAGCATGGCTGGAAGCATATCGCTACGCGGTTCGCAACCGCACCACAAGACGGGAGGCCCATACATCTACCGGACTAGCAAGGCAGCGTTGAATGCCGCTGTAAAAGCGATCGGTTTTGATTTGCAATCGAAAGGTGTGTCCGTGGTTGCGCTCCATCCAGGATGGGTGAGGACGGAAACCGGAGGGTGGGACGCACCGGGTTCTCCAGATCATAGTGTTGCCGCAATGATTAAGCTGATTGATGCTGCAACCCCAAACGAGAACGGCGTTTTCTTAAATGTTGATGGGGCTGTAATACCATGGTGAATCAATAACCCTTAGCATTCAAAAAAAAGGCTTCCAGAATTGTTCTAGAGTTCGCGAATGCGAATGCAGTGGCTTGGCGGAATTTTTCTGAGTTTAGGCTTGACTTTACAGCTCTGCCATCTAAGAACCCAAAGGTGGCCAATGGTTTTTCAGCCACTTCCACATCAAAATGACCAATTCTACAAAATTGGCGGGCGAATTCTATCCGTTTTATCTTGTCTGGTCCAGCAAGATGGTATATTCCAGAGAGATCCAATTCCATTGCAAACCGAAGACCTCGGGCAACGTCTCGAACGCAGGTGGGGGAAATTTCCATACCCTCCACGCAAAGAATCGGGGATTTTTTGTTTGCCAGGTCCCACCATTCCGCAAGAAGGTGCCATGACAAGGGATTGTATCCAACAACTTTGTCCAATCGGGCAATAAAAGACTCAGGACACTCAATCCGCAGAAAGTCCTCCATTTCGAGTTTGAGGCGCGCGTATTCATTAATAGGGCAGGTAGGATCATCCTCGCTGCGGTTGCCGACACTGCCATCAAAAACATGGCCAGTTGAAAGGTAAACAATCCTGCAACCATGCGACTGGAGATAGCGAACTAATTTTTGGGTATTGAGCACATTCAGCTTTCTGCTTTTCTCGGGATGAATTAGACAGTCGTCCATGTTTGTAACGGCCGCTGCGATGACCGCTAGCTTGGGTTCGCTGCCAGCAAAAAAATCCTTCGGGATCGCTTTCTCAACCTTGTCTTCAAGAAGATCAAATTTGTGCAAACCGTGAACTCCATGTCTTGAAGCGGTGCCTAGGGCTTCGTGCCCTGCGGAGCAAAGTTCCGCCAAAAGATGGCGCCCGATGAAACCGGAAGCCCCCACAATGAGAACTTTCATTTTGGCCATTGGCGGATTTGTTCAGCGAGTTCGGCTTGAAAATTGGCAAGTTCCTCCGAGTTGCTCCCATCTGGAGCCCAAGGAGCAAATTCCGAGTCCTTTTGCACCAAGGGTCCGTTTGTTACCTCGTGAAAAACAAAGTAGGGGGAGATGATGACTTGGGTGTGCCACCTTGCTGTATTTGTTCGCAGAAAGAAGCTCTTGCCCGAAGAGGCGGGACCAACCTCCATGCACTCTTCGATTTTGCCGTCATCGTCAAAGAAGATAACCTTAGCGAACCCCTCGACTACATGGAGGGATTCAGATTTGGCATGGTGGCGATGGGGACGGACATATACAGAATTGGTTTGCACAATCAGCATTTCGTGAAGCGAAGCTTCCGGTCTGCCGTGAGCTAGAATGCGTGCACGCTGGAGGAGGCTGGCCGAGGCACGCCTTTTTAGGTCTTCAATCGCAGTCTGTGATACATCAATGCTACGGGATTCCGCCGCTAAAATGTTTGGTGCAATTTCTATGAGAGATTTCACAGGTGGAACAACTACACTGAACTCTTAGGTCCAGCAAGCCAACGAAAAACCTCATTTTTGCTCTTCGGAAAGATAGATTGAAACGAACCTCCTGTCTCGGTGAAGGCTCGTGCTGCTTCCAACACGCGCGCTTCAGCCTCGAAGCCTAACGTGCTGAGGCACAGCACTACGCGGTCTGAGAGCAGGTTGGTAGAGGATTTAATGGGAATGGATGTGCCTGGCATATATTTACCGATTTTTGCAGGATTGTCATCGATGACTATATTAACTAGATCAACAACATTGTGCACTTGCAAGAAGGTATTTGCATGGTGACCAGAACCATACAAAGCAACTTCACCATGAAGGCGCCATTTTTCCAAAAACATTCGGACCTGTTTTCGGCGGTTAGGGAAGCCAGAAACAAATTCCTCGAAGGCTTCGAATTCGCGGGTGGTGGCACTACCCGCCGCCTCCCTTTCGGAGAGATCAGCATACGGTTGCGCAACCGCAACGAGACATGTTTCGTTTGGAAACCTATAAGCCTTGGAAAAAACAATCCTGTAGCCAAAGCGGTATATCATCCGTTGAAAGGTATTCATCGTGAAGCAAAGCGGGTGTTCCTCCCAAATGAACGAAAAATCGATTCTTTTAATACCCTGCTCGCAGTCTGGAACCTCAAGCACGAGGAACCCACCAGGATTCAATAATTGACGAACCGCATCAAAAAAAACTGAGGGGGTCGCTACATGTTCAAGAAAATGCCGTGCAATGAAGACATCGGTTCCTCCATGCATGGAGCGAAGATGTCTTGCAAAGCTCGAGTCAAAGCAGTCCTTAACCCAAGCAACGCCGGAAGCATTACCCTCAAAGCCAATATCTTTCAGAGGGTCAATTTTCCAGAAATTATGAACCCCCCTCGCCTTTAGAGCGAGTGCCAATGACTCATCCTTAGACGAAAGGCATCCGATTTTTGTTAAATCGTCTAAGCCTAAAATCTGGACGATTGTAGAGGCTAGCGAGGGAATATGTGTTTCCGGTTCAGAGAATTTAATCCAAGAATGTTTAGGCACTAGGAAACCACCTGGAATTATCTCTCTGGCCTGAATAAGAGCGCACTTAGGGCATTGAACAAGATCGAAAGGAACAAATTGGCAGGTATCGTCATCGCCAAACAAGTGATAGTCGTGGCTTAAAGGCAATCGACCCAAGTCCAAACCCTTGCCAACCAAGGGTGCCTCGCACATGGAGCAACTCCGGCTCATATCATATTACTTCCGTTCTTCCCGATTATTTTCAACTCTGGAAAACAAACGATAAACCTGCCTCCAAGATCCAAGTAATGTTTGTGACGCTCCAAGATGGATTCAGTATGGATCCAAGCAAGAATAAAAATGTAATCAGGTTTTTCGGAATACAACGAGGCCGTCGGAACTATAGGCGTGCCGAATGGCGGTGCAAATTTGTATTGCTTATCCGGATTGTCATCCACGATATTCTCAATCACCCGCCCCAATCGAAGTTGAGTGATAAGCGTCGTCCCACTTCTCGCCGATCCAAATCCCCAGAATCGTTTTCCGATGGCTAATTGTGATGCAACAAATGCACTCAAACGATCCCTTGTAAAGGATAGGCGTTCGGAAAACCTACGAACAGTAGCGGGTTCGAGAAGTTTTTCATCGCGTTCAATAAGTAGGAATTCGGAAACAGATTGCATGACATGGTGCGGGCCTCCTTTCAACTGCGCTATACCAACGATAGAACCGCCTTGAATTTGATTGTGCACCACGTCAATCAATTCAAGCCCTAACCTGCCGAGAAACTGCCAGAGCGGAGTAATGGAATGATGGCTTAAATGCTCGTGGAAGATAGTTCCCAGCAACATTTTGTTCAAAATATCCCTGAGGTAGGAACACTCAAAGACAAAAATCCCATCCGGCGCCAACAATTGCTGAATACAGATTGTCATTCCCTCGAGGTCATTGGTGTGGGCGAAAACATTGAAGGCACAAACAACTGAGGCATGGCCCTGTTCGAAGACAATTTTTTCTACAACTTCCGACGTCACGAAGTCCGCCTGCGTTGGGATTCCCGCTGCCGTGGCCTCTTGCGCAATTTCGATTGCAGGGTCTACACCAAGAACCCTAAATCCTCTATTTTTAAAGCATTTAAGAAGAGAGCCGTCGTTGCTGCCAATATCCACAGCAAGAGGATTGGAGCCAAACTTGAAGCGGAAAGCGACATCCGCCGCAGTCGCATCAAAATGATCGATAAGCGCTTTGGTGCCCGCGCTGCGGTAGTTGAAATCACGGTAGAGAAGTTCCGGATCAATGATGTGGAGAAGTTGCACATGCCCACATGATTGGCAGATGAAAACATCAAGGGGATGGAACACCACATCAGCAGCATCCTCAGGGCTCTCAAGCAATTTTTCAGCAACCGGAGTATTTTCCATGGGAATAACGATTTCCAAGGCACGTGATCTGCACAAACGACAAGTCTCGCGGATTAGTGCTTTCGCTGACACATAGTGGAATGACTTATTACTCATGAAAGAATATACCTATGATGGTTCTGAGGCTAAGCTTAAAACATCAAAATGCTAGCCATATTTTAGATATTTTCGGCTGCAAATCGCAAAACAGGTGACTGCTAATAAATCTATTACTGCCAAAATTATAGACAAGGAAGAGTGGAGTTTGGGAATTGAGACTGGAAACTGGAAACCTGAACTAAGTGTGGAGTGAAAGTGAAAGTATGGAGTGTGAGGAGTTTTTATGGGCTGTTTGGAATCAGAAAGGCGCCGGGGATTCCAGCATCGGTCGTGGCCAACTGGGCTTTATTGGCTTGAGCTAAATCGAGGAGGTGTCCATCCGTAACTTGTCGCGGACTCCGCACCCATTCAGGTAAAGTTTCAGCAGCGCGGTGATCTGGCAGGAGCTGCATTTTCCAATCGGCTTTCATTTGCGCGAGCAGTTGTCGGCAGAGCGCGGTTGTAACATCTGCTTCGGGCAAGCCGGAAAGAACACGCACGAAGCCGATCTCTGAAATGCTGCAAGTGAGGAGATTTTTTCCTTTTGCCCAGAGAGTGACGCGTCGATGAAACTCGTGTTTTTTGTAGCCCATTGCTATGAGAGCGTTAAAATCGAGGAGATAGCTCATGGGAAGTCAGCGAGTGCGGCTGCTACACGCTCGCTGGTCAGCATAGGGGCATATTCCACATCCAAAACAGAATACCCACTGGATGTTTCTTTGATGATTCTGGCCGATGGCTTCGACAAGCGAATAGGCTCTAAAACGATGCGGTCGCTCTCGCCTCGAACTTCAAACTTCATCCCGGGAGTCAGGCCCAGCACGCGACGCAAGCTGGCATTCAAAACGATTTGCCCTTTGGATGAGAGGGTAGCAGTCATGGTAAGATGGTCTTACACTGGCGCAGGGTTGTCAAGGGAGAGAGAAGAAAGTGTGGAATTTGAGACCTGAGATCGGAACATATGCCAGCGGGTCCCATGGTAACTCCTGCTCTTTCGCACTCACTTTCCAGTCTCAGATTTCCCATTTCAGGTTTTCTTCCCCCTCTCACTCTCCCCTCATGCTGAGCATGACGCGGGCGGCGGTGCCGGAGCGGTGCATAGCTATGGCGTCGTTAACTTTGTCGAGCGGGAAGGTGTGGGTGACGAGGCCGTCGAGGGTCATTTTACCGGCTTGGATGAGGTTGATGAGGCGAGGAATCTCGAGGTCGGGGGCTGCGCTGCCGCCGTGGGAGCCTTTGAGCACTTTTTTGAAGTGGAGTGGCAGTGTGTAGATGGAGACCTTTTCTCCAGCACGGGGCACTCCGACCAGGATCGTGCGGCCATCCGCATGCGTGAGCTCGTAGGCGAGCTCGATAACGCGGGCATTGCCGGTGGTGTCGATGACGACATCCGCTCCAGATTTTCCGACGATTTGGCGGATTTTTTCATCGAGGGCGGGGCCTTCGGTGGCGGAGTTGAGCGTGTGAGTGAGTCCCCATTTTTTGGCCATTTCGAGCTTGGAGTCGTGGAGGTCGATGCCGACGATGGGATGAGCACTGACCATTTGTGCGGCTTGGGCGATATTGAGGCCGACGCCGCCGATGCCGAAAATGACAACGCTCTGGCCGATCTTGAGCTGGGCGTCGTTGTTAATGACACCTACGGCGGTGGTCACTGCGCAACCGAAAAGAGGGGCCAATCGCATGTCGAAGCCGGGCGGGATGACTGTGAGGCGATTCTCTGAAACGATGGCCTCGTCGTTGAATGTGGTGACCCAGCCGGCGTTGACGATTTTGTTTCCCCAACGGTATTTGGGCGGTTGGCACTGGAGTCCACCGCTGGGGCGCCAGTGGAGGACGACATGGTCGCCCGGCTTGACGCGCGTCACGCCCTCCCCTACCCGCTCGACGATGCCTGATCCCTCGTGACCGAGAAGGTGGGGCAGAAATTTATCGGGCCCCTTGGCTGCTTCGATCTCGTTGATCTGAGCGCCGCAAATGCCGCTGAAATGAATGCGAACGTGGACCTGGCCGAAGGTGAGTGACTCGGGCATCTCGAGTTCGGCGACTTCGAGCGGAGCGTTGGATTGGACGAGGATGGCGGAGAGCATAAGAGAAACCTGAAATTTGAAACCTGAGACTGGAAATTTATTGGTGGGGCTTAATTCCCATTTTGTTGGCTTTGGTGCGTTTGGACATGGTGACGAAGATGGAAATAAGTTCGTTTGACTCTTTAATTAGGCTATCTGTTTTTTGGGGAGGAATGGAGCATTTTTCAGTGAGGAGTTCCAGCCAGAGCAGGGTTTCATCAGCCTCTTGAGCGCAGCAATCGATTTTAGAAATGAACTCTTCGGGACTTCTGGCGCGTGAAGCTTCGCGATACTGAGCAGCCACAGATGTGCCAGAGCGCAGCATTTGGTTTCCAACAACGCGAACTTCATCCCTCCTCCTATCGAGGGCAATGAATAGGTCGATAATCGCTCCAGCGAATTCCTTGGTTCTGGCGCGCAAATCGTCTTTTCGCTTGGCTTCGCTCATTTTCAGGTCTCCGGTCTCAGGTCTCAGGTCTCAGGTTTCCAGCTTCAGGTTTCCAGCTTCAGGTTTCCAGCTTCAGGTTTCAGGTTTCAGGTTTCAGGTCTCAAAAATAGATAAACTCGTAGTCGCCGGTGTAGCCGAAGTGTTTGTAGAGCCAGATCCATTCTTGCTCGTCGAAGAAGGATTCGCAGGTGAGGGCCCAGCATTGGACGTTGAAGAGCTCCTGCTCGTTGCGGTAGCTCTCGAGCATGATGTAGCCTTGCTTGCCGACGCGCTGGATTTCGCTGAGGGCGGTTTGAAGCTCGAAGATTCGGAGGTTGTGAAGAGTGGCGAGGGAGATGACGAGGTCGAAGGATTGGTCCTCGAAGGGATAGGGATCTTGGGCGCGGTGCAGGAAGAGGTTCGCCTTGAGCTCGGGATGCACGCTGGCGAGGCCGTGTTTTGAGATGTCGAATCCGACGATCTCAAG
Organism: Verrucomicrobiota bacterium; assembly: GCA_009886045.1. Classification (GTDB taxonomy): domain Bacteria; phylum Verrucomicrobiota; class Verrucomicrobiia; order Chthoniobacterales; family Terrimicrobiaceae; genus UBA967. The sequence goes on from VFJO01000206.1 coordinate 14,074, forward strand.
TCCGGGCTCGAGGAGTTGCATTTCGTAAAGGAGAAAGCTTTTTCCACATCCGACATCGAGCACGCGAGAACCGGCTTTGAGCCCGTACGTGTCGATGAGAGCTTGGGCAACATGTTTCCAGCGGCCAGCGAGATACTTGTATCCACCGTAGCCGAAACGCCGGTCGCCGTCCCAGTAGTCGAATTCATATTCCTTGGCTTTGAGCATGCATGCGACTTTGTCATCGACCATGCGAGCGACGACATCGCGGGAGGTGGCTTTGTGAAGTGGAGTGACGAAATTACGGAGTTGGGACATAAGAGGAAATGGGAAACTTGAGACCTGAGACTGGAAAAATCAATGAGGCGTTTTCGCGATTTCGGTGCTGACTCGCGAGGTCATTATTTTCGAGCGGGACAGTTGAAGGGCTAGAGGGCGAGTGGGGTCAAGAGGACGGCCTGGGAAGAAGGCGTTGAGACAGATGCAGGCCCATTTGATTTGGTAGAGGGGCGTGAGGAGGGTGAGGCGTTGGTGGAGGGCGTCGGGATTGGAAAAGAGGGGGATGGTTTTTTTGAGGAAATGAGCGGCAAGTTTTTCTGGGAGGAGGCGGTCGGGTTGGTTGGTAAAGTCGATGAGGGTTTTTGCGGGGTCGTCCCATCCAGCGTATTCGAAATCGACATAGCGGAGTGTGCCATCCGATTGCCGGAGGGCGTTGTGGAAGCCGAAGTCAGAGGGGGAGAGGCAGCGCTCTGAAGGAGCAAGAATTTCGTGGCGGCCGGAATCCGGGATGTCTTCGATTCTTTTGCGGAGCTCGTGCCCGAGCGGAAGGAGAGTATCGCGAATGAAGAGCACGGCTTGCTCATGTTCTTCGCTGGTGGACTGAATTTGCTGAAGACGGTTGATGCGCGCAGCGGTGGTCTCAAGGTGTGCCTGGATCGAGAAGCAAGCTTCGGAGACGGGCGGGAGGTTTTTGGCGAATGCTCGCTGGGCGTTCATTTCCGCAAAGAACTCTGCCGCGTCAAGGATGTCGGATTCGCCTATTTCCTGGGGTGGATTTCCTGAAATGAATTCCAGCAGGGCAAAGCGTGTGGATGGATCTTTTGCGAATGGCGCAGGAGCTTTGCCGCAGCCTATGGATTGAAGGAAATCGAGAAAAGCCCATTCCTGCCCGAGGCGGTCGCGGGGGTCGGATTCGCTCCAAAAATAGTTTTTGAGAAGAAAGGATTCGGAACCGCAGTCAACGCGCCAGACGCGGTTGTTGCGGCCACCGGCCAATGGAATAAGACTGGAGGAAGCGGTTTTCCCTATTTGCGTCAGAAGTTGAAGGGAGGCGTGGGAGGGATCGGGCGAAGTCATCGCGGAAGGAGAAGTTGGCGGGCTTCGAGCCAGGAGCGAAGGCGTGGAGAACCAGTCCAGAGGGGATGGGTGTTTTCTGGATCGAAGAGAATAAAAGCAGTGGAGGCAGGGAACCCGGGAGTTTGGAAAACTTCGGGCAGGTCATCGATGAGCGCACGAGGGCCCAACTCGGAGACTTTTGCGACCTTCGCTTCGCGCGTGTCGAAGAAATGCAGGGGCAGAGCAGCGAGTGGACTTGCTTGAATCCATTTGGCGGCAGCCTCACGCAGATCAGTTTTGTCCCCGAGAACGGGGAATTGAGTTTTGTGGCTTACGATGACTAGCTCCTCTTGCGCTGAGGCAACGAACTCGGCGCAGCCTGGGAAAAGTGTCCCATTCCCGATTTTCTCGCCATAGGCAAGGCCTTGAAGGCGCGTCCAGAGATCGTTGCCACCGCAGGCGAGAGACGCTGCTTTGATGGTGGATTTATTTGTTGCGAGGCCTGGTTCTGGCAGGCAATCGAGCTGGGATGCGGCAGCGCGGAAGGCTTCGTCGTAGCAGATGATCGTATTGTCGAGATCGAGAGCGATCATGCGATCTCGGCAGTAATCCGGCGAGCGAGGCTGGCGGCATCGAGTCCGCAGTAGACTCGAGCCTCTTCCTGCTCGCCGCAGTCGTGCAGAAACTCATCCGGGATTCCAAAGCGTATCAGGCGCGGCGGGTCTCTTCTGCTAGATAAAAACTCGGCAACTGCGGAACCGAATCCACCGAGGACGGAATGCTCTTCAATGGAAAAGACCGGTGAGGAGCCGAGATGAGAGAGGGCTTCCAAATCGAGCGGCTTCACGCTGGCGCAATTCCACACGGCGACTTGGATATTCTCTTTTGCGAGGAGGTCGGCAGCGGCAAGGACCTCTCCAAGAATCGTTCCACAGGCGAGCAGCGTGGCGGAGGAGCCTGTGCGAAGGCACTGCCAGCGGCCAGCCGTAAAGGCGGCCTCTTCCGTGAGAACGGGCTCGCCTTTTTTGCCAATGCGCAGATAGGCGGGTTGATTTTGCGCAAATGCCCAGCGCATCGCCGCACGCAACTCGGGGGCATCTGCAGGGGCGAGAACATTCATGCTCGGCAGACTGCGCATGATGGCAAGATCCTCGAACGAATGGTGCGTGGATCCCAGCGCGGCATAAGAAAGACCGCTGCCTGTGCCAACAATCGTAACCGGCATGTTGTGGTAGCACACATCGAGTTTGATTTGCTCTAAGCACCGCGTTGTGACGAATGGAGTGATCGTGTAGCAAACAGGGCGCAGACCGCTGGAGGCAAGGCCAGCAGCGAGGGAGATCATATTAGCCTCGGCAACGCCGCAATTGTAGAAGCGGGTCGGCATGGCGGCTTTGAACTTGTCAAAAAGGCGATTCCCGATGTCACCACTCAGGACAACGATGCGCTCGTCAGCAAGGGCGAGCTTGAGGATTTCATCGGCGAAGGCGTTGCGCATGGGAAGGGGAAAGTGGAGTTAGAAACCTGAAACCTGAGACTTGAGACTTGAAAGATAAAGGGCGAGGGAGGGTAAAAGTGGAGGGGTTAATGAACAACGCCGAGTTCTTGTGCGGCTTTTTCGACTTCCTCGGCAGAGGGGGCGCGATAGTGCCAGTTGTTGTCGTCTTCGATGAATGAAGTGCCTTTGCCTTTCATGGTATTGGCGATGATGGCTCGAGGGCGATGGTCGCGGGGCTTCTCAAGGGCGGAGAGAATTTCCGGCATGGAATGGCCATTGATCTCACAGGCATCCCAGCCAAAGGAGGTCCATTTTTCGGCGAGGGGTTCCATTTGCATGATGTCGCGGGAGCGGCCCGTGGCCTGCCATCCGTTAAAATCCACTAGCACGGTGAGCGGGCCGGTTTTAAGCTTCGGAGCCAGCATGGCAGCTTCCCACACGCTGCCTTCCTGACACTCCCCGTCACTCATAAGCACAAATGTTGCATGGGGATTTTGTTGAATGGATGAGGCAAGGGCTATGCCGAGGCCGACGCCAAGACCGTGACCAAGCGAACCGGTGGCCCATTCGACGCCAGGAGTCATTTGGGGACAAGGCTGCTCCGGCAGAGAGGCCCCGTGCTGGTTGTAACGAGCGAGATTTTCTTCCGGGAAAAAACCGAATTTCGCAAGCGTTACATAAAGCGCGCTGACAGCGTGGCCCTTGCTAAAAATAAGGCGATCTCGATGGGCACTGGCAGGATTCGCAGGGTCGATTTTGAGAATACGCCAGTAAAGAGCCACGAGCAGATCCACGCAGGAAAGAGCGCCTGCAAGGTGGGCGCTTTGGGCCTCATGCGACATGCGAATGAGGCGAAAACGGATTTCGCGGGCGAGGGCTTCGAGATCGGAAGTTGATGGGCGATTTACCAAATGTAGTTTACTGGATATTGGTGGATGAGTGGATCGGGAGTAATTATGGTAAGCCCGTTGATAATGGCATGGCAAATCAGAATTCGGTCGAAGGGATCGCGGTGGTGCTTAGGAAGGCGTTCGAGGAAGTAGATATTTGCATCCGAAAGTGCTTGGTAGAGCACTTTATGCTTGGCAATAGACTCGGGTATAAACTTATGCGGAGGAACGCCAAGAGGGAGATTTCCTTTGTCATATTTGATTTGAATTTCAAGCGTGCTTGCCTGATGGAGAACAAGTTGATTGTCAGGATCTGTCAATAATAAATGAGCGCGCGACGAAAGGCAGCTCGTTTGGTCACTCATCCAAAGAAATGCACATGTATCAAGAAGAAGGTTCACAAGACTGCAATAGAAGAAATTGGAAAAACTGAGCTATCATGGAAATCTTGAGCAATCTCCAAATCTTCCTGCAAGAAATCAACTCCCACAGGACAGAGACCCTTCATTAATCCGATTTTTCTTTTGGGGCGTTTTGCTGAGGAATATCCAAGAGGGCGAATTTCTGCAATTGGCTTATTCCTTTCACAAAGAACAACTACAGATCCACTTTTAACAAGCCTTGTATAATGTGCAAGATGCTTTTTTGCCTCAGCTAAATTAACAGATACCATGCCAACATGACTAATTCAAAAGCCGAAAGAAGTCAAGTTGTGAAAAAGAAAGCCTACTTTTAGATAACTTTATAGCTAACCAATTCCCATAGCCGGCTCCGATGAAAAGACCATCGGTTTTTCCGCAACCTGAGTTCAATAATGTTTCTATTTTAATTGGAATTCCTGCATGCGTTTGATGTTAAAATAGAGCGGATTGGTTAGCGGATCTGAGACTTTACCGGCTTGGAAGGCCTCTTTGAGTTCGCCGATCGCGTCTTCAATTGTGAAACGGGGGGCATAGCCGAGCTCGCGCAGGATTTTATCGGACGAAATGTGGTAGGAGCGGTTGTCGTCGGTGGGAGTGTGGGTGATTTCGACATGGCTGCCGACGACTTCGCGGACTTTCTCGGCGATGGCGTCGAGGGAGAGGTTTTGGTAACCAGCGTTGAAAACCTTGCCATCGATCTGGGCAGCGGGCAGGGAGAGGCATTTTACATAAAGTTCGGCGCAATCGCGGACATGGAAATTGGGCCGAAGCTGGCTGCCGCCGAAGACGGTGATTTTGCCTTTGTTGACAGCGTGGTTGGTGAGGATGTTGACCGAGAGGTCGAGGCGCAAACGCGGCGACCATCCGCAAACAGTGGCTGGGCGAAGGGTGAGCGTGGTGAAACCGGGAGCACGGCGTTTTTCGAGTTCGTCCTCGCACATGGCTTTGAAGCGGGAGTAGTCGGTAAGCGGATCGCGGGGCAGATCCTCGGTGACATTCTGCTCCTCCTTGACCCCATAGACGCTGGAGGAGGAAGCGTAGATGAAACGCTGCACACCACTCTCCTTGGCGATATCCACAAGCGGCATGAAGGCGTCGAAATTGATCGAGCGGCCCAGCGAGGGATCGAGTTCAAAGCTGGGGTCGTTGGAAATGCAGGCGAGGTGGATAACGGCATCGCAACCGGTCAGTGCCTGACGGAGGAGAGACTCATCGCGCATGTCACCTTGAAGGATTTCCAAGCGCGAGCGGTCAGCAGCGGGAATACCATCAAAAACCTGCGGACCATAGATGAGGAGATCGAGGACGCGAACTGTGTAGCCTGCTTCCAGCAAAAGAGGAGCGAGCACGGAACCGACATAGCCTGCTCCGCCTGTGACGAGGATTGTATTGAGGTTGTTCATGAAGTATGTCCGAGGTGTTTGAACCAGTCTGCCGTGGCCTCGGCGATGGTGGATTGATTCCAAAGAGGGGCATCGCGCCAATCGTCGATGACCGCCATCATACGAGCGACGCCTTCTTCCAGCGGGATAGAGGGAGTCCAGCCAATGCGGGAGGTGATTTTCTGTGTGTCAGCAAAGGTGCAGTCTGGCTCGCCGGGACGCCGTGGAATGAATTCCTTGTCGCCGCCGAGCAGCTCCACGAGACGATTCACGGCATAGCTGTGACCCGAGCCAACATTGAAAATTTCGCCTTGGGCGTTGGATTTTGCTGCAGCAAGGAATGCCGAGGCGACATCGGAGACAAAGGTAAAATCGCGCGTTTGCGAGCCATCGCCCACAACTGTGAAAGGCACACCGGCGAGTTTTTGTTTGAGAAAAACCCCAAAGACCGCTCCGTAAGCTCCTGTGGTGCGACTGCGCGGGCCATAGACATTGAAGAGGCGGAGCGAAAGCGTCGGAAGCTGATAAACCCTGTGCCAGTGCATGACCATTTCCTCGCCCATGAGCTTCGTGAGAGCATAGGGGTGCTCTGGCTTGCAGGCAGCGCTCTCCGGCGTGGGATAGACATCGGGAATGCCATAGCAAGTCGAACTGGCAGCGTAGAGGAACCGCTTCACACCGAGCTCGCGGGCAAGCTGAAGCGCGCGGAATGTGCCTTCCACATTAACTTGAAAGTAGTCCTCGGGATTGACGATGGATGGAACGAGATCGGCTCGCCCAGCCAGATGGAAAAACCAGTCGCATTCGGCAAATGGCAGGTCTATTTTAGATGCGGAGCAGATGTTTTTTTCCAGAAAACGAAATCCAGCCTGATTGCGAGCGGCATCGAGGTTTTTCAGGCGCCCGGTGCTGAGATCATCAATACCCAGAACCTCGTGGCCATCCGCGAGAAGAGAGTCCACAAGGTGGCTGCCGATAAAACCTGAAGCTCCGGTGACGATACAACGCATAGGGTATTAGAAATTGAGAAGGGACATGGCGGATTTGAGGAGGGCGGCTTTTGAGATGGGGCGCTCGTTGCCCACGATATTCACGGCCTGTGCGCCGGCGAGTTGGCCAATGAAAGTCGCCACATCCAGCGGCAATCGACTCACTGCGGCAAGACCGGCCACCGAGAAAAAGGCATCTCCTGCTCCAACCGTATCTGTAACATCAGTGACCAAGGGTGGGATTTCAGATGGCTCGTAGCCATCAGCCAGACCGAGAGTCATGATGCTGCCACGAGTCAACCACGCATACTTGGAACCAAAACGCTGAGCGATGGACGCAAGCTCCGCATGAGGATCAAAATCCCGCAAGCCGCATGAGAGCATGATTTCCTGGTTGTCGAGAGAGAAGGCATCGGCGCGCTGGTATTGGCGCGTAATGATGTTAAAGCCATGGTTGTTGCTGTTCGTTTGGCAATTCAGAACCAAAAAAGGCGATTCTTCCTGCACGAGATCGCGCAGTTTTTTTTGCATGAGACCATGGCCGAAATCGGCCAGGAGCACGACATCGCATTTCTTCATCTCACGCCGCACAACCTCGAAGAGCCTTTCCTGAACCGCCTGCAGAGGCGCCTCGTCGTTGAGGTAATTTATTGAGAAGAGTTTTGAGAGTTCGTTGCCCGCCAGAAGCGGCTCCACATAGCGCTTCTTAACGACGGTAGTGAAGGACTCCTCGCGCAGCGTGGCGTCTTCCTCAGGGCTCAGTGCGCCGGCAACGAGTTCGTCAACCCAGGGCTCTGTGCCAAGCAAACTGACGAATCGCACATTTGAGCAAAATTGCTTCACATGTCGCACGACAGCTAAAGCACCGCCGAGATAAGTATCTTGATGCAGGAAGCGACCAGAAATAATGCGATTCTTCGAGGTTAGACCTTGGACTTTAAGACAAGCATATTGGTCAATAATCGTATCACCAAGGACAAGAACGCGGAGGCTTTGAAATCCATCGACCATCGTACGGATTTCGGCAGCAGATGTGTGGCTGGCTAGCTTTTGGCAGCACGAGCGGACTTTTTCTGGAATGTGGTCGAAGTGGCGATTCAGTAATCGGGTGGAACTGAAAACAACCGATCCAATGTAGCGAACCTCCCCGCCGTGCGCATGCACCTCGCTCAAGTCATCGTGGATGTTTCCTGTAACATCGTTCGACGCGTCTTCATACTCGCTGCCCTTGCAGTAGACATGTGGCTTAACGAGACGAATTGCTTCCACCGCAGCCGTGTAGGGAATTAAAACAACATAATCCACGCACTCCAGCGCAGCCAGCGTGCGAGCGCGAAGCGTATCATTGAAGCAAGGGCGACCAGGGCCTTTATTAACATGCTTCTCATCGGTAATGGTTACAACAAGCAGGTCACCCAATGCACGGGCTTCCTCGAGATGAACGATATGCCCTGGGTGTATGAGATCGAATGTCCCATGACACTGAACAACCCGCCGACCGGCAAGCCGCTCTTGATCAAGAACTGCAGAAGCCTCGTCATAAGTGAGAATTTTTTTGGGATTCATTAAATGGGTGTAGAAAGGATTTTGGTGACTTCGTGACAGACAACCATTTGGAGATCTTCCGCGATTTGCATATCATTAAGAGGAAAATGGATCACATTTTGGGCGAGTTGCAAAGCCTTGCCCCCATCGTAACCGACGATGGCCCAAGTTTCCAGGCCAAGGGACTTTGCTTCCTCCAGAGCGTGGAGGATATTTGGCGAGTTGCCACTACCGGAAAGGACAATGAGAATATCGCCTAGCGATGCCAGAACACGAAGTTGTCCGGAGAAGACATTTTCGTAACCTGTATCGTTGGCAAGACACATGATGACAGAGGTATTGGCTGCCAGTGAGTGAGCGCGAACTCCGCCACGACCATTCTTCCCTGCCCCGTAAATAAGGTCATTAGCCCAGTGATTTGCATTCGCAGCACTACCTCCGTTGCCACAAAGAAAGATATTGGCTTTTCGCTCACGCGCGGCGTTAAGATACAACGCAAGCCGATTGCATACAGCAACTTCCACCCGAGAAAAAGCACTCGCTAATTGCTCGACATAGTTTGCCGTAGAGAAAATCACCTCGCGAATATTACAGAATTTTTTAAAGCTTCAAGCTCCATGATGCGCCCTGCGAAGGTTCGAGTAGCGATCCGCCTTTGCGCTGCGTGGTTTCGGAGCCGCTCTGGAGGGTGATAGGTGCAGTCAACTCTGGTAATTTTCCAATTCTGTAAATTTTGTCTAAATCCCGATTCCGCGCGCAATTTCAAAGTCACGTCAGGCAAGGACGCTGAGCCCTCCGAGATTGGAAACTACAATCCAAAAATACCTAGAACTTATCGCTTGGTGTATTGGTGACCATTTTTCTGATTTTTTGATACACTTGCAAAATTTCAGCAAGTGCGGTCTTTAAATTGTTTAGGGCGTGGATCCTATCTTCAACAATATCTGGATATTCATGAGTCAGGTCGTTCCTAAGCTCTCTCCACTCCATCCACTTGGCTGAAGATGGGATAATTCTAAGTTCTTCCAGCTTATTTAATAAATCAATAAAAGGTCGCGCTTCAATATCTTCTCCAAGGAGAACAAGACCTAATGGAAAAATCTTGTTTCCTATCGTATCCTGAAGCTTCGAAAAACGAAAAACGATTTGTTCGATGTAAGCGATATCACTACCACTCAAAAAATCATAAGCCTCTTTGGTGAGAGGTAATTTTTGCTCTAAGTGGTCGATTGCATGTTGAATTCGAAGAATATGTGCATCGCATTCATCCAGTGCAGACAACCATTTTTTATGGCACAGCGAGTTCATAGTCGCAGCATTTCGCGTCTGGCTTCATGGACAATTGGGCGATCATCGTCTGGCAGTGCAAAAATCACATCAATTTTCTGATCCCCGATCTGGCACTTGAGTTCGCTGCGGAATGCAAGTCTCTTTGAGTAATCAACTTGCCGATTGAAATCAGACTCGATGAGAAGATCAATATCACCGCCTCTCAATTCATCGTTTGTTCGGGATCCAAATAAATAAGCTGCGCAGGTAGCGCCAAAATGTTTACGAGAGAGCTCGTTAATACTTTGCCTCTGGAATGGAGTGAGTCTCATAGAATAGGACAACTTTAAAAATATAAGCGCGCCTCTTAATGTCAAACTCAATTAGAATCCGCTCACTCGGACGTGTTAGCCAGCCGAAGACGATTCCTGCTCTACTAACTAAAAAGTTTTATAATTTTACCTACAAGCATCTTATTTAACCGCAATCGAGCACTGGAGCAGGTGCAAGAAGGAGCAACCGAAGGTTGGCCCGAAGATCACCCATGCGGTAAGGTAACGGCTCGGGAGAGTGCCGAAGGCAGCCCCTCTTGGCATGGGCGTCAAGTTAGCGGCCCACGGTCTTTCAAAATCGATTTTTTCGGTTTTTTGCGACGGAGCAAAAAAGCGTTTTTGTCCTCGAGTAGCCACTCAAACTCCTC
>VFJO01000310.1 GCA_009886045.1 Verrucomicrobiota bacterium
ACTTCATCAGACCGAGGATTCAGAATAATCGGCAATGCAACATTCGATGCCTCGGGAAATGGAGCCGGTGCCACAATGAGCCTTACTAAAACTGGCGCGATTGATTCTTACTTTTCAGGAAATAAAATACTGACACTCACGGGAAGTAACACAGGAAGTAATATCATCTCTGGTAGTTTTTCAGATAATTCAGCCACCAACACGCTCTCTGTGGTCAAGAGCGGCGCGGGAACTTGGATCATGGGAGGCACCAACACCTACACTGGCTCAACCATTGTCACTGCAGGAAACCTTTATATCAACGGAAGCACCTCAACGAGTAGTGCAGTCAGCGTCGATGGCGGATTATTGGGTGGAAATGGAACCATCGGAGGAAGTGTGACGGTCAACTCTGGCGCCACGATAGCTGGAGGCGTCAATGGATTGGGGACGCTGACACTCTCAAATTCCCTCACCCTTAGCGACAATTCAACATTCAGTGCTGGAATTGGCGGATCCACGGCTGGGACCGAATACAGCCAAGTTCTAGTTGCTGGAGCCGTGACATTAAACGGCGCAAACAATCTGGCTCTCACCCTCAGCTACACTCCGACAGATCAACAGATCTTCTTCTTGACTGCTGGAGCCACAAGCATCACTGGATCTTTCGATTCCCTGAATGGAGTTTCCGTCGCCTTGGCGGAGGGCTCGTCCTTCACGCTTGGCGATCAGCAATTTATCATTGGCTACAGCGGTAACTCCACGGCAGGCACCTTCCAGGGAGGCAACGACCTCGTCTTGCAGGCATCCGCCGTGCCAGAGCCCTCCACTTGGGCGCTCCTGGGGTTGGGTCTGCTCAGTGCTGTCTTGCTGGTTCGTCGCCAGAAAACCCCTGCTCCTCGCTAAGTCGGAGTAGGCTTGGTTCGTCGCAATTTTGCAGCGGCTAAATTTTTAACGATTCCAATGGCCAATATACCTCGCTTTTCTACGGCACTGATTCTTTCCACCTGCGTTTTCTTGCAAGCTCAGACAGCGGATACAAAGAAGCCGGCCGAGGCGGAGGAAACACCGCTGACACTGCCGGGTGCAGAGTCCATCCCATTCAAGAAGGTAGATGATGGAGATCTACTCCTGCATGTCATTGAGCCAAAAGATGCAAAAGCCTCGGAGAAGCGTGCGTGCTTGGTTGCATTTTTCGGGGGGGGGTGGACATCAGGAACTCCAGAAAAAAGCATTGGCTGGGCGAAATGGGCCAGCAAACTGGGCATGGTAGGAATCGCTCCCGATTATCGCACGAAGTCCCGCTTTAAGACCACTCCAGAGGATTGCGTTGCGGATGGACGGTCGGCTTTGCGTTGGATTCAAGATCACGCTGCTGAACTTGGGATTGATCCCGCAAAAATCGTAGTTCTTGGAAGTTCCGCTGGCGGGCATGTAGGAGCTTGGACGGCCATAACAGACCCGCAGCACCCTGCTTCCGACCCTGCACCAACGGTCCAACCAGCCGCACTGATCCTGCTCTGGCCGGTGACAGATACAAGCGCCGCCGGCTACGGTGGGCCCAAACGCTTTTCCAATGACGAAGCCCGTGCCAACGCCCTCTCGGTTACGGCCCGTATGCAGACCAAGATGCCGCCGACACTCGTCATCCACGGCACGGCGGATGAAACCGTCAAATTCCAGAACTCCAAGGATTTCGTCGCAAAAATGACCTCTAACGGCAACAAGTGTACTCTCGTTTCACTCGAGGGAATGCCCCATTCCCCGAATTCCTCGAAGCTGGGTGATGCTGGTGCTCGGAACAAGGCCCAGATTTCGGACGAAGCCACAAAGTTTCTCGTGGGCTTGGGGCTTGCGACGCCTCCCAAGGATGCCGGCGCCAAGTCCGATAGCGATGCCGAGTAGATCGCTGGGCCTTGCCATATTTTTGGCTGTCCCTTGCCTTTTGGTAAACATTCAAGCGGCACCCCCTAGGCCGCTCATCCTGATTCAACCAACGAGACTCGCGGAGCTAAAGTCCGCGACGCCGGGCAGCCCTGCTGCAATGCGATTCGAGCAAATTCTCGCCGACGCTGACAATGCTTTAGACCTCCCCACCATCACGATCACCGAAAATCCGAACCTCCAGGCCAGCGGCGATCCGCACGATTATTTCAGCACAGCTCCCTACTACTGGCCCAATCCCGATACGCCGGATGGCATGCCCTACATCCGCAAAGATGGGGAACGGAATCCCGATCGGGCGAAAATGTCGGACCAAGAGCCAATGCTCAAAATGTTGCGAACGGCAGAGGTTCTAGCGATAGCTTACCACCTCACAGATCAGGAAAAATACGCGACCAGCGCAGCGCGTCTCTTGCGCGGATTTTTCCTCAATCCCAAGACAAGGATGAACCCCAACCTCAATCACAGCCAAGGAGTTCCCGGCGGTGTCGCGGGACGCAGCTTTGGAGTGATCGATACCCTGCTTTTTATCAAACTGCCGGATATCCTCACGCTTCTTTCTCCCAGCGCATCTTGGTCTGCGTCCGATAGGGAGGGCTTCTCCAGCTGGTGCTCAAAATTTGCGGAATGGCTCTGCACCAGCCCGCTGGCGGTGGAAGAACGAGCAGCCGTAAACAACCACGGCGTGATGTATGACCTCCAGCTTGCGGCCATTCTCGTGGCCGCTGACAAACAAGACGAGGCACGGCAAATTCTCGAAACATCGATTCCTTCAAGGATGGATTCCCAAATCAAACCCGATGGAAGCCAACCCGAGGAACTCGCCCGCACGACCAGTTGGAATTACAGCTGCTACAATCTCCGTTATCTTGCTAAGGGAGCCACGATGGCCCGCTCGCTGGGTATCGACCTCTGGCATCATGTCGCGCCCGACGGCTCCGGCAGCCTTCGTGCAGCGATGCTTTACTTGGTTCCTTTTTTAAAAGACCCGCAGCTTTGGAAGTCGCCGCAAATCAAAAAACTCGACCCCTCAGAAGCCCGTTCTTGGTTGGGCGCAGGGGCTGCCATCTACCCAGATCCTGCCATCCAGCAAGCAGCAGACTCCTTTGCTCCACGTGAGGGCTTGGATATCATCGATTGGCTCTCCATCCCCGTTAACCCCTCCAGCTAATAATCTATGAAACTACTTGTCGCCACACTCCTCCTTGCCGCCAGCCTAACAGGCGGCGTTGCAAGTCCCTCCGCGCCCCCTCCTGCCGAGTCAAAGTTCTGGCTTCAATTCAAGGACGCAACCGACCGCTCATCGCCGGATATCCTCCCCGATTTCTCCTATGCGGGCTACGAGAACAGCGAAAAACCAATCCCCGATGTCGCTAGCCCCATATTCCAAGTCACGGACTTCGGAGCGATCGCTGACGACCTCATTTCCGATGAACAAGCCATCCGCGATGCCCTCGCCGCCGCAGAAAAAGCAGGTGGGGGCGTCGTCCTTTTTCCTGCCGGGAAATTTCTGGTCTGGGCGGATCGTAACAAAGTCGACCCCATCCGCATCATGTCCTCCAACATCGTCATTCGGGGCGCGAGATCCAGTGAAGGAGGCACAGTGATCCGCTCGATCCACAGCGGCTACTATGGTGGCAATTACAAAGTGCCCAAAGATACCGGCGACTTTTTGAAGATTCCCTACATCTTTATTTTTCAAGAAAAGTCGCAGTTTGACCGCATACCAAGCGCTCCAGGCGAAGCTCCGAAGCCGGCCGCCTCAAAAAAATTAGTAAAAATCACCGCCCCGCTTAAACGCTCGACCTTCGAAGTTCCTATCGAATCAGCCGAGGGATGGAAGCCTGGTGACTGGCTTGCCATCAAAGCCAAGTCAACCATGTTCAGCCCCGAGCTCATGGCCGATCTGGAGGCGGACCCCACATGGCTTCGTATCCTCGAGGGTCTCAGTATCAGTGAGCTGCATCGCGTGCGCGAGGTGCAGGGCAACACGCTCATCCTCAGGGAACCTCTTCTCGTCAATGTCGGTGAGGATTTTGGTGCCAAGGTGGCTCGTGTGGACATGATCACTCAGGTCGGAGTCGAGGACATCGCCTTCCAAGGCGGTTGGCGTGCCGAATTTGTCCACCACCGTAGCGCCCTCGATGATGAGGGGTGGGATGCCATACTCTTCGACGGGGTCGCCAACGGGTGGGTGCGGCGCTGCTCATTCTTGAATATGAACACGGGCATCTATGTCAAAAATTCCGCTGCATGTTCGATTCTTATGACCCGTTTTGCGGGCACTATGGCGCACTACAATGCCGCGGCCCGCTCGGATGCTTCCTTCAACCTCCTCGGCTTGTCACGCGATTGGGCTGGGCACCGCCATGGCGTTTCCACAGGCAACCGCTCTTCGGGAACCACAGTGTGGCGATGGAAGCTCAAAGAAAACCAGTCCGTCGACTCCCATGGCAACGGCCCCTACGCCACACTCATCGACCGGGTCGACGGCGGCAGCTTCACAAATAGCGGAGGGCCAGGCTCCTCGTTTCCAAACCACCTGCGCTGGATAGTTTTTTGGAACTACTCCTACGACGGTACCGACAAGGAGCCTATCGATTTTTGGGAATACAGCAAAAATGGCATCGCCAAGTTTGTGAAGCCCCTCTTTGTAGGGCTACACGGCAAGCCCATCTCGCTCAAAGAGGGATCTCTTCTCTCCAATGAATCCCAAGGCCAGCCGGTCTCCCCCGAGTCCCTCTACGAAGCCCAACTCGCACTCCGCCTCGGCTCGTCGCCTGAGTGGATCGGGGCCATGCGCTCGGAGTGGAATAGCCTCGTCGCGGAGGATCTCCCGTTCTTTGGAACTCCCACGGCCTCCCTGGACCTCCACGAAGAATCCTTTCCCCTGGGCGCTCTCCTCGAGGACCTCACCGTCCTGCTCGGCAAGCAGGAACTCGGTTGGGGGCTGCCTTTGGAAATCCAAAACGCCGAACCGGACCCCACGCTCACCCGCGATTACGTCCTTCTCCGAACCATCCTCCAACAAATGGCCACATACGCCACCCCACTGCCGAAGAAGGACGCTGGGAAATCTTCGTTCCTGCAACTCCCACCACTCAAGCTGAGCCTCACTGCGACTCGCGATCAGATTATTATCGAAATGCCTGTGACCGCCTCCGCTTCAGACCAAAAGAAAAATGCCGATTGCCTCAAGTGCGTCCTGGAACTCGCCCCCTCCTGCAAAGCGAAGGTGGAAGATACGCCAGAGACGCTACGCCTCGTTATCCAGCGTTAAAAAGGCGCTTAGAGCTTTTGGTTTTTTGGGCTGGATCCATTCACAATGGGTGCCTGCAAAACATAGACACATTCGGATTAGCGTGACCAAGCAAACCAAAAAAATGAACGATCGTTCATTTTTTTGGTTGAAGCGTTGTGTTCAGCGATCATTCCGAAGGGGCTTTGAATACAGGCTTTTGAGGCTGTGAAGGCCAACACAGCGGGCAGCCCTGGAG
>VFJO01000188.1 GCA_009886045.1 Verrucomicrobiota bacterium
AAAAATCACTTTGAAAAGATAGGAGAGCGAGGCAAACACGGACTCAAAGAAGCCCCCAGCCATCGCGTCGGAGCGAAAAAATTGCACGGGCAGATGCGGCGAGCCTAGGAAGGGCCGCAGTATCCACGAAAGCTGACTGCCGAGGAAAAGATTTCCCGCAAGCCACGCGAGCAGGACGCGCCGCGCTGCGCTGCGGTTGCCGCCAGCGAGGCGTTGCAGGAGTTGGAACAGGCGCGCGTTGCCCACCACGCCGGCAAATGCGATGATTGCGACGTGCACGAGCTGGATGCAGCTGTAGGTCGTGCGCGCGGACAGCGAAGGTTCGGTAAGCGGCGGCGCGTTCCAGAGCATGAACGCAATGAGTGGCGCGAATGCACCAAGTATCGCTGCGGAAATCGTGAAGCTCATCAGCACGGCGTGCAATGACTGGCGGACGGTGAGGTTCAGACCGAGCAGCGGCGCGAGCATGGAGTTGAGTAGCGCGTTGCCGAGCGTGGTAAGCAGAATGATGAGCGGAAATTTGACGGCGACGAACAACGCCTGTTCCGGCGCACGCCACCAGCCCATCGCCGCGCCGTAAAGTCCCCCGCCGACGGCAATGACGGCGACGTTGCGGAGCATTTTCGTGGAGTCGAGGCGATTCAGCCAGCCGTGGAGCGCGTCGGCCTCGCCGCTGAGGAGCGTGTTGAAATGTCGATCGGCGGGCGGAGCGATCATATTTAAGCGGTTCTTCAAGCAGTGATTCGGATTGTTTTATACATTAAGTAATTTAGAATGCTTTATTCTTTTGAATTTTGCTGCAACCACTTAATTCCTCTTTGAAAACCTGGCTTGGGGCCAAATCCGCCGGGTTTGTCGTCAAAATAACATATTTGCGCATCACCATCATCTGGATACAAGATGCCGACGCTCCAATTTTCGGTCCGATTCTTCCACTTCATTATCCAAGTTCGATAGAGCCTAACATTTCTTTCCGAATCAGTTTGATATCCGTTTACGACCTCTCCAGGATAAAATTCATCCGCTGAATAGCCATCAGCTTCTACGTGGTCCAGTAACCGCTTGTTGGCATATTCAGTAAATGAATTTTGTGAAAATGGATTCTCTGAGCACGAGCACGTTAACAAGCAAGCAACAACCACTAATACTTGCAAATATTGATTTATATTCATTTCGGATTGGTGATAGTTGCTGGAGAAAATTCAAAAGGGTAAGCTCCGCTACCGTTCCAGTAAGCCCAACCTTTACCTCTCTCCCCTGACCAATTGGTATAAAAATCCAAAGGATCAGCCGCAAAGTGTGAAATCATTGTCGCTACGTTTCGATTGAAGTTATCTGGACTCCATGGCTTTATATCAAAGTTATAAGTATCTGAAATCTTTAATTTTGCTCCATTGTCTTGAGGTATCAAACTCACCGAACCGTGAACCAAAAAATCACCAGAGGAGAAATTTGGAAATGTATAACCTCTCTGTTCAGTCTTCCTTTCTAATCCCGAAAAGTTCAAACTACTGGAACCAACCGTGATCGGTGCACCTTGGCCACTTCGGTAGTGGTGATTGGCTTGTTGCAGGCGGTTCACTGCACTCGCATCGAATCCCGATGCTACATTGCCCACGACTGCCGTCCAAAAAGTTGCTGCCGTGTTGTTATAGTTTTTGATTCCAGTAGTAATCGCGCCTCCCACCATCCCGAGCGCATTGAGCCCACTATTCATCGCACCCAGCACTTTCTGCGCCCCATACCCCGTCGGGTCGGCAAAGTTGATCGGGTTCCCGCCCGCATACGCATACCAGTTCAGGCCATCCATCGCCGGGTCGCTGTTCAGGAACCGCATCGT
>VFJO01000274.1 GCA_009886045.1 Verrucomicrobiota bacterium
AGCATTGTGCCAGAAACGACGCTGCCACCGCTTGCCATCAATCACGGAAAGCTGAACTGGCGGGCTGAAGTTTTTCAAAGACGGATCGAGCGCGAGGCACTCGATGAGCTGCGCAGAGTCTGTCGTGCCATTGGTTTCAATGAGCAGAACCCTCCCGCTGTCATGCTGGAAAGCCTTTAACGCCTCAAGCAGCGCATCCCTCGATCCGCAACACACACAGTCGCCGCTGAGCGCCTTCACCTCTTCGGCCAAATCGCGGAATTGCTCCGCATCGATCCGAGCATTCTGATAGTCATTGATGATCAAAGCTGGCCTCAAGCCCTCCACCGCAAGGGCTGGCATGAGGTTTTTAAGAAACGTGGTCTTCCCAGATCCAAGAAATCCCACAATCAAAACAAGCGGTGTCATTTGTTTTATAATAATCCACAGGCGTTGCAGATGGCCAGTCTCTCGCTCTTTTTCCCGCCGAGCAAATGTGCCGGCGGGAGAAAGGGCGGTCCCTGCAAAAACGCTCAAATGTCTCGAATCAGTTCAAGGTTTGACCTTGTTTTTGATAATCGGGAGGAGGCCGGTTCCCCATCGATCCATGGGCAAAACAGGAGACGCTGGAGACGAGGAGGAGCAAAACGGCGAGGAGGGAGTTCATAATGCAACGGGGAGTTGTGAACGCGTAAGACATGGTGTGCGGCAGATCCGTTCAATCGGCATGCGAAACAATGGGGTTCCAGCACGCTTCGCGCCGGCCTCGATGCACCGCGCTATCCCCAATTTTTCATTTCTTTCTTATCGGCATACAGCGATATTAAGGGATGGCAAAAAAACAGTCTCGAGAGGCGCTAGAGCAGATTGCAGCTCGATTCCGGGCTCTTTCGGAACCGACTCGTCTGGCGATTGTGCAGGAACTCAAATCCGGCGAACGCACTGTCGGCGAGCTCGTGGAGGCTGTTGGGTTGTCCCAAGCAAATGTGTCAAAGCAACTCTCGGTGCTACGTGAGGCGGGATTTCTCAGGCGCGAACAGCGCGGCACGAGCGCAGTTTATTCGATTAGCGATCCTCTGGTGATGAAACTGTGCAAGCTCATGTGTGACGGAATGAACAGGCGGGCAAAAGAGTTTTCCGCACAATTCACGATGTAACACTGCTCAGATGACGCTGTGCCTCATTAAAAGGCTGGCTCCAACGCCGGAGAGCGACATCAAAATCGCCGCAGCACGATGAATCGTCGTTCCGGTGACAGAGAAAAGCGCGGGCACTATGATGAATCCAGCTCCCACACCAGAAGCACGCCCGCAGCGCCTAAGGCAGAAGCAATGCGTGAGTAGCGATCAGGCTTGGGGTTCCCATTTCTTCTGATCGCGCAAGGAGCAAACTCACCTGGCAAGCCGTGGGCTATGCTGCTTATTCCAGAATGGACTTCGGAGCGTTCTCAAATTTATCAGCTACGATGGCCTCGCCGGTTCTTTGACGGCCGATGAGGTAGGAGTATTGCGCCAAGGCGGGGTCGGAGATTTGTTTGAGAAACATGATTTTGTTATTTTAAGCCGCGCGATGAGCCTTGATTCCATGGCATGCGGCCAATGAGCATTCCCATGCCACACCAATCCGTGGCTCCGGCAAAAATCAAACCCGCTCCCACAAATCCCGAAAGCCAGATGAACGCCGGATTGAAAAATTGCGACAGGAGAACGCCTGACAGGACAAGGAGGCCTGCCGCGATGCGCACTTGGCGCTCCAGAGAAATGACCCGGGACGACCCTCGATTCACCGGAAGCCCGGCTGCTGCCCATGCGGAGGTGCCGCCCTCGACCACGCAGCACTTTTCAAAACCCGACTGCTCAAGCTTGGCTGCAGCTTGTTTCGCCCGTCCACCCGATTGGCACAGAATATAAACAGACTTCGCCTTTGAAAAACCGGTCGAGACCGCAAGCTGCGAGGCATCCAATCGATCAAGCGACACCAAATGCACACCTGGGACATGGATTTGAGCGTGCTCGGATGGCGTGCGCACATCGAGGAGTTGAGCCGTGTGGTCTGATTGAAGCACGGATTGGAGTTCGGTTGGACAGATAGTTGTCATGTTGTTGGTTAAATTTTTATCTATGTATCGCCATACAACGATAAAAGCAACGTATTTTACAAATAGAAACCTTGCAACGCCATCGGGCATGTTTTTGATAGGCCCATGCGCAAGACCAAAATCATCTGCACGCTCGGCCCAGCATCTGGTTCCGATGCAATCATCAAGGGCCTTCTCGAAGCCGGGGCAAATATCTTTCGTCTCAACATGAGCCACGCGCCGCACGACTGGGTGCGCGAGGTTGTAAAAAAAATCCGCCGTATTGCGTCTGATCTGGATTTGAACTGCGGAATCCTTTTAGACACACAAGGGCCCGCCATCAGGACAGGCGACCTGCCGGTAAAGCTCAATTTGAAGCCGGGCGATATTTTTGAGTTCACCGTGCGAGGCGCGCGCAGTGAGGAGGAATACTCGGTGGATGTGAACTACGATGGCCTCGTGAACGACATCCATGTCGGCGACACGGTGCTAGTGGATAACGGAGTCATTCACATGAAGGTTCTAGAAAAAAACGAGCACCGCATCCGTTGCGAAGTTCTTACAGAAGGCGCCATGGGTTCACGCCGGCACATCAACCTACCAGGGGTAAAGGTCGGCCTGCCACCGCTCACAGAGAAGGACCACGCCGATATCCGTTTGGGAGTCGAGGTGGGCGTGGATTTTGTGGCGCTGAGTTTTTGCCGTGAAGCGGCTGACATCTTGGAGTTGAAACGCCTCTTGAAGGAACTTGGCAGCAATGCGCGCACGATTGCAAAGATCGAGGATCAAAATGCAGTGAAGTTCATCAAAGACATCATCCTAGCCTCCGACGTCATCATGATTGCGCGCGGCGATCTCGGTATCGAATGCAAGATGGAGGAGCTCCCGATTATCCAGCGGCGAATCATTAAAAAGTGCATTCAGATTGGACGGCCGGTGATTGTTGCGACGCACATGCTGGAAAGCATGATTGAAAATCCGGTTCCCACTAGAGCGGAGATCACGGATGTGGCGAATGCTGTGTTTGAACAGGCTGACGCGGTCATGCTCAGCGGCGAAACGGCCGCTGGAAAATATCCGGTGGAGTGCGTGAAGGTGCTAGACCGGGTGGCGCGACGCATCGCACAAAGCGGAGGAGCTGGCTATGCGGCTGAGGCGATTCTTGAGACGCAACGGCAGAAAACAATTCGCGCTGCGGTGAGCCTCGCCAACTCGCTAGAGAATGCACACATTGCGGTTTTTACTCAGCATGGGGACATGGCCGATAGCACAAGTCATCTACGCCCCGAGCGGGCCCCGATTTTTGCCTTCTCACCCAGGCAGGAAACGGTTCGCCACTTGTCTATGAACTGGAACACGCACGCGCTGCGCTTGGATTTCCACACTGATGCAGAGGAAACCTTCAATGCGGCCGAGGAGGAACTCGTGAAACGTGGCCTAGTGGCTTCAGGCAGCAAGATCATCGCCCTGCGAGAATTGATCGAAGGCGAGGAGCGTTTCGAGTCTATCCAGATTCGTACGGTGCCGTAAACCAACGGGCGCTTCACCCCGCTTGCCACCAGATAGGCAGCATGCTTTCTTTAGGTATGCAATCATGCGTGCCAGAGGTATTTTCTGCAGAGGAGTTTCTTGCAAATCCTAAAAGGTTTGCCGCCTTCGATCCGCCAGTGCGTTTGGCTGTGATTGGAGATCCGGTGGCGCATTCTCGGTCCCCGGCGTTTCAGAATGCGGCGCTTCGTTTTTGCGGCATCCCAGCTCAGTACACGAAGCTTCATGTGCCGCCAGAAGCTTTCCAAGACGTCCTGCGCGCCTTGCCCGCGGCCGGGTTTCTTGGGGCGAATGTGACGCTTCCCCACAAGGCTGCTGCATTGGCAGGCGTGGATACGGCAGATTCTTACGCGCAGGCTTCCGGCAGCGTGAATACAATCGTTGTGAATGGCGAAGGCCTCGTGGGCTTTAATACGGATGGGCCTGGGTTAGCTCGGGCCATCCGCGAGGAATTCCGCGTGGATTTGAGAGACCTGCGTGTGGTGTTACTTGGCGCTGGCGGCGGCGCTGGACGAGGCATTGCCGTTCAGTGTGCGATGGAGGGCTGCCAGCGTCTTGTGCTGGTAAACCGCACTCTAGATAAAGCTCAGGCCCTTGCCCAAGAACTTGCGCCTTACTTTCATTCCGAGCGGCTGAGTGGGCCTGCCGAACGAATTGTGGCGATTCCTTTCGAAGACGCCGACCTACGACGGGAATTCGAGAATGCGGATATCCTCATCAATGCCACATCGCTCGGCATGAAGCGCGCCGACCCGCCGGTGATTCCATCCTCTCTGCTTACTGCGAATCTATTGGTCTATGACACGGTCTATGCGGGCGGGTTGTCCCGACTGCTTGAGGACGCCGCTGCTGCTGGAGCGCGCTGCGCCAATGGCTTGGGAATGCTTCTCCATCAAGGCGCACTTTCCTTTGAAATCTGGTTCAACCGCTCTGCTCCGCTAGACGAAATGCGGCGCGCACTCCGCTCCAACTTATGATCCTAACCATCGCGCTCACTCAATTTGTATTTATCTCCTTGGGGATTCTTGCGGTCAATGTGTTGCTGAAAGCCGGTGGCTTTGCCTCAAACGTTTCAGACTCATTTCCACCTTTTTCCGTTTGGATGGCCACGCAGAGCCTTTGGCTTTTTGTGCTCCCATTGGCATGGGTTGCCTTTGCAAGTCTGTGTCAATATTTCGCCAAGGGCCTCCTCTCCGATATGTCGGCACGTTCGACCGGTGTTCTTCTCGCAGTGGCAATTTTTGCCGCCTATTTCTCGGCGGCATTCCTGCTTTTTTAGCTTACGAGCCGTTTAAAAGGGGGCTTCGCAGGAGTTTTTCAATCAAGAAGAGATAGCCAGAAAAAAAATTTGAACATTGGCATTATCCATGCTGTCTAATACAGCAAATAGAACTCCCATGAAAAATATCTATAAAAAAATCAACCGTACCAAATACTCCCTCGGCGAACTGATCTCCATCGTGGGATCCTGCGCCCGCAATAGTCGCGAAACGATCGCTGCCATGGTCGACCTCCTAGAGAGCGGTCGTGTGGTGATCCGGAAAAACGGACATACCCGCCGTGTTCGGGTTCAGCACGCGAGTTAATTTCCCCCACCAACGTTCGGGAGACGCTGTCGATAAAGTTCATGGCACGTCTCCCGACAGGGTGGTGATTTTCAGGGCCCATTCGGCCTTCTCCATCTCAGTTACAAAGCCGACCTTTAAAAAGATTTGTAACTAGGTTTCCGCGAGTAACGCATTTAGGACCTAGCCCCCAGCCTTACCTACTCTCTACGTTAGGCCGAGCTGAGAAAATCTACTAAGGCGGCACACAAAAATAACTGTCGCATTTTTTGTGAACCTATGGCAGGCTTGGAACGATGATCGACCAAGTAACTCTCAAAGCCAAATTCTCCGAAATCAGACCTCTGCTCAACGAGCGCCAACTCCGTCTCGTCGCTCTTGCCGAAGCCAAGTCC
>VFJO01000119.1 GCA_009886045.1 Verrucomicrobiota bacterium
GCTCCCTTCGATCTGTTGATCGTCTCAAACGATGTTGTCCAGTCGAAGCGCGATCGCGAGGAATTGCTGCCGCTGGACCGAAAAAAAATCCCCGCCTTTGCAAAAGTGAACTCCGCTTGGTGCAAAGCGGCAGGAGATCCCCAAGGAAACTTCCGTGTGCCGTTCGATGTCGCCTCCATGGGCCTTTTGGTCGATCGACGCGTCGCCCAACCCCAGGTGAGGGGATACATGGATGCTTTCCGCAAACCCCGCCCCGGCGGCGTTGCCGTGCTGGTTGACCAGAGGGACTTTCTTGCTGCCGCTCTGCTTTCGCTCGGCGCCTCGGTCAATGAACTCAGCCCCCAAAACCTCCGCGCGGCAGGCGTCCTCCTGCAAAGCTGGCTGCGCAACACAGCCCCAGCTTCGAAGGAAATCTGGAGCAAGGGCCATTCCGATACCTTTAATGCCCTCCGGGCGGCCCTTGTCGAGGGACGCCACGGCGCTGCTCTCCTTTACAGCGGCGATGCCATATTGCTCATGACCGAGTTTCCCGACCGCTACGAGTGGGTCGACCCCTCCGAAGGCAGCCTGAAATACATGACCGTCTTTGCGATTCCAAAGCAATCCGTGCGCCCCGAGGCCGCTTATAAGCTCATGGACTTTCTCCTCCAACCCGAAATCGCGAGCCAGGTTATCGTGGCCCCAGGCTTTGGTATTCCTCTCAATGCCCCGTGGTCGAAAATTCCGCTGAACTTCCACGGCAACCCCGGTGAGTTGAAGGCCGCTGAATTGATGAATTTCTTTTCCGTGCAAAAAGACATCACCTCGGAACCCCGACAGGAATTGGAAGATTTCTTCCGATCCCTCCCCGCGCCCACAGCCCCGCCTGCTCCATGATTTAACCACCGAGGACTTGGAGAACACGGAGGGGAAGAAAAAGCTGACATGCTGAAACTTGAAACCTGAAATGCTGGTTCCGTTCCCATTCGAGTAATCGGTGGTCCAACCCTGCTTCGTTCCGATTCTTAAAACTCCAATCCCCATGCCCGCTCAAAACCAGCATTCGACCCTCATCGAAGCTCCAGCTTCGCACCAAGTTGCGGAGCGGATTTTCACGCTCCGCGGGGCTCAGGTTCTGCTTGATCGCGATTTGGCTGTGTTTTTTGAGGTCAAGCCCATCCGACTGCGCGAGCAGGTGAAAAGGAATGCTAACCGCTTTCCCCCAGACTTCATCTTTCAGCTTACCCGCAGCGAGGTCGAGGAGCTGGTATCGCAAAATGCGATACCTTCGCCCCGCCATCTGGGAGGCTACCTGCCCTATGCCTTTACCGAGGAGGGCGTGGCCGCGCTCACCGCCGTCTTGCGCAGTGAGCGTGCCGTCGCTGTGGGCATCCAGATCATGAGGGCCTTCGTGGCGATGCGCAAATTCATCCTCCACCACACCAAGATTTTCGAGCGTCTCGACCAAGTCGAACGCCGCCAAATTTTCTCCGATCAAAAGATAGAGGAAATTTTCTCGTTGCTGGAAAGCCACGGAAACCAGCCCCCCGCGCAAGGCATCTTTTTCAACGGCCAGATTTTCGATGCCTATGCATTTGTCGCCTCTCTCATCCGGAAAGCGAAAAGCTCGATCATCCTTGTGGATAATTATGTGGACGAGTCCGTCATGCTGATGCTTTCCAAGCGCCAAGCATCCACCAGCGCCACCATTTTCACGCGCAAAATCAGTCGCCAACTCGCGTTGGATCTCGAAAAGCACAATGCCCAATACCCTCCAATAGCAGTCCATCATCTCGAAGGATTCCACGACCGGTTCCTCATTATTGATAAACAGGATCTTTACCACCTCGGAGCTTCATTAAAAGACCTCGGAAAACAATGCTTCGCCTTTTCCAAGCTCGATTCTGTGGCGCCCGATATTCTCTCCCGCCTCCAGGATTCTTTGAGTCTTAAAACCTGAAATACTTTCTCTTTGCTCTCTGTATCCTCTGTTATTAAGACCGCTTCTCTTAGTCCCCTAAAACACCGAACCTATTAACATGAAAAAAACCACCATCCTCCTGCTTGCCGCAGCCTCTGCAGCGCTCCTCGCCTCCTGTGCCACCCAGTCCCGCCCCGTCGCGCCGGGCTACGCGGATGATGGCGACGACTTCGACAACGACATCCCGAAAAACGAAGTCCCTGCGAATGTCCTTGCTGCCGCCAAAGCCCAAATCCCCGGCTTTGTCCTCACGGAGGCCAACCTCCAGCAACGAGGCGCCACACGCCTCTTCGAGCTCCAAGGCCGCGCCAATAGCCGTCCCTACGAACTGGACATCACGGCCGACGGCCGTGTGCTCCACATCGAGCGGGATTGACACCCAACTCCTCTCAACTGGCAAAAATGTCACCACAGCACACGCACTCACCGGTAGCCTTGGAATCAATCCTCGCGGCATTCGCCGATCTGGTCGGTGTGCCAATCGAGGGTGACTCGCCGAACACGCTCGAGATGGCGTTTGAAAACTTCGCCATCCGCGTCGGCGCCCATCCCTTGAATCCCTCGCTTCTCGTGGTGCTTGTCGAGATCGCACGCCTGGATCTCCACGATCCCGGTGCCTCGGCCGGATTCCTTCTGCACCTCCACCATTTTAACGCCTCCCAACGCCCGACCAACCGCTGGCTTTCCACGGTGGAGGAGGATGGCAGCGTGTGCCTCTGTGGGGAGTTCACACTGGCAGGTCTTGACGCCACCGCCCTGCACGCGCTCCTATGCGAGGCGATAGACCTTGCGGAATCCCTCGAGAAAGTCCGCCTCGCCTCTATTTCCGAAAAAACCAAGCCCAAAACTGAAAGCGAAGCATGAATATTGGAACCACTTTAACCCATGGCGTCTCGAAGGCCGCCATTTCCATGGACAACCGCCAGGCGCGTGGAGAATCCATCGCCCAAAACATCAAAAATACCACTTCCCAAGGGCAGGCCGTTGATCTGCTCCGGGGAATGCGAGATGCCATGCAGACGCGCATGAACAATGGCTCGACCAACCGCGACACTCTCGTCCGCCTCATCCATACCACCAAGACGACCGGGGACAACATGGCATTCCAAACCCTCGATAAAAAGTTGGGAAATTCGACACGCACCCTCGAGACCAAGGCGGCCCTTCTCGCGGAGTTCGAGACCGCTGGGTGGGACACCACTGAACTCCACACGTATCTCGACACCATCACCACTCGGCAAGATCGCATTCTCGAGGATAGAATTTTTACCATCCTCGACAATGCCGCCAACAAAGCGCAGGCCGAGGGGCCCAATATTCGCGTCGATAACGGGCAGACAACAAACCCATGGTCCGCAGATACTACCGATCATGAGCCCCAACTCGGCGCAGGCGCCCAAGGCGTTGTCTACCAAATCAAAATTAATGACAACCCGATGGTGGTCAAAATTTTCGACAAGCTCAAGCTACCGCCACCCGTCCAACTCGATCCCCAGCGGACTACTCCTCACATTAAACGCGACCTCGAAGTCACTGCCGCCTTCCTCAAAGCCCAAACAAGTTCTGTCATTCAGCCAAAGTATTTCCTCGTGACAGTGACTGCCAACGGTGCGGACCAG
This sequence comes from Verrucomicrobiota bacterium, assembly GCA_009886045.1. Classification (GTDB taxonomy): domain Bacteria; phylum Verrucomicrobiota; class Verrucomicrobiia; order Chthoniobacterales; family Terrimicrobiaceae; genus UBA967. The sequence goes on from VFJO01000119.1 coordinate 3,580, forward strand.
GAACTCTTGGTCAAAGGCGGTAAAGATTTCAAAGAATGGTCGAAAGCGCAACTCTGGGACAGCGAGGCGGGTAGCCTCCGCGCGAACCCGCCGCAAATTCAAATCACCGGCCTTGCCATGCCATTGGCCGAGGGCAAGACACTCGACGCCGCCGTTCAAGAAAACCCAGTCGATTTCTCCCAAACAGCCAACTCTGCGTTGAATTCCCTCGTGCAACTCGCCAGCAACGGCTTCGTGCACGGAGACATCAAACCTGCCAATCTCTTTGTTAAAAACAATGGCGAACTTAGCCTCATCGACACAGGCAGCATGGCAAAAATTAGCAAGGACGCAGCGAATCGACTTGTCGCTCAGCAGGGCGACTCGTTCGACAAAGCCACCCGTCCCTGCACATCTCATTTCACGCACCCAGGCCACCTGCCGGATTTCAAAAAAGTCGGCATGGAGCAGGATCTGTTTTCCATGGGCGTGACCCTGCTTGAAACAAAGCTCCTCAACATCGCTAAAACCCTTGAGCCCGATGAGGCAGAGGATTTCACCGATGTTGCAAACCAAATTCTGAATGCGATTGACGAAGAAAATCAAGCTCCCGACCAAAACTCTGCCACGACGATACGGGTTGAAATCCGAAATCAACTCGCTGATCTAAAAAACAGCTACCCAGGCGCTTTTTCGGACGGAGAGTTTGATTGGGCTGAAAACGCTGTCCATAAGGCTCTTGACCAAACGCAACCTGTCACTAACCGAGAGGCTTGGACCGCTGTGTTGAGTGGCATTCTGAATTCCATCCCCCGCTGACCCCGCCGCTCGCCATTAAGCGCTCGAACGCCCTCCTGTAAGCACCTGATTTCATTCTGATGAACTTTCAAGAAACCCCGCCTGTTCCCGAGCCATTCGAATTCACCAGCGACGACCATGTCGTTTTTGTGGATTCGACAGACCCTGCCGCCGTGCGAGTGGAGATCTCTCTGCGTGGCCTCGCTCTTGATGATCTGCCGCACCTTGGCGAAGCCCTGCTTCTCCTCCACCGCCTCAACGCCGCAGCCCGGCCAATCCACCCCTGGGTGGCCTCGATCGACGAAGACGACATGCTCCTCCTCTCCGCCACAGTTCCTGCTCCAGACCGCCCGGCCCTCACGGCCATCCTCGGCGAAGGCCTTGCCCGTGCGCACGCGCTCGACGCCCTGTGGTCAACCGCTCGCGATGGAAAAAATACACCCGCCGAAACCCTCCAAACTTGGACCTCAACACCCAATCCTTTGCAATTCGCCTGATTCCCTCCTCCGTGTCCTCGTTGTCAAACCCTTCCTCGAAATCCGCCGCACCTACCCAAACAAATCCGAAAAACCATACGATCCTACTCAGTTATCTGAAAAAAAACCAAACTCATAACCAGATAGACCCCAACCGACAAAACAACCAATCGTAGAATACAATTCCACAATAATAACCAACTCTATGACTATGACACAACCAGCGCTACCTCCACAATTCAATGCCCTCCTGAAGGGCTTCATCGAAAAAAACGGCCACAACGCGCCTGAAAGTTTGAACGCATCCGGCATCGAGATCGAGGTCGGAGGTGTCACCGCCAGAATTTATCCCCATCTGGAAGATGAGGGGAGATTTCTCATTGATATCTTCGCCATAGTCCTTGATCCCGATGAAGAGGAACTCAAGCCTGGGCGTTGGCTCGCCCTGCATGAAATGAATGCCGCCACGCGCTTCACCACCGGTTGGTGGATCGTGGTCGATGGCGGCGAGTTGATCCTGACCCGCACCGAGCTTTTAGACCAAACCAACCCGGAGAACCTGGAAAGTCTTCTGGCGGACGGCTTCGAACGCGTCGAGACACTCCGCGCAGGATTCACCAAGTTGGGCGATATCGAACCCTCGCTGGAGTTCCCTGAGATAGACTTGACCGAAGAGGATGAAAGCCCATCGGTTGCCGGCCAAATACATATTCACGACATCGCCTAACCTCTCATTGCCATGCCTCTCGAAATCGCAAATACCCTCCAAATCAAGCCCGACTTTAATGCGGATAAAATCCAGACAGGTGCCGCCAATCCACGGGAACTCCTCCATAATCTCACGGTCAATGTGCAGAACAAGCAGGGTTCCCTCAAGCTAATGCACACCACGGATGAGTCAAAAACCATGGCTTTCGAGCGGAAGTCGTGGTGGCAGTTTGGAACTCGTGCTGATACCAAGATGGCCAATACTTCGAGGTATGTGGAAACCCTCTTCCGCGATTCCTACCAACCTCTGGTGGATTCCATGCCAGAGGGGGCTGACAAGACAGCGAAACAGGACCAACTCAACCAACTCATCCAAGACTTTCAGGCGCATGTAGCTGGAAAGAGCAACCTTTTCGGCAAAACGACGATGCGCACATTCTTCAACCGCGCTGAAATGGAGTTTGTCAGCGACGCCCACAGCTCGAACATCCAAGCCCGTGGCAACCAGGCGGCTTTCAAACCGATCGCACCCGAGGAAGACGACTTTGTCCTATTGGTAGAGGGGGAGCCACCAAATAATGCCCAAGACCTTGCCCCTGTTGAATTGATCCCCAATCCCATTCCAGAGCAGAAGGTTGACGATAATAAACTCACCTTTGGCCCATTACAAAATGAGCTGCAACAAGTCAAGGTCCCATCCTTCGCTCCTGATCAATTAATCCAAGAACAAATTCCAGAGCAGAATGTTAATCAAAATCCGATTCCATTGATTGCTGAGCCATTGATCTCGGCGGAGGATCCGCAGCAAAACATTCCCATCCAACCCATCTTGATCAACCCTCAAATCCGACAAATCCCGGAATTCAAGCCGAGTGCAGCCTCAACTCAAGGTCGGATTCTTGCTCAAATCTTGCGAGGCACGAATTCGGAAATAATTGGAGAGGGGGCTTTTGGGCGGGTTTACAAAGTCGAGCGTCCTGGCCTGCCAACGACCTGTCTTAAACTTTCAATCGGTCAAGTTTCAAACGTTTCCCTCATTCCCACAGACGGAAATCTTCGAAACTTCGATGCCTCGGTTATTTACATGAACAGCGAGAAGGGATTGAAAATTCCTCATTTAGCCCGACCTACTGCACTGATCGTGGGGACCGTAAAGGATGATAAGACACAAAGATATTATCGCGTTCCGCTCGAGAATTATAGAGATGCAAAACAATACCTTCGTAAACTGGCTCACGAGAACAAATATGCTTTCATTCAAGGTTCGGAAATGCCTATGGCTTCAGGACAGGAACTCCATAAAATCAATCTTAAAAGCGATCAGAGTGCCTCCCATCGTCAGGCCATTGGCAAGCAATTGTTGGAATATGTGAGTGAATCCCATAAAATAGGAATTATCGATCGTGACCATAAACCCGATAACCTCATCTACGACAGGGCTCAGAAGAAATTGACCAAAATTGATCTGGGTATGCAAACCAAGCTCAGCACAAATCCTCTTAAAGATATTGTCTCAGATGAATATTGCGGAACGCCTGACTTTATGTCGACTTTGAAATCTGGCAAATATGGGCCAGATGCCGATCTCTTTGAGGCGGGAATGAGTCTGATGGAGGTGAGATACGGGGGTGAATTTCTTAGCTTTGCAAGGTCTCGCTTTTCGGCGCTAAATATACCGGGAAATTATCAGAAAAATTTGCAAATAACAAAAGCCAGGGAAAGCACGACCTTTAGGAACTACCGTAACTCCCCCGGCAACGCCAATAAATCGTATCTCCAATGCCTTTTGGAATACTCTCCAAATACCAAACGTCATAAATTGCTCGCTTCGACAATTCTTAAAGATTTAAAAAATGGCGTTCCCGAGGCGAAATTCTACGAGGAGATTTTCGAAGTGGCCACCAAGTCACGCTTGGTCAATGACACTTCAGAAGGCCGCAAGACCGTCTTTACGGACTATTACCAAAAGTTGGATACCCTCATGCAAAACGAATGGATTCAATAAGGTATGAAAATTTTTTCCCAAGACTTCTTTTCCACCCTTTCCGAATCGAACAAGGATGTCTCCCGCCAGACGCTGGACGACGGTCCCTACAAGTTCGCCAAGGTCGAGATGATCGCCAACTTTGCGCGACACGCCGATGGAAACAAGTAGCGCGGGGCGTCAAGCCTTCCTTCACCCATGAAAGCGCACGAAGTCATTGAGGCCTTGGTCACTATTGCCGAACTCGGAAACTTCGACTTTGAACCGGGCGAGGGATTCGCGTTTTCGCTCATCTTATCCAATGGCACTGAGGTGGGCTTGGAAATCGACCCGACCTTGGATGTGCTCCTCTTAAGTGCCGGTCTTTTTGGAGTGGCCGAGGAGAAGAAGACCGGGGTCTTCGATTGGGCCATGCGTTTGAACCACTTGAATTCCGGCACTGCCGGGGCGACCTTGGGCTGGGATGCGAATTCTGGTTTTCTTGTGCTTTCGGCCCTTATCCCACTCCCGCTCTTGGATGAAGCAGGATTCCTTTCGGCACTTAATGCTTTCGCAGAAAAGGCGAGGGACCTCAGGGCAGGGCCTCCTGATTTCAATGATCAAAGCCTTGCGGATGAACGGGATTTTCCTCTCGTGAGAGCGTAACTCAAATGGGCTGGCTCGGATTCTCAAAACGGGTTGATCCCAACATCACTACCCCTGCCAATCTGGTCAGCCAGTTGGGGGGGTATTCGCAATCGGCTGCTCCTATGGGCAGCAAGGCGAGGAAGATTTATTTCAAAGATCTTCTGCAAAAATGGGGAGGCGACTTCATTCGTCTCATCACAAGGCGCAAGCATGAAATTCAGCGCTTCGATGCTGACTCCGGACGGTTGATGATGTTTCGCAAAGGCGATCCGGCGGGGATCCGATTGGACTTGGTGGGGAAGCTGCATGCGATTCGCACGGCCGATCCCAAACCGGGCCTCGAAGCGAGTGAACCTGTGGCAAGCGCCGACAACGCTGTGGAGGTGACAAGTGCTTCGGCAACAACGGCTGGAGAAGCTCCCGCCCCCCCTGCACATGAGGTGTTGCTGATGAGGATTCTCGACCGATCGAGCCAGAGTCCTCTTAAAGAATCCGTGCGGGCGCTGGATATCATCGACGACTTCAAGCAACTCGGCGACGCCGCCATGGTGGAAAATCTGGACCCCAGTTTGATCAAACAACTGCGCCAACATCTGACCCTCCAGCTTGTTGAGATCAAACTTCCTGAGAGCCATCGGGTTTTCTTTCCTCCCGACACCTTGCTTTCGAGCCTCGGCATCGATTACTTGGAAGACATTGATATCCCTATCCAAGAGCGCGAGGAGCGCCTGTTGGCTATGGGCGGCCGTCTTAGCCCTGAGGTTTTTTCTGGCGACGCGTCCGCTTCCGAGTCGGTAGACGCGGACTTGGAGACTGGCATAGCTCGCTTGGTGGAGCGTGAGTTGCGGCTCGCGCATGGGGTTAGGAATTTGCAAACGACTTATGGCCATGGAACGGACTCGTCCATTCCCACAGCCGCATTGCACCCCAGCGGGTTCATTGCCGATCTCTCCGAGCGACTCACGAGCCTTCTTTTAAAAAACAAAAGCGTTCCGCCTGAGTTGGTCGAGCGCTTGTTTGACCAGGCAAGGCTTATGGGCAGCCGTGCCGATATAGTTACCAAGGAGCGGATATTGCTACCCGGCGACGCTTTGTGGAGTGTGCAATATTTGGTCTCGAGTCTGAACGATCCGAGTTACGATCCGGTTTCCGAAAAACACTCGGCTCTGACAGGTGCCTCGACCCCCGAACAAGCCTCCATGGAACGCCTGGAGGGTTTTGCCACCTATTTGGACGGGTTGATCGGTGGCGATGGCTACCTCGACGACGCGCGGCTGAATTTAGTCAAGGCATTCGCCACCAATGATCAAGAAAAAGCCTACGCCGAGGCCCGTCACGAACTGCAAAAAGGCATGCGCAGTTTGAGTCGACTCTTGGGAAGCCTTGAGGGTTCGGGTGGGAAAGCGAACTTGTCGCTCCTGTTGGCTGGTAGTCGTTTGAAATTCGACTGGGTATTTTTAGAAAAAATTAAAACCAACAAAACGTTCTCCAAGAACATGCCGGAGGTGAATCTGCTTCTGGCCAATGTCATGCTCTTGCAATGGAAAGCGGAAAAATTGAGGCATGGCCAATCTCCCGAGCTTGAAATCGAGGCGAATTCGCAAGGTTTGCAGAATCTTTTTGAAAATGATCTCCAATCACTGGGGTTTGGTGAGAAGGAAGTCGCCGAGCTGAGCCGGAAAGACGGTTCGCCAGAGTCTATCGCACAAGCGCAGGCGCTCGTGGCCTGCGTGACCCAACTCGTCTCACTGGGCCTCAGCCGAACGGGGGATGTCAAAGCGATCACCAAAGTCGTCGATAATGCCAGAGCTAAGCTCCTCTCCAATCGCGACCTGAGCGCTCTCACCGGAAATGCCGCGAGGGCTGAGGCCATCGCCATGTTGGTGGACAGAAACGCACCGGGCCGGAGGGATCGTTTGCAGGCGCTTCCCCGCCCAGACACCCTCGCGAAGTCGGCTCTCGATTACGACCTTGCCGCATCTCGTATCTCGAAGAACTATGATCGTCTCTCAGCTCTGGCAGCGCAACGAGATCAGTCAACCCAAAGTCTTCAGGCTTATAACCAAAGCCACTCTGGTAATCCCATTCGCTCGGACCATGCAAGCACGCGTCAATTTGCATCCGAGGTGGCTGTGTTGCGGATCAAGCAAGCCGAACTCCACGCGATGCAATCCTGGCTCAATGATCTGGAAGGCCATGCCGACAGCAGCGCGAATGACATTGCCGAGTGCAGGCGTCTCATCCCGGAGCTGGAGAATGAGATTCACGGCGGCTTGGAAAAACTGCAGCGCCTCTCAGACACCCCCTTGCATGCCATGGTTTTTCCAACCGGCCAGAGCCTCTTGGCTGCCGACATACTCGCCCGTCTCGACAGCGCCGTCGGGGGAGTGCAAGACGAGTCCCCCCCACTCGGCGAAATCGTCGATGCCATCAATACCCTTTATTCCGCTCCCTCCGGGGAAAAGCTCACTCGCGAGCTGCTCCGGGAGGATGCGAGGCTGCAAACCCGCCTCCTTGATAGCCGCAAGACCGATTTCACCCGTGCCCAAAACCAAGACCTCCGAATGGTCTTGGTCGGCGCTGCTGCGAGATGTCTCATGGAGTCGCGTCAAGCCGATCTTCCGGCCGCTGATGAAACCGCCTTCCCGCTTTGGAACCACCGTGCACGATTTACAGAACTCCTTGCCGAATCGGGCCTCGATATCCACGCCTTCGCGCCGGAGATCGAAGATATGTTGCTCCGCGAGGTCAATGCGCCCGCCCTTGAGAAATGGCTTGCCGAATCTGGCAAACTCACTCCTCCTCCCAATGCGGGGCCCTCTCAATTCCAGGACGCAACCCGGGCCGTTATTGCCGGAGCCATCCCGGGCATGAAAGATGGCGACCGCCTCTTTCTGAAGTCGAATGGAGCGGTCGAATTCGGACTCAATGGCATTCCGCTTGGAGTGTTAGGGGTTAAAATTGATGCCGCCGCATCGAGCGGGAGTCGCAATATCATGGTGATCCAACGCAAGCCCAAGAGCCTGGTGGTGGCTATTCGGGCCGGTATAACAGGTGGCGTGCGCTTAGGGATAGGCGACACTTGGTCCCCTGCTCCGGTTGTCAAAGCCAAAGCCAGTGCTAAGGCTCAGCTCAATATCTCCAGCGTGGCAGGATATTCCATCGAGATCCCCTTGGAGGATAACAAGGCTCAAGACTTCATTCAGCGCCTCATGGGCAACCAAGCCATCGAGGGCAAAGACTTGTATCTCCTTGCCAAAGACATCAAGGCCCTCACCAAGTCCGAGATCAAGGCCTCGCTGGATGTGTCGGCCGGCGTCAACATCTCGCCGACCTCGAAGGATGCCGTCGTAGGGATTTCCGTGGGAGCAAATGTCGGTGCGGGCGCATCGAGGGCGTGGATGAAGGCGACTCAAACCAACTCGAAGCTGGAAACCTTCAAAGTTGCAAAATCCATTTCCTACCAAGCCACGGCCTCGCTCGGGGCCAGCCTCAAAGGCCCCGGCGCCCTCGAGACTCTCGCAGGTCGGGCATTTGGAAATGACACCCTATCCGCTGGTCAATTTAAATCTTCTCCTGTCCAGCTTGCCGGCGCACAAGTCACTGTGAGCCGCACCTACGAAGCGGAACTCTCCGTGCAGCGTCTCGCCAACGATGGCTCTCTCGTGAAGGCCGAGTTCGAGTTTCTCATGCCGCTGGGCCTGGGAATAAATCGCGCCGGTTTGGAGAGCGCCGACCCGGTTCTGAAAGCCCAGCTCGCCACTCTCACCGCAGAGCAGGGCAAACAGCTCGATGCATTGCTCCAAAAAGTCGACGCTCAAGATGGATATGCGCTCATCATTCCCTCCCAACTCGCCCCCGGGCGCGTGAAGGATCTCAACACTCAATTCGCCCGCGAACGCGCTCAAGCTCAATCCAATCGCGTTTTGGGTCGTGAGGTTGCCAATGCGCAAATGCAAAAGGCCGCGGAAAACCACCGGAATCGCCTGGAAAAACTCGAGAGCGAAGCCGCGGACTTCAAATTGCAGAGGTTCATACTGGTCAAAGGCGATAGCCTGACCCGCAATCAAGCCGTGAATGCAGGCATCGTCCGCGTGGCTTGGCAAAAACAAGCCGGGGTTGGCACCACGGTCGAGGTGCTGGAATTGTCCGCGCCCCCAGTCGATTCAAATCCGACTGCCACCATTTCAGATGCGCCAGATGCCGAGCCAGAAACCAGCGACGATGACTTCCAAACCGCATTTGATTCGATTTTGGACGGCCAACCTCGGAGAAATTCGACGGAATACCAGAACTTGAGGGGGTCGGTGCAAGAACCTGGAGTCTCCATCAAAGAGGGCCGCTTTGAGGGGTTCGGAGTCCCGGAATTGAGGGGAATTCTGGATTCTTTCAACCAGAGTTTAGGTGTGCATCAGTTAAGTTCCCCGGAGATGGATCAACTCGTTAGTATCCTCAGCGGCGATGAAGCACTCGCCGATTATCAGCCCTTGATTTCTGAAAGGCTCGAGCAGCCAGATCAGTTGCTCGAACTTTTTCAAAACTTGCTTGCAGCTCAAAAAGAGAAAGAGAAGCTGTTTGTGGTAGCCCCAAACAAATTCGCCCCGCTTTTTAAGAATCAGACGATTTCAAGCTCATCCAAACCAAAAGCACTCAGCGAAATCATTAAAAATCTTAATGTTCGGAGAATCCAATCTTCCGTTGATGGGAATTGTTTCTTCGACTCGATTGCCACGCAGGTGGGGGGAGGGCAGCAAGCGGTGCGAAAGAGAATTGCGAAAAAAATGTCAGAGCTCAGCAAACTCCCTGAGGGGCAAAGAGGTTCCTCGTTTTTGGATGCGAGCATGTTGAATCAAGATGCCATCTATCGAACCGAAACGAATGCTGCCGGCAAAATAAACCAACGAGCGTTCTGGGGCGAAAACTACCATGCCATCATCGCCGCGATGGACTATAACCGCCCCGTGGTTGTTATTTCGCCGCTGCAAGTCCAAGTCATCAGGCCCGATGGCACGGTTCAAGAGGGTGATGCTCAATCGCTCCAGCAACTCAAAAAAGTCCAACCGATCGTTCTCCTTTACAATGGCTCCAACCACTGGGACGCGGCTGAAATCCAATGATTCCACAGATTTTCACAGACGGTTGCAGAGAGACTTTCACGAAGTCGCGGAGCTACGGAGGAACGGGAAGAATAACTTGCAAACTGAAGCTTGAAAACTGACAACTACTCACCAAGTCAACGATATGAACCCACCTGTCACTGATTCGTTTGAAAAATTGTTGGAGTCTTTTTTGGATTCCTTGGGGCACGACCCATTGGCTGGCAAGGGTTCGCGCGGATTTGAATTCCAAAGCGGGGATTTCACCGTGCGTGTCTTCTCGGATTCCTCCGAGCCGGAGAGAATCGTCGTGGAGGCCGATGTGCGCCCACTTGAAGCCACGCAAATCGACAATGCTCCTCTGTTACTCACGCTTCATCGTCTCAACGAAGCTGCACGCACGGCGCATTTCTGGAGTTCCACGATTGATGAAAAAGATCTTTTGCTCCTATCCACCTCGCTACCTCTTGTGGGGGTGGATGCCGTGAGCTTGCAAAAGCTTGTTTCCGAGGTGTTGGACCGGGCGGAGTCGTTGGCCGCGCTGGTGGAGCAATTCTCATCCTCCACGTCGTCACAATCGACCAAGGGGCTCGGCGAGGCCGGGGGGCCTCCCGCCTTCCATTTCATCGAGCGAGCTTGATCCAGAAAATTTTCAAAAAAACCAACGCATAATATGGCCACAAATATTACCGGAGTCACAGGAAATGCAGCGGGAGCCAATGCCGCCAACCGCACGGAAAGGGCCACGCACCTTGCTACGCAGATCGGGCAAATGGAACCACAAGAGGCTCGCAGAATCCTCTCGACGCTGAATGGAAAAATCGGAGACCGCTGGGGCTATCTCCGGCTCGATGGCAGCGGCAAAGGCCAAGAGGTGGGTTTCACCACCCGCTGGAATACCAACCCCTTTCGTAGCGCCCGGGGACAGGTGACAGGCGCGGCACTGAGAGCCCTTTTTGAAAAGGCGGGGTATGATACAGCGGCTTTGGACTCCTATCTTCGTGACCGAGGGAATGCACGCATCGAACTGGCCCAAGTTAGGGGGCTTCTTGTTATCCAGGGGCCGGTTGCCCAGCTAGTTGAAAACCAGCCGGTCGATCTGAACGCACTCGCCGATCGTTTAACTCAGCAATGTGCCGGCACACTGGGCCGAATTGTCGACTTGAGCGCGGCGGAACTCCGCGGGGCATCGGTCTCAATAGGGCATCAAGCAGACTCGGAGCGCCATAGGTATTACACTGGTGAGAATCGAAGTTTGCAGCGCGCCGACCAAGTGCTTTACCTGCTTCAGGATAGCGAACGGGTAAACTGGGATGACACCCACTTTGAGATTTTCAAGACTTTGGAGACGATGGTGGACTCGTCGCGCACCAACAACGATTTCCAAGGAGTCGTGCAGAGATTTGACCAATTCAAAAAAGACTCTGGCAAAAATTTACAAGCTCATCAGCTAAAGACTGATATCCATGCCACTGCCGAGCTTTTCAGTGTAGCTGAACCCTCCGACCTCGAGACGGCCGAGCGCTTTCTCGGTTTGCTTCACCAGTCCACTCAGGGTGATTTGAAGCCATACCTGAGGCCGGCACCTCTTTTATCTCACGCCGGTGTGGCGATGAGGGCTATTGACACCATCCTCGCGCAACCTGGCTCGGATGAGATTCAGGGCATGGCTGCAAATCTCAAAAACATTCTAATTAATGACTTTGCGGATACTGTTCTCGAGAACTCCCAGGCACGCTTCGTAGATGGGTTGCCGGAAATACGAATGGCGGAGGTCGAATGGATGCGCATGGCCCTCGAAAACCTTAGATTCCCGTCAGACCATGACGGAATTGAAGTGCCGTTCAGCAACTATGCGGAAGGCGTGAATCTCTTACTCTACGCGGCCACCGAGCTGGAGAAACAGCAAGCATTGGCCCCGGAATTTACCGACTCTCTCAACTCCATCCGACAGAGCTATCAAAAGGAGCCGGATGTGACTGCGGCGATCGCAGCATGCAAGACGATTTTCTATCTTGATGCCTACGACGGCTATGTCTTCCCGCTGGGGAACGGGAAGGTCCTCACCTGCGAGGCCGACGGATTTGCGGCTTGGGTGACCGGAAAAAATCCAAATAAGGATCTCGTCGTCGTCTATGATCTGGTTAATGGGGAGGCAAGCATTAACCAGAATAGACTGGAGTTAAACCGTATGCTGGGTCTGGCTGAAGTCCCCCTCTTTGCCAAAGGGCTTGCGACCTTGGATTCCTCCGTAGCCCGCAATGTGGTGGATCGATTGCTCGCGCCACAGAGTAGCCAAGCTACGCGGGACCTGTTCCACCTCGCACTGAATGGACAGAAGGAGCCATTGAGTGTGAGCCAGCTTAACGAGGAAATCTCGCCTATCTTCACCAGGATCTGGGGTGAAGAGGTCGTCGCCGCCGAC
>VFJO01000186.1 GCA_009886045.1 Verrucomicrobiota bacterium
ACCATGTCCATTCTCGTTGATAAAAACACACGCCTGCTCGTTCAGGGAATCACCGGCAAGTCGGGCGCTTTTCACGCCAAGTCCTGCATGGAATACGGAACCCAAGTCGTCGCTGGAGTCACTCCCGGCCGCGGTGGCGAGGTCTTCGAAGGCAAGGTCCCAGTTTTCGACACCACTCACGAAGCACGCAAGCAGACCGGCTGCAACGCTACCATGATTTTTGTGCCCCCAGCAGGTGCAGCGGACTCGATCCTCGAAGCGGTGGATTCCGGCATCGAACTCGTCATCTGCATTACCGAAGGCATCCCTGTTCTCGATATGATGAAAGTCAAAGCCGCCATGGCAAAGTCCGGCAGCCGCCTCATCGGCCCGAACTGCCCCGGCATCATCACACCCGGCGCCTGCAAGATCGGCATCATGCCCGGCTACATCCACAAGGAAGGCAAAGTCGGCGTCGTCTCCCGCTCCGGCACTCTCACCTATGAAGCTGTCTGGCAACTTTCCAGCCGTGGCCACGGTCAATCCACGTGCGTCGGCATCGGCGGCGACCCAATCAATGGCACCTCGCACCTCGATGTCGTAAAAATGTTCAATGACGATCCCAACACCGAAGCCTTCATCATGATCGGTGAAATCGGTGGAACCGCCGAAGAGGAAGCCGCCGAGTGGATCGGCAAGAACTGCAAAAAACCCGTCGCCGCCTTCATCGCCGGAGCCACCGCGCCTCCCGGGCGCCGGATGGGCCACGCCGGCGCGATCGTCAGCGGCGGCAAAGGCACTGCCGCAGGCAAAATCGAAGCGATCGAAGCGGCCGGTATCGAGGTCGCCACCACCCCTGCCGACATGGCCGACGCCCTCCTCCGCCGCATGGCGAGGTAAGAGACAGACGAAATCTTAAGAATTAAATTTAAGTCGCGCTACCGCGCACACCCAACTCATGCGGGGCAGAGGTGAAAAACCTCGCCCCGCAGTTTTTTGCACTTAGCGAAAACTTCACTGACCCCCACCCAACCTTCAAACCGAACCTCGCCCCAACTACCTCGCGCAGTTTTTTTCGACGATCGTTCATTTTTTTGGTTGGCGAGCTTACTGGAACTGCTCGCCTACTTTTGATGGCTCAAGCGCCTGGAGCTTCGACTTGCTTCACTTCCAACCTTCAAACCGAACTCGCCCCAACTACCTCGCGCAGTTTTTTTCGACGATCGTTCATTTTTTTGGTTGTGGGATATCCAATGGGAGCCACTTTATTTGTTGCTCAGCGGGTGGGGTCCGTTAGGCGATCTTTGGGGTTTTCTAGGCGGGTTTTGACTTGCTCCCAGGAGAGTTGCTCGGTATGGCCATCGCTGAAGAGTGAGGTGGACCCGATTTTTAGACCAGTAGCCGGTTAAAATAAGCGATGGTTGGCAAGAGTTGGTTGGTTGTTACAGGGGAAGCTGGTTGAGTTCAATCTTCTTTGGGGACTGGTCTCCGATTTTTGTCTCCGTAGCGCAGGGCCCGGTTGGCCTCGGAGCG
>VFJO01000054.1 GCA_009886045.1 Verrucomicrobiota bacterium
CGGTGGTGGTGGTGGCGGTGGTGGTGGCGGTGGTCGTGATGACCGCCGAGGTGGTGGCGGTGGCGGTGGCGGTGGCGGTGGTGGCGGCGGACGCCGCGACTTCGGTCGTCGTTAATTTCGGTTTTTCATTCAAGACGGGCACCAATTGAAAAGTTGGTGCCCGTTTCTTTTTAGGGACCTTGGCCCCAGAGGGAGAGCTTAAGGAGCTAGGGAAGTCTCCGCGTGGAGAGGCTTTGCAGGCAGCGAGGGGTGGGGATTTGGTATCACACTCACGCTCATCTTCTGGCCACTCCTTGTGATCTGCACACGAGCAACTTCTCCGGCCGTCAAGAAGTAGGATGCGTCGATGACATCCTCGCTGGAGGTCACCATTGTGACTCCAATCGCATTCACCATATCTCCCGGTTCGAGTCCATCCGGCATAGCATTGGCCAGCGCGCTGAGGGTTGTAATCTTTGCAGTGGAACCATTGACCGGCTCAGGCATGTCCTCGACTTCGACGCCTACCCAGCCGTGCCGCATTTCGCCGTAGTGCGCAAGATCTTGGCGTACCTTTTCTGCGGCTCGGATTGGGAGAATATGGCAGGATCCGGAGTCATTGATACGGGCCATAACAATTCCGATTGCTTCCCCATTGAGATTGAGCACCGGAGCACCGCCTTCCCCTCGGCTTACTGCCATGTTGGCACGGAGGTGTGTGGTCGAAAAATATTTTCCCATGTATTGACGATCGCGGCCTGCGATCATTCCAATGCTGGCGCTCGATGGCCGGTCTTCGGGAAATCCGATGGCGATGACCGGTGTGGCGATGGCTACGTTCTCAGAATTGCCAATCGGAATAAAAGGGCTGATGCAATCGGTCTTGAGCAAGGCGATCCCGCTGCGCTCGTCGATCGCTACCACTTTGGCCGGGAGCGGTCGGTCATTAAAGATCACAGTGACCTCTTGGGCATTCAAGACAACTCCTGCGTGAGTGTAAACCATGCCAGCAGGGTCAATAAAAAAACCGCTTCCCAGTCGGACTCCTAGCGCGTCGTTGGCTTGGACTCGAACGACAGCAGCTTGATTTTTTCTAACAACTTTCTGAATTTCCGAGCAGAGACGTTCTGCCGAGATGGGCTCTGCCGCATGGAGGCGCTGGAGGGTGAGTGCCATCGAGGACGTTGCTGTCACGATGGTCAGGCACTTTAAAAAATTAGAAACTGCGGGCGGAAACATAGCTGACCGGAATCGCAGGGAGTACATAGTGCACAGTTGAACCGACTTTGCTCGGTGAGCTTTGGTTTTTTGAATCAAGCTGAACCGCTCCGGAGGAGGTCAATGTGAGTGAAGAAGGCTCCACGTCATCCGACCAGTTCAGAATAAAAGCTGTAGTTAAAACGGCTGCTAGCACTGAGGACCCCATGGCCAACTTGGGGATCGGGGGCATCACAAAAATGGAAGAAAAGCGATCCCATGCAATATGGATGAGCGGCCGGTGAATGACTTCAGATCTCTGGCGCGTTTGAAACTCGGCAAGGAAGTTATGGAAGTATTCCTCTGGCGGTTGTTCATAGCGTTTAAGTCGGAGAAGCTTTGTAATACTGTCTTCGTTGTCCATACGTTTTATTACTTATCAATAAACTCCTGCAGGTAGTTTTGCAACTGTCGGTGAGCGTAAAAAAGGCGAGACCTCACGGTTCCCTCCGAAATTTTGAGAACTTTGGAAATCTCTGCGTGGGGCATGCCTTGAATATCGAACATAGTAACGACTGCTCTATGGTCGTGTGACAGCTTGAGCATCGATTCGTTCAGTCTTTTTTGCAGTTCGCTAAGATTTGCCTCTCGGCTGGGATCTGCGATGCTCGTGGCTTCGATAAAATCTTGGTTGTTCAAAATCCCGCTATCCGCATCGTCTAAACTCAAAGTTTTCCTGCGGTTTCTTTTTTTCAGGAAGTTGATCGTCATGTTTACAGCGATGGAATGCATCCATGTGTAAAATGAAGATTTGCCCTGGAAGCCTTTAATCGAGCGGTAGGCTTTTGAAAAAATATCCTGCAGAAGGTCGTTCGTGTCCTCGTGGCTAGATGTCATGTGGTAAACCAAGCCATAGAGACGTGGGCTAAACCTCAGAATGAGCTCATCAAACGCCTGAGCCTCCCCCGCTTGGGTGCGGCGGACAAGTTCCTCGTCAGGCGTTTCGGTCTTTTCCATCTTTGATCAAAATCCCAGAACTATCAAAATCCCGAGCTGTTGCGGAGAAAAATCGTTGGGCCCCTGAGTTCGTCGCAATAAGGGGGATTCTCATCTTCAAAAGATGCGTTTTGAATGCGATGCATCCAAGAGGCAACCGGGAAGTGGACGGGTTTCTTGAAATGGGCTAAATTGCAGCTCGCGTCTCGCTTCAAAAAATATGCCGATTTACGAATTCCACTCACCCGACACAAACAAGATTTACTCGTTTTTCGCCCGTAGCCTCGCTCTGGCGAATCAGATTCCGCGGTGTCCTGATAACCCTAATGCGCGGATGGAGCGCATGGTTTCGAAGTTCGCCTTTACCGGTCGCGCGAAGGAAAAGGCTGAAACTCCGGAGGGTGCGGAATTGGATCCGCGAATGGAGAACGTGATGGCTGAGATGGAGCGTGACATGGCAGGCATGGATGAAAGCAACCCCGACCCGCGTGCGCTTGGTCGAATGATGCGCAAAATGACTGAGGCGACTGGACAAAAAATGCCCGCTGAGATGGAGCAAATGATCCGCAGGCTTGAATCTGGTGAGGACCCCGAGAAACTGGAGGAGGAATTTGGAGATGCTTTTGAAGGGATGGATCTTCCTGGCATGGACGGCGCGGATGGTGAGGAGATATCTGGCTCGGGCGTAAAAACCCGGCCGCGCCGCGCTGAACGTGATCCCACACTCTACGAGCTTTCGGACTACGTTTGAGTCAGTCTTAAAACCTCCAAGGCGACAAAATTTGCCGTCTCGCAGGCGTCTTCCGGGGAAAATGGTTTCTGCGGCCGTGGGGTAAGATTGAGATTCTGCCGGCGGATTTGCCCGCCTTGCCAAATCCAAGCAGACTCTACGTATGGGCCGACACGACGCGGATCACTCCAAGTGTGGATTGACAGGAGAGGCGTGCCAAGCGCGGCCGCCAAGTGCATTGGGCCGCTATCGACACTCACCACAAAAGTCGCCTGTCTGAGTATGGTTATGAGTTCCGCAAGCTTGGTTCGATGAAGCAAGTTGAGCACCCCGGCATGGATTTCCGAGTTGTAGCTCCCAGCGCCAACCAATACGCAAGGCAAGTTTGAATGCTTGCGGAAGGTCTTGAGAAAAGCGTCGAGGCACTCCTTATTGAGAGACTTTCTCGCTCCACGCGCGAACGGGTGGAGGACAACGTATGGTCTGTTCTTCGGGATAGTCTCGTGCTCCCTGCCGCGTGGAAGAATCCAATCAGGTTGCTCGGGAATTGGGATTCCCATCGCTGGCAGTGCTCGCAGATAGCGTTGAACAGCGTGCTCGTTATCCGCGACGGACACTCGGTCTGTGTAGAAAAACCCAGCACCCTCGCGGGCGTCAGAGAGCCCCCAGACGCGCCGGGCTGTGCTGAATCTGGCCATCAAACCGCTTCGAAATAGGCACTGAAGGTCCAGAGCGGCATCTGCTCTGATATCTTTCAAGCTACGGCACCAAGTGAAGAAACGGAGAATGCCGAGCGGACCTCGGAACTCGCATCTAGGAAACTCATGTGTTGCGGAGAGGTCGGGGTTGCCCTCGAGAAGTGGTGCCCAACGTGGGTCAATGATCCAAGTGATGCGAGTATCTGGCCATGCTTGGTGGATAGCACTTGCCACGGGAAGGGCATGGATGACGTCACCCATCGATCCCGGCTTGATGAGAAGAAAACTTTCTGGTGGCGACTGAGGGAGCTTGCTCACGATGGGCCGAATAAAATCAGCGACCTTTCTCGAGGCGTGTCGCGAGTTTTTCGGGAAGCCCGGCAGCAAGAATTGCAGCTTGAGCTCCCCGGATATCGTATTCCACTCGCCGCAATTCCACTTCTTGGCGCTCGATATCGTAGATGCAATACGCGGAGCGCCAGTCGGAATCACGCGGTTGGCCGACGCTGCCTACATTGATGAGGTATTTTTGGCCCTGTTCGATTGATAGGATGTCTAGCGGAATGGTGCGAAACTCGCCCTCCCTTGTGTAGGCGACTGGCACATGGGTATGGCCTATGAAACAGAGATTGGTGTGCTGGTAGCTGAAGCTTGCCGCCGCATCGAGTTCGGTGTTCACGTAGCCCCACTTGTGAGGGGTGTCGAGCGTGGCATGGACGATGGTAAAATCTCGGACCAGCCTTTGCATGCGCAGCTCGCGCAGCCACTGGGAATCGCTTGGGGTGAGTTGCGAGCGTGTCCAATCCAGGGCCTCTTCGGCGAGGGGATTCAAACCTTCCTGAGTAACCTCCTTGGAGGCCTGCTCGTCATGATTGCCTTTCACCGTGGGGCAATCGAGATCTCGAATGACTTTCACGCACTCCTGAGGATGGGCACAGTAGCCGACGATGTCTCCCATGCAGACATAATGAGTGACTCCCTGTTCTTCGGTATCCGCCAAGACTGCCTGCAACGCGTGCAGATTGGCGTGGATGTCTCCAAGAATGGCAAATTTCATGCAGTGATCAATCTTCCAAGGATTCGGCTCCAGAGGCTACCCGATCTGCTTGCGGGATATCCAGATCGTTTTCCATTTTGCGCAAAAGATTGATAAGGGTGGGGAGGCGTTGTTTTTCGCCTGCTTGATAGAGTTGTCGCAAGTAATGATAGGCCTCGCGTTCGCGTCCGGGGCACTTTGCCATTTCGTAGCCGGCGAATCGCGCGACATAAGGCGGGGCATCGGGAAATTGGGCGGCTTTAAAAAATTCGTTAGCTGCAGCGCAGTGGTCCTCCAATTTGTCTCGGAGAAGAACTCCCAGTTGCACGTGCAATTCGGGGCGATCGGGGTTGTTCGAGATGCCGCGCTCCAGGAAATCTTTGCCAAGTTGGATGTACGCCCGCTGAGCTCGGACGCGGAGAGCTTCGCTGGGTTGTTTTTCATTCTGCAGTGCCGCGACGCTGGCATTCCAAGCCATGTGCCATGCAGCCATATCCCAATAGGTGAGTGACCTCGGTTGCAAGGTGGTGACTGTTTCAAAAAGCCCAGCCATTCTTCCCCATTCCGTGTTTTCCCATGCCGTGTGGGCTTTGATCCAAAGAATGGCGGCCAGAGGGGAGCGAAAGCCGCTGAGGGCTGCGAGAAATCCGGCTTGGCCGATACGTTCCCTCAGATCGATACTCAATCCAGCCTTGCGAAAGTGTGCGGCCTGAGCCTCGACTTGGAGCAGGGATTGAAGCGGAAGAATCGCAGCGCCGAAGGCTCCAAGGAGACCAATCGCAAGAAATTTCCGACCATTCATAATTCCCGCCCGGAAAAAACCAATGCTGCCAATGCGAAATAAACCGTCACATAAAGAATGCCCAGTCCTGCGGTGTTCAGAAAAAGAGCCATTGGCACAGCCGTGCCAGCGATAATGTCATCCGTGAGATTGAATGCCTGAAGGTCCGGAAAAAGCAGAGCCACAAGGGCGGGCAAGAGGCGTGACCACCACTCCACATTTACGCCGGAGAGCCAGTATTCGCGCGCCGTGGCTTGCAGATGGCCGATAAAATAAAGTGCCGCAGCCATGATGATCGTAAAAATCGAGGAGGTTGCAAAACTCGATAAAAAAAGGGTGAGCGAGGCGAGGAGGGTTGATTTGATGAAAATGATCACGATGCCCGGAAGAAGGTTCGCATTGAAGGTCGCATTCGTGACTTCTTTGACTGCCGAATTTATTTCCTCGGCAGAGGCGCCTTGCAGTTGGGCGCGGGTTTCGGCAAGGACCGTGCTCTCTCTGAGCCAGAGAATGGCAAGAAACAGCACCGACATGAGCAGGGTTGCCACTCCCAGAAGGGCGATAATGCCGAGAAGCTTGCCAAGCAAATACTGGTAGCGTGGCACCGGCTTGGAGAGAAGCGTGTAAATCGTGCGGTCCTCCATGTCCTTCGGAAGGAAATTTGCCGTGGCGAGAATGGCGATGAGTGAGGTGAAGACCGACATGGCCCCGAGGGAGATGTCTTTGAGCATCTGGAACTGCTCTTGAAAGGAGAACTTTGCCATGAAGGCCGAGTTGCCGATGATGAGCAAAGCAAAGATCAGTAAAAAAAAGAAAACCTTCTGCCGAACAAGTTCCGTAAAGGTGTTTTTTGCGATCGCAAGTGTAGGTCCCGAAGTGTTCATTTGCCAAAAGCTGTTCCGACATCCTTGCCTGCCAGTGCGTCTTTCATACGGTCTGGAATCCGCCCATCCAGGATGTGGGCAGGGATGCTATTGGAGGAGACCTTTCGCACTGCTTCGAGTTTGGTTTTCATGCCGCCGGTGGATTCCTCTCCCTTCTCCGGACGCACATATCGAAAGGCTTCGGAGAGGTTGTAAACGCGTGGCACTCGCAGGCCTTTATCGTCCATAAGCCCGTCTGTGCTGGTCAGGATGATCAAGTGGTCGGCATTCATGAGCGTGGCGACTTCAGCAGAGAGACGGTCGTTGTCGCCGAAGCGAAGTTCCTCGACCGCGACGGAATCGTTTTCATTAATAATTGGAATCACGCCGTGCTCAAGCAGTCGATCGAGCGTGTTGCGTGCATTTTCCCGGTGCATAAGGCTGTCGATATCGCCATGTGTGAGCAGAAGCTGAGCGACGTTGAGGCCGTGTTTTTTAAAGGAAGTCGAGTAAAGCCTCATCAACTCGGGTTGGCCTGCTGCGGCACAGGCTTGTTTGCCAGGGAGATCCTCGGGGCGGTGTTTTAATTTCAAAACCCGCACGCCGGCAGCGATCGCTGCGCTGCTGACCATGATGCATGAGTGGCCGGCGTTTTGAAGTTCGGCGATCTCGGTAGACAAGCGGGCGAATTGGGATTGGTCGAGGGATTTTCCGGCTGGGGTCGAAAGGACACCTGTGCCGAGTTTAATGACAAGTCGCTTCTTCATCGGTGGGCAATCATTTGGAGAAATCCACTCTCGAGGGCCAGTGCCTCTTGGACGCCAGCTGAAAGAGTGCGCCGCATCTGCCCGAGGGCATCGAGTCGCTTGAGGAGGGTTTTGGCTTCATTCGCCTCAGCGATGAGCTGGATATTGGGCAGAGACTCGGGCTGTGGACGGATTTTTTGACGGAGTGCGCCGGCGAGGATTTCTCCCAGCGAGGCCAGTAAACGCTCCCGCTCGCGTAGGACGATGGATTCACCCTGGGCTTTGATTTGATCTTCGCGGGTGTCTTTCCAACTTTTATCAATCGAGTCACGGTATTGCTTGAGTTGTTCTTTTAGCTGGGTTTCGAGCCCGCCGGTTGCCTCCTCGCGGATTTCACTCATCTGGGATTGGAAAAATCGCGTGAAGCGCAGGGCTGCTCCTGTATCGGATCCGCCTTTCTGAAGGAGGGCTTGCTCGAAGGCCTTGTTGAGGGCCGTGGTGTGCTTGTCCTGTATCGAGTGCGTCGAAGCCTGCAGTGGCACAGCGATGCAGCGGGAGAGGATTGTGGTAAGCACAGCGTCTCGAAGTGTGCTTGTGAGGAGTATGTAGGATCCTTCCGGAGGTTCTTCCAAAGTTTTCAAAAAGGCATTCGCAGCCTGGGGCTGGAGGCGGTCGGCATCATGGATCACTGCGACTTTGTTTGTCCCAGTGAGGGGCTTCATATGGAGAGCCTGCTCTAGTTCGCGGATTTGGTCAGTGACGATACGACGGGATTTCGACTCCGGTGCAACTTGGTGAAAATCGGGATGCGAAGTCAAATTCTGGAGAGTGGTTCCTAGAATGGTTGCGGCAAGTTCTGAGGCAAGCCATTCGCAGCCAGATCCTGCAGGACCACAGAGAAGGTAGGCGTGGGCAAAGCGTCCTGCTTTGCGGGCCTCGAGCAGTCGCTCAAATGCTTTTTCCTTGGGAACGGCCATGAAGTCGCAAAGTTCGCGAATATGGTGGCATCCGTCGAATCAATTTCTGCAGGCCCGCAGCAGCTTCGTTTTCACTCTTTCACGTTTGACCGCTTGCGTGTTGCTATTTCGAGGCGGCTTGATCTCGGTACTGGGTGTACCCGGTACGGACGGCGATGTAGGGATCAATCGCATTCTTGGTGGCGGAGTCGTAAATCCTGATCCTCTCGTTCATATTTCGCGCAGCGCTTGGCCCAGATATAGCCAATGTCGTGGCACCTCCCACCCCACCGTAGCTCAGCCAAGAAATAGGATTCAATGCGTAGTCACCTGCCATCCCAACGGTGTCGCGTACGCTTCTCGGCCCCAGGACTGGCAGAACGACATAGGCACCGTGGCCGACTCCCCATTTGGCCAAGGTTTGAGCGGTGTCGGCCGAGGGAATGTTTGAAAGGACAGGAATTTGGTCGCTGACTTTCAGGATGCCGCCTATGCCGGCCACCGAGTTGACAAGAAACTTGCGCGTCTCCAGATCGGCCCGCTTGAACTCAAATTGCAGAGCATGGTTGACGACACGCACAGGGTATTCGGCATTGTCAAAAACGTTGCGAACCGCTTGGCGGGCGGGTGGCGGTAGGATGAACTCATACACTTTGGAAACTGGGCGCAGAACGTAGTTGTAGAGTTGGTGATTCAACCAAAATGTGCCTCGATTGATGGATTCGACAGGGTCGGCGATCTTTGCGATATCGCTGTACTCGTCTAGGTCATCATTGAGAACCGGCTGAGACTTTTTTGTGATCGTGATCGTGTCGTCTTTTTTCGCAGCAGCGTTCCTCTGAGCTGGATTGGCAGGCTTTGGGGTTGGTTTTTTGGAGCTGGATTGCGCTGCTGCCGAACTCGTCTTCTGCGGTTTTTTCTTCTCTTGAGGTGAGGGAGCAAGGGGAACTTCCTTCACCGCACTTCTCAGAAAAAGCGTATCCTTGGAGTTCTTAGGAGTTCCATTTTTTGTGAGTGGTACGGGTTTGGCTCCATCCTTTGTTATAATCACGATCTGGGAGTCCGACCCGGTCTGGCTGCTGGCGAATCCCGTGTGGAGGCAGAAAAATGCGATGGCCAATGCTGTTCGGAGTGCGATGGATTCTCTCACGGCGGATCGAAGTTAATCGGTGGGTTGTGAGACCGATTTTTTAAGAGCGTTCAGCACGGCATCCACTCCGCCTTCTTTAAACTCGGCATCGAATTGTGTGCGGTAATTTGCGACTAAGCTTGCCCCTTCGATCATTACATCGGTGATCCGCCAGCTACCGGTTTCCTCGAGTCGGTAGGTCACCTCGTATTTGCTCCCTTTGTACAAAGTCGTAGTAGCAATTTCCACGCGACCGGGTGCTGGGGAGTGTGCCGTCTTGTAGGAAATTTCCGGCGACTCCCCCGGCGTGAATTTGCTGGAGTAGGTGCGGATAATGAGCGTGGTAAAATGTCGAGTCGCTTCTTTTTGCTGGCTCTCCGTGAACTGTCGCCACCCTGGCCCGATGGCTCGGCGAGTCATGGTATCGAAGCTGATGGATTTCATCAGCACTGGACTCAGGCTTTCTCTCAGAGCGTCGGGTGATTTGGAGTCTTTTGCAATGGCGACAACCTCGCCAACGGACTTTTTAAGGGAGTTTTCCGCATCGGGGGTCGATGCCGAAAAGGCGCATGTCATGCTGACTAGGAGCGAAAGAGCAAGGTAGCGCGTTTTCACGATGAATGGTTATGGGACTTCTTTTTTCACTTGGTCATTTTCGACCGATCCAAATGCCATTTTACCAAGCAGGGATTCCAGATCCATGGCAGATTCGGTGAGAGTGATCCTCATGCCAGTCTTCATGTAGGTCTCATCTGCCCCTGGTGCAAGGGAAACAAATTTGTCTCCGATGAGTCCGGTTGTTTTGATTGATGCCATCGAGTCGGTTGGGAGGCGGAGAGAGGAGAGGACACGCAGGGCGACGATTGCAGAATAATCTGATGGTTCGATGCGCACGCCTTCGACTCGACCCACCGTGACGCCGGCCAGCATCACGCTGCTGCCAGCATGGAGGCCTCCGGCATTGGTGAAGCGGGATTCGATGAGATACGTGTCGCCGCTGATGAGCGATCCGGTTCCTACCTGAATTGCTAGGTAGGATATAGCTACAATGCCTAGCAGGATAAAAAAGCCTACAGACAACTCGAGTTTGGTATTTTTCATAGGGTTTGAGGCATGGGATTGGATCTGCGAATTTCTGCCAAGGAATCGCTCAGTGCCTGCGCGCTGTCACGGAATAGACACACAACCGGATTACTGGAGGCGGAAAATTCGGAGGGCGTTCCTTCAAATCCGATACGGCCATCGTTGATCAAGGCGACGCGATCACTTGCGGCTAGAGCTTCTGGCACGTCGTGCGTAACGATGAGCGCCGTGAAATGAAACTGGCGTTGGTATTTAGCGATCATAGCAAAAACGGCATTCCTTCGAAGTGGGTCGAGGCCAGCCGTTGGTTCATCGAATAAAACAAGCTCGGGGCGGGTCACAATCGCGCGGGCCAAGGCTAGACGCTTCTGCATTCCGCCAGAGAGTTCTGCGGGGTAGTGGCCAGTAAATTCTTCCATCTCCAACTGGCTCAAAGCCGCCCGGCTGCGCTTCCTGATTTCTACTTTTCCCAGATCGGTCGTCTGTTCCAGAGGGAGAGCCACATTTTCCAAAGCAGTTAAAGAATCAAAGAGTGCGTTACTCTGGAATAAAAAGCTGCAACGCCTACGGAACCCGTCATGTGCCACGGAATCGTATGGGCTCAGTTCTCGGCCTTCAAATGAGACGCGCCCGGCATCAGCTTTCAAGATGTTCGCCAAGCATTTCAGAAAAACCGATTTGCCCGCGCCACTCGGACCAAGAACGGTGAAAACGCTGCCACGCGGCACTTGCAAATTTACACCTCTGAGAACGGATTTGCCATGGAAGCTTTTGTGAAGATCCTCAACATGCAGCGCAACTGGGTAGGTCGAGGATTGCATGCTCAAACGAAGAACGAGCTGATAACGTAGTCTGCCACCAGCACCAGAATGCTTGAGAGCACGACCGCTCGGGTTGTGCAGGCGCTCACTGCGCGCGCGCCGATGGCGGAACTGTTCCGATCTGCATGGAAACCTTGGTAAGCACAGGTGCTCATCGCCAAAAGCCCAAATATCGCCGACTTGATGAAGCACTCCGATAAATCCCCTGCTTCCACGGCCCTGTGCACGGCGGACCAGTAAACACCGGAATCCACTCCGAGCAGGAGCGAGCCGGAAAGCCCCCCTCCACAGATTCCCAAGATGACAAAAAGTGCTGTCTGAATGGGAAACACAACCAGCGCCGCAAGAAGCCGAGGAGTGACCAGGTAGCCAAGACTATCCACACCCATGGTTTCCAGAGCGACGATTTGCTCAGTATTGCGCTGGATTCCGAGCTCTGCGGCGAAGGCAGATCCGGCTTGGCCGATCAACATCAGGGCCGCAAGCACCGGAGCCATTTCACGCACCAAACTCAGTGAAACCAAAGTGCCCAGCAACCCCTGCGATCCAAAGCGGCTCAGGACATGGTAGCCCTGCAATCCGAGTACCAAGCCGGTGAAAACGCCCACAATCAAAATCACAGGAAGGCAAATAGTGCCCTGCTCATGCACGGCTCGGGCGACCCGCTTCGCAAGTCCCTTCGTCTTGGCCGCGCAACAAAATGATTTTCCGGTAAACAGCGAGAAGTCGCCGATCTCCGTAATAGCGCAGAGTGTTTGCCTGCCAAGCCAAGTTAACATGCTTCGGATCTATGTTTTATAAACACCATCAACTCTGATTAGCCCTGTGGAGTGAGGAGACGTTCGAGTTCGGCCATACGGCCCTGAATCTTGGCGCGCTCTTCGCGATGCTCGTCCATTTCCATCGGGGGGAACATGCTTTCCGCGTAGTAGGGGAGATGGCCCGAGGTTTTATACATTTTTTCCTTGGCAAGGTGTGGACTGCGCACGCGCACGTAGCCGCCTGCAAATTCCGATTCTTTAGCGAGTTTCTCGAGTTCCTCGACAAGCACGGTACCTTTAGGCAACCAGAGTGGCATGCCGGGCCCGACAAATTCTGAATCAATAGCGTAGAGTCCCATCTCGGCTCCAATCTTCCGGTGATCGCGCTTTTTGGCTTCCTCAAGCATGGTGAAATATTCCTCCATCGCGGTCTTGTTTTTGAACGCCGTGCCGTAAATGCGTTGGAGTTGTGGATTCCGTTCATCGCCTTTGTAATAGGCACTCGCGACGTGCGTGAGTTTGAATGCACCAATATTACCAGTGCGCAGAACATGTGGCCCCGCGCAGAGATCGGTGAACTCACCATTGCGATAGAGAGTGATGACCTCGTCTTCGGGGATGTTTTGAACGATATCGAGTTTAAATTTGGATGGAATACCGCGTGTGGCGAGGGATGCCAATTCGCCTCGCTCAGCCATGGCAAGCGCGTCGGAGCGAGAAATCTCAACGCGCTCGAAGACATGGTTCGCCTTCACCTCGCGTTTCATCTCCTCCTCGATGCGGGCAAAGTCCTCCGGGGATATACGATGAGGCAGCTCCAGATCATAGTAGAAGCCAGTCTCGACCGGGGGGCCTGCGGCAAACTGGGCCTCGGGCCAGATTTTTAGAATCGCCGTGGCTAGGACATGGGCGGCTGAGTGGCGGATGCGTTCGAGTTCAGTCATGGGATGGCGGGTTGGAAGAATTTTTTACCACGGAGGACACGGAGATCACGGAGTGGAGAGTCGGGGTTTAGGTGAGTGGAATCGCAGCAGATGGGATGAGTTGAGGGATGCCGTTTTGAACGGGGTAGGCTATGGCTGAGTCTACGCGTATCCAAGCAGCTTCGAGCTTAGCGTGTGCTGGCATTTTGCGCAGGAAAGCCAATTCCTCGCTCGTCGCCTCACGCAGCGGTTGTCGCGTTTGCGGGCAAATGAACAGGGATTGAGTAGCTTGCATGAAGTGGAAATGATTAACTCGAAAAGGAAGTTTGGGACAGAATGACAGGTTCGTTCGTTTGGTATCGCAGATCACTTAAGCTTTCTGATTTGAGAATCCATCTTTCCTCCGTGCTCTCTGTGTCCTTTGACTCGCTCGCTCCCGCTCGGCTCGCCCTTCGGGCCAACCTTCGGTTGCTCCATCTCGCACATGCCCCTGTGCTCGATTGTGGTTAATCCTATCGGTATTCACCTCAATATTTTGGCATCGAAGTATCCACGCGGTCGGCCCAAGCCAAGATGCCACCGGCGACGTTGAGGAGTTTGGAAAAACCTGCCTTTTGCAAGTGGCGTACCGCAGTGGCACTGCGCGCGCCAACCTTGCAATGAATGACGATTTCATCCGCCGTATCCAGTTCGCTCATGCGGGATGAGAGTTCGCCAAGCGGGATGAGTTTGGCTCCTGCAATGCGGGCGATGTCCCATTCGTAGGGCTCGCGTACGTCGAGGAGCACGAATTTGTCATTCCGGTCGATGCGGGCTTTGAGTTCCTCGACGGTGATTTCAGGGACTGCGAGTTCGGCTTCCTCCTGCGCGCGGGCTTGGGGAATCCCACAGAACGTTTCGTAGTCAATCAAATCGGTAATTGTCGGGTTCTCTGAACAAACCGGGCAGCTCGGATCCTTTCGGATTTTGAATTCGCGAAATTTCATTTTCAAGGCGTCGAAGTGAACCAATCGCCCTATGAGTGGCTCGCCAATTCCTACGATGAGCTTGATGGCCTCGATCGCCTGCATGACTCCGATGATGCCGGGCAGAACGCCGAGAACGCCCCCCTCTGCACAACTTGGCACCATGCCTGGCGGGGGAGGCTCGGGATAGAGGCAGCGGTAGCATGGCCCGTCGAGATGGGGAGCAAAAACCGTGCATTGACCGTCGAAACGGAAGATCGATCCATAGATGTTCGGTTTCTTTAAAAAGACGCAAATGTCGTTGCTCAGGTAACGCGTTGGAAAATTATCCGTTCCGTCAATCACAATATCATAAGGCCCGACGATCTCTCTCGCGTTCTCTGATTGGAAGAGTGCGTCGTAGAGTTCCACTTGCACATTGGGGTTGATTTCCTTGATGCGGTCGCGAGCACTGTTGAGTTTTTTGCGCCCCACATCTTTCGTCCCATGAAGAATCTGGCGCTGGAGGTTCGAGTAGTCGACCACATCAAAATCCACTAGCCCGAGCGTGCCGACACCTGCAGCGGCCAGGTAGAGCGCAATGGGTGAGCCGAGGCCGCCAGTGCCGATGCAGAGCACTTTTGCCGCCTTCAGGCGCTTCTGGCCCTCCAAGGTGACTTCCGGCATGATGAGGTGGCGTGAATACCGCGCCACTTCGTCATTGCTAAAATCGATTTTTTCCACACGAGTTGGGTCTAGAATGCTTTTCATGAGCGTTTAAAAAATGAACCTCCTAGAATAGCCGGCGCTCTATTGATTGCAAGAAGCGGCCAGCCTAAAAAACATCTCGCCTTGCAGAGAGGCTGCCAGTGCCTCAATAATTTGTGCCTGCCCATGATTCCGACCGAGCACCACGACCCTATCAACGCGAGCATTCTTGCTGTTTCCGAAGACAAAATTTCCGGTTTCCTCCGTGAGCCGTTCTCTGAAATTTCCCGACTCAGCGGCGTGGGTCTGCCGACCGTTTTGGAACGCATCCGGGCAATGGTCGAGGCTGGCACGATCCGCCGTGTGCGACAGACGCTCTTAGCCACAAATCTTGCTGAGGGTGCGCTTGTGGCGTGGAGAGTTCCTGCGGACCAACTTGATGCCGCATTTGATTTCATGTTTCGCGAAGATCCCTTCTCTGGACACGTAGTCATCCGCTCGACCGATGCTAAAATTCCCGGAGAGGCATACAAACTCTGGACAACCTTAAAGGTGCCTGCCGGCCAACCTCTCGATGATCACTGTCGTTTGCTTATGAAATTGACGGGCGCCGAAGCCTACCGGTTGATGCCTGCCAAAGGAATCTTCGCGCTCGGCGTTGGCCACGTGCGCCGCAAGACGATCGAACCCGGTGATAGGTCCGAGGGACCCGCTCGCATGCTGAAAACCGGCGTCGTCCATCTCACCGCTCACGAGTGGCGCGTCCTCATGAGCTTGAAGAGGGAATTTACGCCTGAGGAAATTCGTGAACCCTCATGGATCGCACGCGCCGAGGAGGCTGGAGTGACCCTCGAGGAGTTCTATGCCGTTGCAGAGTCTCTTCAGGAGCGGAAGCTTCTCGGTCGTTTCTCAACATTTCTTGAGCACGTGAAACCTTCCCAAGCCGGCGTGAGGGTGACCCGTTTTAATGCCCTTTTCCACTGGGCTGTTCCTGTTGGAAGGGAGGAAGAGGCGGGTGCGCAGATTGGTCGCCATGAGTGCCTCACTCATTGCTACTGGCGAGAAGGCGGGCCTGAGTTTAACAATGTGAACGTCATGGCCGTCTCCCATGGCACCGAGAAGGATCGCGTCATGCAATTCAAGGCCGCGATTGATGCACACCTTGTCGAAGCGGGCATCCCTGTCTCCTACACAAATGTGTTTTGGGGTGGGCGTAGCGAAATCAAACCCTCCGAAATTTCGCCCTTTGCTTACCAAGACTGGCACGCCAAACACGGCGCTTAGAATTGCATTTTTGCGAGATTGGTCCCTATCGCAGTTTCCAAAACATCACGACCGTGATGAGGAGGCCGATGGCAGAAATGACGTGCCTCACGACATTCTGAGGGAGTCGTTGCGCGTAGGTGGAACCGACGTAATAACCGACAAGGGCGCCAGCGGTCATCAGAGCCATGCGAGGCCAGTCGATCAGTCCACTCCAGGTGAACCACAAGGCCGCAACGAGATTGATCAGGGATCCCAATACGCTCTTGAGCGTGTTCATGCGATGGATGTCGCTGAACCCCATAAACCCAAGCGTTGCGAGCATGAGGATGCCAATGCCCGCGCCAAAATAACCGCCGTAGATGGAGACTAAAAATTGAAAGCAAAGGGCAGGGATCAAGTGCGCTCGGGGCGTCGGTGCGGAAGTGTCGGAGGGCCTTCTTTTCATCACTTGCGCACGAGCTATTCCTTGGAGCATGAAAAGGACCGTGGCAAATAGGACGAGGAAGGGGACGAGCTTGGCGAACACAGTCTCACTGCTGCGTGTGAGTAAAATGCTACCCAACCATCCCCCGGCAATGCTGACTGGGATGAAGCTAACAAACCAAGGTCGGACGTCTGCGAGGTGCTTTCTGTATCCATAGAGACTCCCGGGCATTCCCGTAACAAGGGCCAGTGTGCTCGTGGCATTGGCGATAACCGGAGGCACTCCAAAGAGGATTAATACAGGAAACGTGATGAGCGTCCCTCCACCCGCCACGGCATTGACGACTCCTGCTGCGGCGGCAGCTGCCAGAAGGGATAGGATTTCAAGCCAAGTCATTTGAAACTTGTACCCGCAGGCCTGATCTCATGCGATTCGAATGTCCTGCTTGTTCGAAGCGCAAAGTTGATTGAGTATTTTCAGCCATCCATCCATGGAAAAATCAGCAATCATTCACGCGGTGCTGGAGCATTTGCGCGGAGACTTTGAACGACGTCGCACTGCGGCAAAGAGAACTCGCAAGCAGGGGAATGATGCCGAAAGCAAATCCGAAGGAAAATACGACACGCGTTCCACTGAGGAAAATTACTTGGCAGACGGCTTGGCACGCCAGGCCTTGGAGGCAGCCAAGGCGGCAGAGGTCATTGAAAAAATGACGATCCGAGATTTTGAAGAGAGCGATGGGATCGATGTCGGTGCCGTCGTCGAACTTCGATTCGATAAGGAAACCGAGTTTTTTCTGATCGCAACAACCGGAGGGGGAACCGAGGTTGTGTGGAATCAAAAAACAATCGTGGTTTTAACGCCAGAGTCGCCCTTGGGCTCACGATTGATGGGACGACGCGCCGGCGAGCGGGTGGGGGACGCAATCGTGAAGAAGGTTTTTTAGGCGTCTTCGGCCAAAAGATTTTTGCAGAGTGCGATCAAGCGCTGACGCAACGGTTGCGCTCTTGAAGCAAATTTCCTTTGGAGTCTTTCATACTCCGCACGACCTTCCGGCTTCTCGATCGGAACGGCTGCGTATCCGTGCGACGCCAGATCGTAGGGGCTCGCCCGCATGTCGAGTTCACGGATCTCACGGGCAAGGGCAAAGGTGTCTGCGATGAGTTCCGACGGGCACCAAGGCGCGAGCTTGAAGGACCATTTGTAGAGATCCATATTGGCATGTAAGCAGGCGGGTTGCTCCAGTTGCAGTGAGGCGTCCCTCGTCGGCTGGAGGCGATTCAGCGGGCGCGCCTCTGAGGTGAAAAATCGAAACGCATCGTAGTGCGAACACCTCACAGGCAGCGAATTCACAACCGCAGTGACCTCGCTTGGCGACAGGCGAAGCGGTTGCGACGGGTAGCGAATCTCGCTGGATTTGTAAACCATGGCCCACTCGTGAAGCCCATGGCAACCGAAGAACGGAGCGCGATTTGCCGTGCTTTCGAGAAACTGCTCGAGCCACTGAACGAAGTGTCGCCGTTTCTCTGGCAGCGGTTCAACCCTCATTCCATAGCGCGTGACGATGTACCCGGGGACGCCGAGATAGCGTTCCGCTTCGTCACCGCGCAGGGCGATGCCAAAGCCAGGATGCCATCGCAGCAACAGCGAAGGGCGATTCGGATAGTATTCGAAAAGAAAATCATCCACCGGATGTGTCACTCCCAGTGAAGCCCGTTGCAGCCTCGGCGTAATCCAAGGCTCCACGCGCTGCTCATGCGCCGTGCGCAGGGCTATCCACTCCGATGGCGAGAGGGTTTTCAGAAGTCTTGCGAGTGGCAGGAGCGAACGCCCCAGCCTGCTGCAGCAAGCGCGGGATCGATCAGTTCTGCTCTGGTTTTGGCTTCGTTCATGGGTGGTTCACGCGGAGGCGCGGAGACGCGGAGGGTTGGGGAAAATGATGGGAAAGCTTATCTTGGGATTTGATCGCCAAGCCGAATTATTGAACGATTCCCAAAGTCCTAGGCCAAATTCTCTGTGTGAGTCGTTGTTCATGGGTGGTTCACGCGGAGGCGCGGAGACGCGGAGGGGGAGAGGTTGTTGACCACGCGTTGGAGCCCCTCCTTGAGTGTCGCTGCTCCGAAGTTGATGAGCAGGCCGACGGGCAACCGCATCAACCGGAGGTATGTTAGGAGTTGTTTGCCGTGCACGGGGGATAATTTCTCCACAGATTTGAGTTCGATGACAACGCATCCATTCACCAGCAAGTCGATCCGCAACCCTTCTTCAAAATGCATGCCATCGTAATCGAAGGCGACAGCCTTCTGGCGTTCGACAACCAAACCACGTCGCACCAGGTCACGTGCCAAGACGGCTTCATAGACCGACTCCAACAATCCCGGCCCCAGCTCGCGGTGGATTTTGATGGAGGCATCAATCACCGCGCCCGTGATCCCATCTAACCCCTCCGCGCCCCCCGCGCCTCCGCGTGAGTCTCTGTCTTCAGTTTCGTTCATGGTTGGTCCAGTGCGACATTGCTGAGCAGTGTGAAGAGCGGTTCGTTGATGTAGAAGTTCGTCTTGCCCATCCTCTGCTTGCGCAGGAATCCGGCCTTGGTGAGTTGCTCCAGATACTTGCTCGCCGTGACGCGCGAAACACTCAGCTCCTGCTCCACAAACTCGATTTTCGTGTAAGGATAACGGAAGAGATTGTTCAGTAAATCCTGGCTGTAGAGCTTGGGCAGACGCTCACGGAGGTCATGCTTTGTTTTAAGCATCAGATCACGGAAAGCTTTCACTAACGCAATCGCGCTGCGTGAGGTTACAGCGACGCCACGGAGTAGGTAGAGGCACCAGTCTGCCCAGCGGTTCTCGTCCCGCACCGTTTGCAACAGGCGATAATAATCACCCTTCGTCGTCGTGATGTAGCGGCTGAGGTAGAGCACGGGCAAATCCAGCAGACCATCGCGCTGCAGCATCAGTAGGTTCAGGATGCGGCCCGTTCGCCCGTTTCCATCATAGAAGGGATGAATGCTCTCAAATTGGTGATGGGTTATCGCCATCCGCAGCAGCGGGTCCAGACCGTCATCCGCATGGATGAAGTCAATGAGGTTGCCCATGAGCGATTCGACCTCCGATGCGTCTTGCGGTGGTTCATAGATCACCGCGCCGGTGGCTTCATTTTTTAGAACCGTGCCGGGCAGCTTTCGGAGTCCCGCGCGGTTCTGCTCCAGTTCCGCTTGCACGGCCAGCAGAGTGTCCAGCCGGATCAGGCCCGAACCACGCACTGCTTCATAGCCGGTGCGTAGGGCGGAAACATAATGCCGCACTTCTTTGGCCGCTGGAGTCGCCGAATCCTCCTGCACAGCAAACAGCTCGTCATGCGTGGTGATGATGTTTTCGATCTCCGAGCTGTCTTTTGCCTCCTGAATGCTCAAGGTGCCCAGCAGGATGCCCTGATTGCGGAGCGATTCGCACAGCCCTTTTAGCTCCGCAAGGTGCCGGTGAGCCTCTGTCAATGCCGCCCACACTTCGCGGGTATCCAACGAGACATTGTCGGGCAAAGGGAGTGGCGGGAGGTTGCTCATGTAAAGAAAAGTGTCATTTTCTTATCACGTTATTCTTATCATGTAAAGAAAATCGGAATTTCTTTACATCTAGGAGCGCGAGGGCTCACGCGAAGGCGCGGGGAACGCGGAGGGGGGATAAATAAATGCTGGTTTTCTCCGCGTCCTCCGCGCCTCCGCGTGAGTTTTTTCGTTTCGCTCATTATAGTGCTGCGGTGAAGGCTTGGTGCAGAAGCGACTGGGGGAAGAGAGTTTCACGCGGAGGCGCGGGGGGCGCGGAGGGGGAAGAATCAAGCAGGGGTTTCTCCGCGTTCTCCGCGCCTCCGCGTGAGTTTTTTTTTGTCGTTCATTAGAGTTCTCCGGTGAAGGATTGGTGCAGGAGCGACTTCTTCAAGGCGCCAAGCGCGGCGAGCTTTTGCTCGTAGAGGCGGGCGAGGCGTTGGGTTTCCGTAGCGTTCATGAGGCAGTTCTTTTACTGGCTTTTGGCTGGAACGGGAACACCCCAAATCCGAATATCAATCGGAATGATCTCGCCCGCTGCTGATACAAAATTGTCCGAGCGAGCATCCCCAATCCAGATCTCGACCCGCGAGTCTATCTCCACCTTTTTCCATAACCAGCAAGTCTGCCTCACCGCTACGGCTCCGGCCTCCACAAGAAATTGATCCACATTTTCTTGCGGGGGAAGTGGGTCGCCTTGAATGAACTTCTGGCGGGACACGATCTGCCCTGACTCCGTCATGCCAATGGGTGCTGGCGCTGTGGAAAAAAGTTCCTCCCACCAGTGCATACGCAGCAGGTATTCCGCGGGGGTGCAGTCGAACTGGGAGATTCGATCCGCAACGATTTCGTAGTAGTCCCCATATGTTCTCGGCAGGGTGATCTTCACGACTTCGCTGGTAGCCCCATCAAACAGCACAAGATGCTCGGAACCTTCCGCAAGCTTCGGGAAACGCATCTCCAACCATTGCGTGTGTGGGCAGCTCTGGATCCATTCCAGCAGCCGATCCGCTTCCCATTTCTTTTGCCAGTCTATTTGGCCGTTACGATCACTGCGCGGAATTTCTGGGATTGAGCCAAAGCTTCCGACAAGGAAACCGAGCGCGGTTGCTTGGCCACAGCAGCTTTCACACGGCCACGGACGCCAGCAAACGAGCGGATCGTCTGCTGATCCAGAAAGATTTCCTGTTTGAACTTTGGCATGGGATACGTTTACCATCTGTTTGGATTCGGGTCAATCAAGGAGCCGTTGTAGCTTCCCGGTGAAGGCTTGGTGCAGGAGCGACGGGGGGAAGAGAGTTTCACGCGGAGGCGCGGGGGGCGCGGAGGGGGGTAAATAAATGCTTGTTGTCTCCGCGTCCTCCGCGCCTTCGCGTGAGTTTTTTTTTTGTCGTTCATTAGAGTTCTCCGCTGAAGGCTTGGTGCAGCAGCGACTTCTTCAACGCCTCCAGCGCGGCGAGTTTTTGCTCGTAGAGGCGGGCGAAGCGTGGCGCTCATGGTGTAAAACACGGGTCGTCTTGAATCGCCTTCAGGCTTTCATCCATGGACAGAGCCTTATAGATTTCAAGCCACGCTCCTGTGTGTCGGAGGTAAGAGATGCTGAACTTGCCGTCGCCGACGTATTCCATCCGAGCAAACTTCGTCTCGAAGGCGGGTGAAAAGGCGTTCGGGCCTGGACAGGCGTAGCTGGCGATGAAGTAGAAATAGCCCCGGTTCCATTTCCCGCTGAGGTCCGTGATGTAGTTGAACTGCGCGTCTGGTTTGGGAGGCAGAACGTGCTTGGGTTTCAAAACACTCTCGATCAGATGCATGGCCTTGGCCGTCAGTTCTGCCTTGATTGACTCAGGCAGGGGCGGCTTCGGACTTTTTGCAGGGCTCAGCATCCACACTTTTCGCGGTTTTGGCATCGTGGTCAGACGGTTCGGAGGTTGTCGGGCATGGCTCAGAGTTCTCCGGTGAAGGCTTGGTGCAGCAGCGACTTCTTCAAGGCGCCCAGCGCGGCGAGCTTCCGCTCGTAGAGGCGGGCGAGGCGTTGGGTTTCTTCCGACAGGGCGTCAAACTTAGCCACGGCTTGGCGGAGTTCTGGTAAGGGCGGCACTGGAATCTTGAAACGCGCAAGGACTTCGCCGGTGAAATGCTGAATGCCCGTTCCGCTGAAGTGCTGTTTTAGTTGTCCGCTGGAATCCTGAACGCTCAGGTAATAGACGAACCATTTGTTGAGTTCTGGTTGGTGAAACCGCACGCGATGGAGAGCTTTCTGAAAATAGATCGGATAGTCCGCGTCCCAAATGGCAGCTCGTCCGGGGTAGCCGCCTTCGCAAATCAGAACGTCCCCTTTGATCGCGGTGTATTTCTCCGCTTCGGTCGGGAGGAACGGCATTTGAAGTAAATCCGACAAGTCGAAGGTGAACCAGCGGACGTTGATGTTTCGCAGGTAGGGCTGCGGTTCTCCCTTATTCTTGGCCTTGTCCAACATCTTACCTAGAGAATGCTTCGCAATCTCGGATACCCTCTTTTCCACCCACCCCGGGCCGCGCTGGGTGAAGACGGATTGGAGGTGGCTTTCGAAGAGGGCGCGGGCGTTTTGGAGGTTCTTTTCGGCGTTGGCTTTGGCGGTGGCGAGGCCCTCAAACGCTTCGTCCAGCAG
>VFJO01000112.1 GCA_009886045.1 Verrucomicrobiota bacterium
CCGTCGAAATGGCGGAGCGCGGCTTCCATAATTCGGGCCGCCCGTTCTTCGCGAAGTGCGCAAAATCCGTGGGCCTCGTCGAGCCAGTTTTCTAATTTCCGAGGGAAATCGCGTTCGTAAGAATTCCATTGGTCCTCGGTCCAAGGTTTCGGATTTTTGAGAAGAAACTGGTCACGCTCGCGAATCCAATCTCGCAGGCGGTCGGCTGGGATCGAGTCCGCGAGGCGAAATGTGACAAATGCCGAGGCTCCCTGTTGGTGGCGGTGGGGAAGATCGCGCCATGTCTGTTGGTAATCGGCTGCGTTATCAAACGGGATAAAATCTCGAGCCTCCTCTGCTGCACCCCGGAGGGCTGCGGCCACCCTGAAGCCATGCGGGACGCATGCTTCCACACTGGCTTTCATGCACTCGTCGAAGAAATTTTTGATGTCGCAGAGGACTGCCCAAGGGGAGCGGGTCGGGGTGACATAGTTTGCCGGCGAGCAGCGGATTTCGGCATATGCTACTCTTTGAGAAACAAGGTGGTTATACAGTTGGCGACACTGCTCACGCAGGCACCCAGGGTCGTGCAGGAGGGCACTGCCATTGTTGTCTCCGAGCTTGCGGTAAGGCTCGAGAGTGCAAGGCGCGGAAGGGGTCGGCCATCCCTCTGGCTGGGGTAGGGATTTGATCTCTGGTAACTCCACGGCAGATTTTGCGGCAGCGCGAATCGTATCCAAGTCGGTGCCCGAGGTGGCAAATCCACCCAGATGGCAATGCAGTTCGATTTTAGGTAGTTTCTCAATCCAACCTCGATCTGCGGAGGCATCGAGGGCGCCATCCAACCAAGCAAGATTCTCGGCATGCCATGTCGCGAGTTCAGTAAATGGAAAGTCTGAAATCTGATTCCAGCTTGAGGCAATGTGGTGGGAACGGGCGACAACATCTTCCAAATTGCTGCGGAATTTTTTATCTAATGCTCTGACTCTTCGAATCCCTGCTGCGTCTGGAGCCTCCGTGACGAGCGGGTATTCGTGAGCCGTGGCTGGGCGCAATTGTGGCCAACCGCTTTCGGGGCCGAGCCTGATCCAGTGGATTTGGCCATTCTGCAAACACTCAGCGATTTCGGCATCGGTCATTGCGGGACGCTTTTGCTCATTTGGGGATGTGTAAACCGAGTCCGCCAGAACATGAAAAACCTCCTCCGCACCAAGAACCGCAGCGGCCTTCTGCATGGCGGCCGACATGGTCTTGAATCCCCCTGATAGGCAGGCATAGACCTTGTGGGAGCGGGCATCCTGCGTGTCTCCAGTGTAGAGGCAGGCATCCTGCGTGTCCTCTGCCGCACCCCGGAGGGCTGCGGGCACCCTGAAGCCATGCGGGACGCATGCTTCTACACTCTCGATCCACCAGCGGTAGAGCACTTCTTCGAACTCGAAATGATCTGCCTCCGAGCGCAAGTCGGTGAATCCGGCCACGCGGGTTATTTCACACCGAACGCCAGGGGCATTCTTTTCAAACCACTCGGAAACAAATTTCACATTCACCGAGTCGCTCGTGAGCACACGAACCTCGTCAAATTTGACGCCAGGCAAATGAAAGGCTTCCGGAACAATAGCCGGTGAGTTGCCGAGCGTAATCAAGAGAAGGTTCATAGAAAAAGAGTAGGAGCAGGCATCTTGCGTGTCTCCAGTGTGGAGGCAGGCATCCTGCGTGACCTCTGCCGCAACCCAGAGGGCTGCGGCCACCATGAAGCCATGCGGGACGCATGCTTCTACACTAAAACGGCTTAAGGCTCGGGTCGTTTTTCATGGCCTCATAGAGGTCAAGCGACACGGCGACCTGTTGTCTACCCATGTATGCAGGGGTCCCCTCTGGCCATTTGCGAGATTCCACAAAAATGACCAATCCCAAAAATTGATTCTGCGATTGATGTGGGCGCAGAAGAACTGGTGAGGCGAAGCGGCCCTTTTGTGCTTGGGAACTGAGTTCCCAATTGTTCGTGCCTCTTTGGGTGCGTTGTATGATGGGTAAACCGAGAGCAGGCCTGAAGGCTGTTTGGTTATCAGCGATTCCGTAGCCAATGTCGTGATCGCGTTTGGCATATGAAAAATAGGGGCTCTGCTTTTCCGTTGCGTTTTGGCCTGTTCGGCCGTGAGCTCTGCAAGACTTGAGCCAAGCGCCCAGTTTGGATATCGCATCTGATGGTGACCCTGCTGCCATTTTTTTTATGATCAAGGAATCGGCTTTATGGAAGAATTTTAATGCTTCAAGCAAAGGCATAGGAGGTTGGCTGCCGAAGGCTAACGCTCCCATGGCACGGCGACCTCTGAAACCCAATGAGCCCAGATTCCCAAAGATGCTGATAAGGGCCTCAATGGAGGTAGAGAATTCCGGGTTTCCTTTCCAGATTGTCTGGAGTTCAAAGGTGCCGCTATCGATGACCCCTCGGCCATTGTATTCGGTTGTCTGCCCATTTCTTGTTCGCGATTGGATTGGAAATGTAAGGTATGCAGATGCTGAGAAGGGTTGGTGACCTAACTGTGCGCAATCTTTGACAGAGGTTTGGAGGTTTGTATTTGCCACTCGAGTTATGAGTTGACCTGCGCGGCCCAAGTCGCCGGCAACGGAGCCGAAAACCAGAGCCTCCTGCGAACGAACATCACCTGGTAAGGCCTTAAAGCCCCCCAGAACTCGGAACCACCAGCGGAGTTGGCCTCGGATCGATGGGGCGCGGATTTCGGCTTTCGCTGGGTCGGCTCCGGCACAGAAGCAGGGGGTGATGATTTCGAGCGAGAAGGATTTGCTTGTCATGGATAGTCGGGAAAAAATGTGGAGGGAAGTCGCAGTCGCTCGAGGTTTTTGTGGCGAGTCATGGTTGGGGGAGCCAATCTTTCGGAAACCATTCCTTGTCCTTGAGTCGCTTGCGCGCATCTTTTCCTGAGGACGAAGCGAGGTGGGTCTTGAGTTTTTCCAGCCATTGGGCGTTTTCAGGGCGTTGGAGTTTCTCGATTTCCTTTTTCAAGTTCTCGTATTCTTGAGGTTTGTTCAAGCGGGCAATGATGGCATTTTGAAAAACCAGTTCCGTTGGGAAAGCACTCGCCGCGACGGCTGCTTGGGCTTCGTGAGCCTCTACCTCGGCCTGCTCAAGACATTTAAACCATCCGTAGCCGGCGGCTGTTTTGGCACCGATGCCGAAGGTTTCGAGACCTTGTTTGAGCCATGTGTGCGCTTTCTCCGCGAGGGGATGTTTTTGCGAATGAAGGGGGAGAAGTCCAAATAGAAAATTTGGTTTTTTAAAGGCGGAGACGGCCGGGAAGATGACAGGAACGGGCTCCTCTGTGTCGGTGGCTACAGGCAGTCCGCCTTCGTAATATTTTGCATGGTGGCCAGTCACGATATCGAGATCGATGCCGGGGTCGCCATCTACTGGGAAGGCGGGGAGAAAGGCGACTTGGCCGCTGGATTGAGAGGGGAGCTTTTGGAAGTGGCTCCTGCAGGCTTCCCATTCGGTGCCGCAAGCGGGTTCGAAATCCGAGTAAAATTCGCCTTCTGAGCCATCTTTTTTTCTTTTTCGTCCGGATTTCCATTCTTGATCTCCCCATCCAAATACGGTGGCGATGTCCTGGAGGAGAGCGAGTTTTTGATCCTCGGGAGCCTCGGCAAGGGCGTGGATTGCAAAGCGGCGCGCGCAGCCCTTCACAGCGCTCCCTGGAATGTAGGGAATGCCGGAGAGGCGGTCGATGGCGAGGTTGCCATTCTCGAAGACGCCGCTGGCCATATTGACTATGAGGCGCGCTTGCAATGTCGCGTGGAGTTCCAGCGCGCCTGTGGATTTAACAAAAGTTTGCCAAGCTTTTGCTTTGCGGGAGTCTGTTTGACCATCGCGGATGGCTTCGGATGTTCTCTTTCTCCACTCCTTATCTTGTGGGTCTGATGGAAAGTCCACGAAGCGCTCGGCTGCCAAGGAGCGGGAACGCCCCGTTTTGGGAAGCGCGTTCCAGATTTGCAGGGTTTCAGGAATTGCGGCTAACATCAGCGGGCAAATCGTTTGAGGTAGGAGAGGAATGCCAATGCCTCCGATGTGCATCGGCGAAGGTGGTCGGCATCGGATGCGCAGAGCTTCCTGCGGAGGCCATCGGCAGTAGATTGCTCAGGAGTCACCAAGTTCTCGCCATC
Organism: Verrucomicrobiota bacterium; assembly: GCA_009886045.1. GTDB lineage: Bacteria > Verrucomicrobiota > Verrucomicrobiia > Chthoniobacterales > Terrimicrobiaceae > UBA967. The sequence goes on from VFJO01000112.1 coordinate 4,159, forward strand.
AGCCAAGTGGGAGAGGTGGTGCGAAATGGCATCGGCAATGGAAAGGTGTTTGCCTTTCTTATCGAGGCTAAAAGCCAAGGTCGCGAGGAGACCATTGGAGATGACCAGTGAAGGGTAACCGCTCAAGGCGTTACCGCCATCTCCTTTAAGGCTTCCGACACTGGCAAGGGCATTGGTGGCTCGGATTTGGTCGAGATTTTTCATTTGAATTCAGCGGTGCAAAATCCCAGGCCGGTTGTGGCGTCGCCGCCGATTTGCAAGACAGGTGGAACGATAAGGCTGGAGAGGGTGTTTGGTCGAACTTCGGTGAGAACCGAGTAGAAAAGCGTCTCCGACGGAACATTTTCTTGGTTGAAAAGCGCCCCGTCTGAGGCGGTTCCCGATTCATCATCGATTTTCACATGCTGAGCCACCTCGCAGGCTGTCAGAGCAAAGTGGGTGAAGGCATCGTTGCTAACCAAAGCGAGATGGTCACTTGCGGCCCCTTTCCAGACACGATCGGAGATCAAATCTGAGAGCGCTGGGAGTGGAAAATGACCTGTGTGGGTGAAGGGATAATCTTCGAAAATGGCTTTGGGAGAACCCAGAACTGCGGGGTCATAGTAGGCCTCGTAGCCAGTGGGCTTGGGAAGGCTGTCGAGGGGGTGAGCTGTGGCACGGGCCCAGCGCTCCAAGACGAGAGGACATGTCAACCAAGCGAAGCATCCCTTGGCAGAGCGGACAGGGAAGGCCAGGAGCTTGGCTTCGCCGAAGCTGATGCCACCCGATTTGGCGTTATTCTCTTTGGTGTCCTCATGGCCAAAAACCGCACGACCGGTCTCGGTGCGTGTGCCGGTTTTGCGATCGGCGAGGTATTCAGCCCCATCCGCAAGCACGCC
>VFJO01000302.1 GCA_009886045.1 Verrucomicrobiota bacterium
ATGAAGGGAAGTCAGGCTAAGCGCCATGCGACCACAACGTGATTGGGCAGGATTTACAAGAGAAGCTTTGGCTTTTGTTTGATATCCCACAAAACAATTCAAAGAGATCATCCTCTGTATCCTTTGACTCGCTCGCTCCCGCTCATCAATGTCAACTCGTTCACTCCCGCTCATCTCGCCCCATAGGAGCTGCCTTCGGCACTCTCCAGCGCGTCTACCCTCGCCGCCTGGGTGCCCTTCGGGCCAACCTTCGGTTGCTCTTTCTCAAAGACCCCCAGCCTTTTCGGTTGTGCACTCTGTGGTCAATTCTGCTGAATTCGGGTTTAACCCACACGACTTCTGAAAACACCCGACATCCAGAGACCAAAGCTTATGCACTATTGAAGAACCAACGGCGCACTTCACTCCCGCCGTCGTGCCAGCTAGAACCACTAAGCACAATGTGTCATCAACGGCCAATCCTGCCAAAGTCAAAGACGAAGCACTCTACATAGGCCTGCCAAAGGGCCAGCAACTGTCCCCTAGACTCCAAGAAAAACTCAATCCAAACTCCGTACACGCCTCTTCGCCTCGTAGAGCGCGATACCGACAGCGGTCGCCAGATTCAAGCTCCGAGCCTCCGGCATCATTGGAATTTTCAGACAGTTTGCCGCCTGCTCCCGTAAAAGCGATTCCGGCAATCCGCGAGACTCCCGCCCGAAAACGAGATAATCTTGATCACGAAATTCCTCGTTCCAATAGGTATTAGAAGACTTGGTTGTGAAATAAAAGAACCGCCCATACGGTACGGTTGCCTGAAGCTCGTCGAGTGAAGACCACCGTTTCACATCACACAAATGCCAATAATCCATCCCCGCGCGGCGAAGGGCTTTTTCATCCAACGAGAAACCCAGCGGTTCAACCAAATGCAAACGCGCTCCGGCCGCCAGACACAATCGGGCTATGTTGCCAGTATTGGGCGGAATTTCAGGCTCAACAAGTACGACATGCAGCATTTGAAAAGTATGCAACGCTGCGCTGTTTCCGGCAATTGGATTTCTGTACGAACGTTCCACGTGGAACAATTCCTGAAAATCTCCGAAAGGCGAACGCCGAGCTAACATCCTAAGGTAGGTCTCAAGCAAAACAGACGAGACCCAATCCTTTCGGGTGAGAAGAACACTGTAATGGAGAAGGTTGAGCCAATACACTTTGACTACGGAGTGAGCAGGCAACACCAAGAGGAAAACTTATCAGTACCAGACAATTGGACTATTTTCGCCAATACAAACACGCCAAGACTGCGTTTTCTTGGCGTTTGCTGCCAATACAAGTCCTTCCACATAGGAGCACAAGGACGCCGCGTGCGCGTAACCCACGAGATGAAAACACTGTCCATGAATACTTGCACACATCCCGACCAAAGCGGATCGAACCAAACATCGTAACTGCTCAGGTAGCCCTCGTCACCATTTTTTCTAAAAAGAACCGGATATTTTTAGCTGGACTCACTTTGA
>VFJO01000308.1 GCA_009886045.1 Verrucomicrobiota bacterium
GACTGCAACACGGCCGAGAGGCTGACCGGCGGCGTCAATGACCCACCAGTTGCGCTTCACCTCTTCGGATTTGGCTGAAAATGTTTTCATTCTTTTGATATTGAGGGTGGGCACTTTGCATGAGTGCGCCCCATCTGTCAAATCCTGAAGTAAAAATGTTTTTCTTTCTGCCGGAAGCATATCTCTAAGGGATCTATAGAAGAAAATAGGCGGCCTGATTTCTCATTTCGTTCGTGCATGACTTCGCAAGGAAGAGTCTATTGTCACGATGTCTGAAATGATTTTACCCGATTTGCAGGCCTGCGTGCTCTGCGAAGATGTTCGCCAGGAGGCCAGTGGCCAGCAAACGCTCATCGGCATTATCGGAATGATTCCTGCCCCGGTCCTTCCACTGGGATTTTTTAAGCTCTGCCTCTGGACACGCTGGTGTGGTGGCATCGGTCAATTTGTGCAGCGTTCGGCCATCCTCAGCCCGGAGGACGAAACCCCCATCGCTGAGAGCGAGGTGGAATTCCAACTCCCGTCACTGGATGCGCACGCGACAAACGTCCACGTCTTCGGCGGCCTTCAAATTCCCACGCCAGGAGTCTACACGGTGGAAGTCAAAATCGACGGCGAGCTTCGCCTTCGCTTTCCGCTCCCTGTGTTGCATGTGCAGCCTCACAATTGAGCTAGGCGCTTGCGATCAATTCAGGCAAAGCGGCCTTGTAACTTGGATAGACGGGCATCCATCCGACGGAACGCAATCGCCGATTGCTAATCCGTTTGCTCGTCCATCCACGCTTTCGATTCAGGTCGGCAGGCCCCTCGGGTGGCAGGGCGCGATTGAGAAAGCCAGCGATCCATCCATAGATTTCGCGTTGGCTGGTCGGCGTGTCATCGCAGACATTGTAAATACCCGAAGCCATCTCGTTCTGTGCGAGAGCTAGCAGCGCCCGAGCCCCATCATCACGATGGATTTGATTGATCCAACGATGCCCGCCTGCTTCAAGAAGCGCCGAACCATCGAGAAATTTTTTGAGTAGCACCGAGCGGCCCGGGCCGTAAATACCGGCAAATCTGGCAACGATCCCGCCCGAATCCAGCGCGATTTTTTCCGCCTCAAGGAGAATTTGTCCGGTCTCCCGCTCCGGTTCGGCAGGGGATTCCTCGTTCAACCAACCGCCGTCAGCCTGCGAATAAACAGAGGTGCTGCCTGTAAAAATAAGACGCTTTGGACAGAAGGCTTGGAGCAAGTGCTCCAAGCCATCGCGATACACCGCGCGGTAGGCATCCGCCCCGCCCCGCCCAGAACTCGCACAGTGCAGGATCACATCGGGATCGCTCCAGCCGGTGGGAACGGCCATGGGCTTTGAAATGTCGGAAACAGCAACGGCAAAGGGACACCCAGAAAGGCGGGCGGCGGACTCCGCCGTGGCGCAGAGACCCAGCACGCGCCACCCGGCCTCCAAAAAGAAACCGGCTGTGGCTTCTCCAAGGAAACCACAACCGGCAATGACGATTTTACCGCGGTCCAATGTTAGGACACGGGGTTGAAATTAAATCGGATTTTCAACTTCGCGCGCTTAGCGTTGTTTTTCGCTTTGCGGCGCGTACGCTGGACAGGCGTTTCAAAAGCGCGCAGACGACGCACTTCATCCATCAAGCCTTCGGCATCGATCTTTCCCTTCAAACGCTTCAGGGCTCTGTCGATTGGCTCACCTTTTCGAACGATTATTTCCGGCATAAATTCACCTACTTTCTAAAAAATTGAACATCTATAGTAAGCACCACGCTAGGAGGCGTCAAGAAGTCGTTTTTGGGACAAACTCCTTTCTTGCCGCAGCGGCCTTTTTGCCGTCAGAATACGATTTTTTATGAACCGCCACGCCAACCGCCCGCCCCACGAAATACGTCCCGTAACCCTCGAGCGAGGAATTGCCCCGCATGCCCAAGGCTCGGTGCTGATTTCGTTTGGAAACACCAAGGTCATCTGTGCGGCGACCATTGAGGAGAGCGTACCGCGCTGGATGAAGGAACAAAACAAGACCGGCGGCTGGATCACGGCAGAGTACTCGATGCTCCCTTACTCGACCCTAACCCGCAAACAACGCGACTCCTCGCGCGGACGTGTGGATGGGCGCGGCACCGAGATTCAACGCCTCATCGGCCGCTCGCTGCGAGCTGTCGTGGACCTGGAAAAACTCGGCCAGCGAACGCTTTGGGTAGATTGCGATGTGCTGCAAGCAGATGGCGGCACGCGCACAGCTGCGATCACCGGCGCATCGGTTGCCGTCGAACTCGCCGGCCAGTGGCTTGTCCAGCAGGGAAAAATCAAGGAACTCCCCTTGAAAAACCGGGTCGCGGCGGTGAGCGTGGGAATCGTCAATGACAACGTGCTCGTAGATCTGGACTACATCGAAGACAGCAATGCCAGCGTTGATATGAATGTCGTCATGACCGACAAACTCGAGTTCGTGGAACTCCAAGGCAGCGGCGAGGAAAATGTTTTCAACTCCGCTCAACTCGAACAAATGATCGCCGCGGCCAAAGGTGGCATCACCCGCCTGCTCGATATCCAAAGAGCCGCACTGGCCTGAGGATTTTGTCTCAGCGTTTGAGCCCCGCCTTGGCTTGCTCCAAGGACTTCAAAAGCTCGGACTCTGTCAGGATTTCCGGCAGTACCACAGGCGAAGTCGGGTTGGAAGCGGGATAGAGGACGTAGAGCGGCACACCCACGCGGCCGAAACTTTTCAACGCGGCTGTGATTTCCGAGTTGGCATTCGTCCAGTCTGCCTTTACCGGCACGATGTTGTTCTCTCTCAGAAAAGCACGGGTAGCCGGCGTTTCTATGGCGGTGCGTTCATTGAATTTGCAGGTGATGCACCAGTCGGCGGTAAAATCGATAAAAACGGAGCGGCCGGAAGCGATTTCCGATGCAACCCGTGCTTCCGAAAAAGGAACCCATGCAATGCGGTCGACACTTTCTGATCCGACCGAAGCGAATTTTTTGCCTAGGAAATACCAGCCGCCACCAACCAGCGTGGCTACGATGAGTAAGAGAGTTGTGAAGCGCTTGGCAGGGGAGACGAGTGGACCGCAAAACGACCCTAGGAGCCAGCAAGCGAAGCCAAGACAGATGAGAAACGCGCAGAACCAAGTGATTCCATCGACCCCCCGTTGACCGCCGAGGATCGAAATGATCCAGACGAGCGTGGCGAGGAGCGGAAACGCCATGAACTGCTTCAGGCGTTCCATCCAAGCCCCGGGCCGAGGAAGAAATTTCAACCATCCGGGGCTGGCACTCAGCAGAAGGTACGGAAGCGCCATACCGGAAGCCACAGCGGCAAACATGGAAAAGATGACGACAAAAGATTGGCTGAATGCAAATCCCAGAGCGCTGCCGAGAAAAGGAGCCGTGCAGGGAGTCGCGAGAAGTGTCGCAAAGACGCCTTGGAAAAACGAGCCAGCCAAGCCGGAGCTCGAACCAGCCGACTCCAAAGCATTCGAAGCTCGCCCGGGCAAGATGAACTCAAAGACGCCGGCCAGATTCAGCGCAAAGACAAAGACTACGGAGCCGATCACTACGTTGAACCATGGATTTTGGAACTGAAAGGCCCAGGTCACCTCGGCGCCACCCGACTTCAGGCCGACGATCACCGCAGCGAGCCCCAGAAACCACACGAAGATGCCGACGACGAATGCCAACCCATGAAACAGAATGCTCTGCCGCGAATCGCCGGCCTGCTTCATGAAGCCGAAAATTTTCAGTGAGATCACTGGTAGGACGCACGGCATGAGATTCAGAATGAGCCCGCCGAGAAAGCCGTAAAAAAGCGCGGTCCAAAGCGAAATCGTATCGGTGGTGTTAGTTAGAGCCGCATCCGAAATCATCCACCCCCTTCGGGCCGACCCCTCACCTACGGAGAGCACGCCGGCAAAAGAACCGCTCGCTTTGATGATGAGCTTGTCAGGGGGCTCAAACTGGGGGTGGCCGATAAGTTGATTATCCGCAGGTAGCGGAAAAAGCTGCAGCGGAGATCCAGCTCCTTTGACTTGAAGCGTGAGGGCGCTTCCTGAGCGCGTCCAAGTGAGATCAAACGGCGGGGCTTGCTTTGAAGGCAACTGCGCCCGGAATTCCTCAAACACAGCAGCGTTGGCTGGCACTGCGGACTGCGCCACCGGAAGAGTGAGTTCGAGCTTCGCATCGCCCGGCACGCAAATCTCCTCGCACACAAGCCATGTGGCCTTCGCGCGCAGTGTGGCATTTTTCAAGAGATTCGCCGGGGGCGTGATGGTCGTGAGAAGGAGAACCCTCCCGCCGTAAGAATAAACTTGGATATCCCCCGGCTCGATTTTCGCCTCTGGCAGTGGCCACTCGATCGGGCCAGCAGTGAAGCCCGGCGGCAACTCCCAGTCGATGCTCGTTGGCAATCCCGAGTCACCACTGTATTGCCAATAAGTGTGCCAACTGGGAGCCATCTCCAAGAGAAGGCCGACCTGAAACGACTGCCCCGGCACGATGGATGAGGTGTCGGCAAGAAGACTGGCTTTCACCAGCACCTTGCCGTCGTGAATCTGTGCTGGAGCCGGAGCTGCTGCACACAGAAAAAATGCGAGCCCCAGAAGAAGACGAAGAGCGATGGCCATGCTTAGTTTTACCACACTCAGTCACTCAAGCAATGCGTGTAGCACATAGGAATCACAAGCCGCCCGCGAGATCCTCGGCATTGCCGAATCTTTTCCGCACTTGCGGGGAGTAGACCTCGACGTCGGCTTACTCTCCTCCGGATTCCCAAACCAGAGGCTCGAGAGGAACTTTGCTTGCCAGCTGCTTGGGAATAATTTGCTCGGTGTATTGGATTTCAGCCCGCTCGATGCGAAGTACGGTGCCATCGCTTGTGAACGAGGGGCGCGAATCCGCTTCGAAATACACCGGCATGCTTTTTTGTAGCGGCAGGATTTCCAAGCAGAGTTCACCGGAGAGGATTTCCGGCGCGTATCGCCGCAGTCCGATCTCAAAAACCATGCCATTGTAAAAGTCATCGTTGAGCAATCGACCATTGAGCGTGAGACGGGCGACATCACCAACGTAATGAATTCGTAAAATCGGGTTTGATGCCATATCGAGATTTTCAGGAAGTCTCACTCTCCAAACAGCAGCCGATTGGAAATCGTTGATGCTGGGTGAGACTGCGAGCAAAAATTCGGGGTTTCCGGATTTCCAATCGCGCAAAGCTCCGGGGTTTTTGAGGAGTTCCAGAACAACAGGCGCCACCTTCTGCTCGGCAACGCGATCAAAAACAAGACCGCCAGCGTCGAGTTCAGCCGCAAGGGCGAGGGAGTCAGCCTCGCTCAGCAGGATGACCCTCACTTCCTTGCGACTTTTTCCTGCCACACGAAAAGCACTTTCACGGCTTGGACGGACGCCGCGGAATACAAGGGGGTCCGAACTGAGCGGGCGTAGCAGCGTTGTGGAATCAAACGCAAATTCTGCAGGCAGTCCCGGAATTTCTGCAAAGACCACTGTGAGCCCGCCATCCGCATCCTTGATTCGACGGACCGGTTGGGCTGTGGCGTAGAGGAGGTTCACCCCGTTGAGGTCCAAGTTGAATGGCCAGTAAAAAAACGAATCCGGTGGGATCGTAGTTGGCTTGACTGGAAGGGTGAGGCTTCCGCCGGGAAGGTCTATGCGAAAATTGGTATTCGTCTTGGCGGGCGTCTTTTGCAGCCTCTGGTAATTGTTTACAAAGAGAAACCCCGAGACCCCATCCGAGCGCACGCTCCAACGCAAATTTGCAGGATCGAAAAATTCCTTCTCTTCGCGATCGGGAAGAAACGCCGGCATGCGAGCCAAGTCTGCTCCGAAGTCCTCGATAAAAAAATTCATGCGCCGTAGCCACCAGTAGTGTGGACGGATCTGGCCGTATTGGCCGATCGGCGCTTGGAAATCGTAAGATTTGATCGGCGTATCGAAGACATCCCCTATGGCGTGCGATTTATGGAGCGTGGTGAGACGTCCATCGGGATTCTCGCCACCATGATACATGTAATATCCGATCCCTACACAGCCGCTGCCGATCTGACAGAGGGCGAGGGATGCCACATCGCGGGGTTCCACTTTGTTTCGCCGGTGATACGAGACAAACATTCCGCCGCCGGTTTCTGCCGTGAGAAAGGGATATTGGATACGGCTCGACTCGTCCTCTTGGCCGCGCATGGTATTCACATCGCTCGCGATCGACTCATCGATGCGTTGCTTCCGGAAGATGTAGTTGTAAACAAGACTGTCCGATACTTCCACAGAGCCCTCCCAAGCGGCATCGGGATAAGCTCCGTAAAACGGAATCATTTCGCCCGGAGGCATCGAATCCTCCATGCGAGGCCAACCGGTTTTGGTGTAGAGAGGCACGTCCATGCCAACATTCAGTGCCAGGTTTTTTAAGCCGAGAAGGTAGCGCGAGGGGCCCGAATACTCGTTGTCGAGCTGGATGCCAACGACCGGACCACCGTCCTTCCAAAGCAGACCGTGCATCTGCTCGCCGATCTGATTGTAGAGCTGCGCGACAGCTGCGTCATAGTCAGAGTGGTCGGGACGCAAACCCCAGCGGCTAGGTGCCGGCCAGCGTGTGCTCTTTTGAATCCAATCGGGAAAGCCACCATACCGCACTTCCCCGTTGCACCAAGGACCGCATCGCACGATGGCAAGCAACCCGACGTCGCGGCATGTCTTCAAAAAGACTCGCAGATTTTTTTGTCCATCCCAGTCCCACTCACCCTCGACTTCCTCGTGGTGGTTCCAAAAAACATACGTCGAAACGATCTTGATGCCCCCGGCTTTCATTTTCTCCAAAGCCTCGCGCCACTCGGCAGCGGGATATCTGGAGAAATGAAATTCGCCCATGATCGGGAACCATGGCTCTCCGTTGAGGAGCAGGCTTCGGCTGTGCATCGAGATTTCGTCGCCCTGCGGATTCCGCGTCGTGCCAAGCCGGAAGTAGCCGGCAAGCGGAGCGTCGGGAGTCTGAACCTTCACGGTGTGGGTGTCCACCTCCACGGGCGCGGTCAACGTGAGAGTCAAGCCGATGCCCAAATAGGAGACCGATTTGAAAACATTCGTAATCATGGAACGAACCTCGAGGCCGACTCGTCAAAAATGTCGGAGGGGGGGGGGGGAAATCCTCGCAGAATCACTCGCTCGGATTTTTAAACCTCAGCGCCGATCTTTCAAATTTGTCAGTCTAGAACTTTGGACAACGCGGAACAGAATCCGTTCAACTAAGCCAAGCGCCCGCAGCAGGACTTATATTTTTTTCCAGAGCCGCACGGGCACGGATCATTCCGGCCGGCCTTAGGGATTTCGCGCTTGAGCGGGAGTTCAAACTTGGGAGCAGGCGGGTGGTCGGGAGTGGAAGGCTGGGGCTGGCTTTGTGGGGCAGCTTCCAGATTGAGGGCGAAGTCGGGACGGGAGAGGATCTGCGGGATGTTGGCGAGCATTTGCTCAAAGGCCTGGAGATTCGTCGTACTGCGGAAGAGGTTGCTGAGGACTTCGCCTTTGATGGTGTCCATGAGATCCACAAACATCGCATAGGCGTCGTTTTTGTACTCCACGAGAGGATCTTTTTGGCCAAAGGCACGGAGATAAACCGCCTCGCGCAGGCCATCCATCGCGTAGAGGTGCTCCTGCCAGAGACGATCGATGGCGTTGAGAATGATATAACGCTCCAGACCACGCAAGGCTTCCGGGTGCTCCAAGGCCGCCTTGCGCTCGTAGGCCGCGCGGATCGTCTCGGTGAGAAACTCCACGTTGGCTTCAATCGCCCGAGTCTCAAGCGCGGCTTTCTCTTGAGTGAGACCGAGCGGGAATGTGGTGTTGATCCAATGCAAGAGACCTTCGAAATCGGGTTCGGCGCCCTCGGAGGCTTCGAGAAATAGGGCAATCTTTTTGGGAACGATTTCGTCAATGACTTCAAGGATGAGTTCGCGCGGGTTCTCGGCATCCATGACTTCATTGCGGTAGCCGTAAACAACTTCGCGTTGCTGGTTCATGACATCGTCAAACTCGAGCGTACGTTTGCGCATCATATAATTCCGCTGCTCGACACGCTTCTGCGCGGTCTCGACGCTCCGGTTAAGCCAAGGGTGCTCGAGTTCCTCGCCCTCTTGAAGCCCGAAGGTTTCCATGATTTTGGTCATGCGGTCGCTGGCGCCAAAGTTGCGCATGAGATCGTCTTCAAAACTCACGTAAAACCGGGAGCGTCCGGGATCGCCTTGGCGCGCACAACGACCCCGAAGCTGGCGGTCGATGCGACGAGATTCGTGACGCTCGGTGGCGAGAACAAAGAGTCCGCCGAGTTCCGCCACACCTTCGCCGAGTTTGATGTCGGTGCCTCGCCCAGCCATGTTTGTGGAAATGGTGACAGCGCCCTTGAGACCGGCGCGGGAGACGATTTCAGCCTCCTGCATGTGGAATTTGGCGTTGAGGACTGTGTGGGGAATTTTCTGAAGCTTCAGCATGCGACCGATGAGTTCGCTCGCTTCAACGCTTGCAGTACCGACAAGGATGGGTTGGCCTTTTGCATGGGCCTCCTTGATGGCTTCGATGGCGGCATTGTATTTTTCGCGACGGGTTTTGTAGATGCGGTCGTTCTCGTCGGCGCGTTTGACCGGACGGTTTGTGGGAATGACGTTCACATCTAGGCGATAGATGTCGTGAAACTCGCTCACTTCTGTCTCAGCGGTACCTGTCATGCCGGCCAGTTTGTCGTAGAGGCGGAAATAATTTTGAATCGTTATGGTTGCCAGCGTCTGGGTCTCACGATCGATTTGGACGCCCTCCTTGGCCTCAACGGCTTGGTGGAGTCCGTCGCTCCAACGGCGCCCGGCCATTTTACGGCCTGTAAAAGTATCAACGATGATGACCTTGTTTTCCTCAACGACATATTCAACGTCTTTTTCGTAGAGGCAGTAGGCCTTGAGAAGTTGAGTGATGTTATGAATCCGTTCACCTTGTGCGTCGCAGTGTTGCTGGCGGGCTACTTTTTTCTCGAGCTTGTCGGCAGCGGAGAGCGAGGCATCATTTTCGATATCGGCGAACTCGGTGAGGAGATCGGGAAGGACGAAGGCATTGATATCGTCGGGATTCAAGTAGCTGCGGCCCATTTCCGTGAGATCCGCATCGTGAGAGCGCTCTTCGATGGTGAAATAAAGCTCCTCCTTGAGAGCGACGAGGGCGGCTTTGCCATCTGTGTCTTTGTAAAATTCGAGTTCCGCCTTGTCCATGAGCTTGCGCATTTCCGGATCCTCAAGATGGCGGAGGAGACCTTTGCTGCGGGGTTGTCCGAGCTTGAGTTTGAAAAGCGAGCGACCGGCGTCGGCAGACTTGCCGGCATCGGCCAGTTCCTTGATCTCGGTGGCAAGGCGGTTGCAAAGCATGGTCTGCTTGCGGATGAGTTGCTCAACAAGGGGCTTGAATCGGTCGTACTGGTGTGTCGAAACGGTGGCCGGACCGCTGATGATGAGCGGAGTGCGGGCCTCGTCGATGAGGATCGAATCCACTTCATCCACGATGGCAAAAGAATGCCCGCGCTGGACCTGTTGTTCTCGGCTGGTGGCCATGCCGTTGTCCCGCAGGTAATCAAAACCGAATTCGCTATTCGTTCCGTAGGTGATGTCGCACTGATACTGCTCACGACGTTGCTGCGGCATCTGATCGTTTTGGATGATGCCGACGGTGAGTCCCAGAAAGGTGTACAGCTGCCCCATCCACTCTGCATCGCGCTGGGCAAGGTAATCATTGACCGTCACGACATGAACGCCGCGTCCGGAGAGGGCATTCAGGTAAACAGCGAGTGTGCCCACGAGTGTCTTGCCTTCGCCAGTGGCCATTTCCGCTATGCGACCGCGATGAAGCACCATGCCGCCGATGAGCTGCACGTCGAAATGAATCATGTTCCAGGTAAGGGGATATCCGCACACAACCAACTCACGCCCACAAAGTCGACGCGCCCCGTTTTTCACCACCGCGAATGCCTCGGGAAGAATCGCGTCCAATTCGGCCGTGAGTTTGTCGGGATCGGAAATTTGCGCCAGCCGCTGCTTCCACTCGAGCGTCTTGGCACGCAGAGCCTCATCGGGCAAAGACTGGAGGCCGGTCTCGATTTCGTTGATTTGTTTTACGATCGGCATCGTGCGACGCACCTCGCGCTGGTTTTTTGAGCCGACAATTTTTTTAAGGATCCAACTGAACATGGCAAAAATGAATGAGTCAGACTTCTAAGGCGGCGCGCCCGAATTGAAAAGGGGGAAAAGACCACGCCGATTGACTTCGCTCATCTTCCCGCATTGCGAAATCCGGCAAACTCGGCCAAGCTGAGCCTCCATGACGCCAGGGCGGTTGATATTTTTTTCCAGACTCTTGAGCACGCTTGTGCTGTGGACCCTTCTGTTGGTAACGGTTTTTTCTGGATGGGATGTCGGTTTCTTCTCCCTTCTCGCCTTCATGGCCCTGCGAGCACTCTGGGAATACTATCGCATGCTGGAGCACGACGGAATCGGTGTTTTCACGCTTACGGGCATGCTTTGCGCAGCGGTTCTTTTGGTGGGTGGCTTTCTCATCGTGCGCTCGAATTGGCCCGATAACATTCACGACTTCGAGTTGCTGGTACTCGTGCTTTTCCTGCTCACGATTTTTAGTCGGCAAATGTTTAGCGGCAAGGAAACCGATCCGCTGCGAGCGATTAGCTACACGGTCTTCGGGCTCTTTTATGTTCCATGGCTTTTCAGCTTCCTGACAAAAATCATCTACCTGACGCCACGTCTTGAGAATGGCATGACGACGGGTCAGTACTATGTGCTCTATCTCGTGGCCGTGACGAAATTCAGCGACATGGGCGCGTATGTGTTCGGTAGCCTTTTCGGGCGTCACCCGTTTGCTCCGCACATCAGCCCAAAGAAGACTTGGGAAGGATTTGCAGGCGCACTCATTTCATCCCTGCTTTGCAGCTATTGGATGTATGCACTCCTGCCACAAAAACTCTCGGCATTCCGGATCGGCGATCTCACGATTCTAGGCCTACTACTGGGTTTTGCCGCCGTGGTGGGAGACTTGGCGGAATCCATCGTAAAACGCGGAGCTCACACGAAAGATTCGAGTTCCATGCTGCCGGGTATCGGTGGCACGCTGGACCTCATTGACAGCATCCTTTTCACAGCGCCGCTGCTTTTCTTCTACATGCGATTCGTGCTCGGAATTGGGTAAAGCGGCAAACGAGACTTGAATTTTCAGCCACGTAATTCAGTATGCCAAACATCTGCATGCGCCACCTCGGGCGTGCGGTACTTTTATTTATCCAAATCTTA
>VFJO01000089.1 GCA_009886045.1 Verrucomicrobiota bacterium
CATGCCAGCGGGCGCTGGCTGGGTAGCCTGCCGAAGGCAGCCCGAAGGGCGACATGAGCGGGAGCGAAGGAGGCAAACCTGAAACCTGAAACCGGAAATTTGAAACCGGAACACATGCCAGCGGGCGCTGGCTGGGTAGCCTGCCACAGGCATCCCGAGGGGTGTAGCGAAGGGAAATCAACGGGGAACGAGCGAATCAAATGGGGAGCAGGTGCGGCGCTGCCGCGCCTCTGCGCGAGTGGATGAGAAGGCCGTTTGTAGCGCTGGTGTGGAAAGCGCACCGATGAGGCATCAAATGGTCCCAGGGCGCTGCCGCGCTTTCGACTCCCCTATCGTTTTCCCCCAAGGTAGGGGCAGATCGCCGAGATGCCCGAAGCTTCAGGCGCACAGCGCCGTTTCGAGGACTCCCGCAGAACCACTGGGACGCGGAGGTGAAGCAGAAGTGAAGCGGAACACATGCGAGCGGGCGCTAGCTGGGTAGACTGCCACAGGCAGCCCGAAGGGTGTAGCGAAGCGAAATCAACGGGGAACGAGCGAGTCAAATAGAACGAATTTTCACGAATGGGGAGAGGCTTCGCCGAAGCGGGGAAAGGAAAAGCGAGAATTTGAGCGCCTGAGATTTTCCGAACCGACATCCACAGATTGCACAGATTTTCGCAGATGGAGAAACCCAAGAGGTGGCGTTTAAAAATTTACATCATCTGCGCCATCTGAGGATCAAAAAAATGCCGCCTCGCCTCCCCAGCTTGTTTTTCCTTCTCCGTGCCTTTGTGCCTTCGTATGAGAAATTTTTAATTCGCGTTTAGCGAACTAAATGAATTCTTGATTTTTAGGGCTTTTGGATATTACTTTAGCTCATGCCGAAGATTTCTGAATGGGGTGCGATCTCCATTTTCATAAACACCCGAGGAGAGCATAATCCCCCGCATTTCCATGTAATGAGCGCGGAATGGGAAGCAAGCATTCGAATCTCGGATTTCGGCGTCATGGCAGGAAAAATCCCTCCCCGTCAGCTTGGCGACGTGGTCGAGTGGGCCGCTTTGCACCAAAATGAACTCATCGAGCAGTGGGATAATATGAGGGCTGGGCGCACACTCGGAAAAATCGGAGGATTAGAGTGAGAGTATTAACTGCCACAGTCACAGGAAACTCCAAGTTGCGCCTTCTTTTTTCAGATGGTTTTTGTGGAGACATCGACTTGTCTCCGTCTTTTGAATCCATAGACCCACTGCGAAATGCTGACTTTTTTTCCCAAGTTTCCACAAACGGCCTCACTATTGAGTGGCCAGGCGGGATCGATTACTGCCCAGATACCTTGCGCGAGTGGTGCGAAGCGGGTTGCGTTCAGCGGGTGGGAAAAGAAGCCTTTAGTTTGTAGGTTTTCAGGCACAAAAAGAGACGTCAGAGTTTTTGACAATCGAAACCTCTGGGAACCAAGTAACAGGGCGGTTGCGCGGTGGGCTGCATAAGTAGCCCGAGGGGTGAGACATGCCGGGGGGATGCGAACCAACACTGCCTGCCGCAGGCAGCCTGTAGGGCGATATGAGCGGGAGTGAGGGAGGCAAACCGGAACACATGCCAGCGGGCGCTGGCTGGGTAGCCTGCCGAAGGCAGCCCGAAGGGCGACATGAGCGGGAGCGAAGGAGGCAAACTTGAAATGGGGCTCACGCGAAGGCGCGAAGACACGAATGGAGAAGAAGACAAAAGCCTATCGGCCTTGGTTTGGATTCGCGTGGATTAGCGGCATTCGTGGTCAAGGGCGGCTTTGCCGCTGATTTGGGTCGTTTCGGCGAAACAACCCTACCCTTGGGTTTTTGAGGGGCGCGGCCAGCAGAGCCCCTGCCAGGGCGGCGGCGTGGAAACACCATCGGAAACCGGGATAGAGGAAGATAAACATTCATCCTAAATTCGGCAGTTGGCGATTTGGAATAGGCGTGGAAGTTGGTTGATTGGCGGAAGCTTGAGAGTGCGGGGCTACCTGCTGCCTGGCCGGTTTGGTCTGCGATCCATTGGTCCTCAAAACTCTCGCCGTTTCCATCGAGCCACGGACCATACGGGACTTCGGCTGCGACGATGGCTTGGAAGTAGATGCTGGCAGAGTTGTTCTCCGCGTGCAGCAGCCACCGAGCGGGATAGGTAATAGTTTGGCGTTGGATCGATGCTCCGACTGTTTGGGATGCACTACGCCGCCAAGCCGACGTTTCCCAAACATTTGTTTTGTTGTCATCGGTGTAGAACTCGATGTCGCCACCCCAGCCGTTGAGTTCATCCGCTGGAGGCTGCGGTGACGTGCCGGCTTTGCGGGGCTTTGAGCTTTGTCCACTTGGCTTTGTGGATGTCTTCATCCAAGCAGACTTCAAGTTCCTTGTAGGACTTGTCCAGGTCGAGACGGAGGGCAATGGGAGCGGGCTTTCAATCCTCTTGCTCAATCGATCACAGATGCTACGAGCAAAGACGCACCAACTGCAAAGGGCGTCGACCTGGACTTTTTCTAAAAGCACAGGTATCTGGATGGAAGCCACTGCTGTGCCGGTTTAAAGCTTCCTCAGATGACCTGCCAGGCGGGTTTGTTGTCGAAGACGCAGCGGTAGTAGTCGGCGCGGATGAGTTCTGAGGCAGCTTCCTCGTCGAGGCAGAAAATAGCGGAGGAGTGGAGTTGGAGGGCAGAGGCGGTGAGCGTTTTGATGCGGGTGCGGGAGGCAAGGGAGGAGGTCGGCTCGTTGAAGCCGATGTGGCCGTCGGTGCCGATGCCGAGGAGTTGGATGTCTATGCCTCCGGCGGCGCGGATTTTTTCCTCGTAGCTTCGGCAGAAGTTTTCGGGATCGGCCGCCATGCCGTCTGGGATGTGGATGTTTGCGGGATTGATGTTCACATGCCGGAAGAGGTTCTCGTGCATGAAGGCGTGGTAGGAGTGGGGGTGGTCGGCGCCGACGCCGATGTATTCGTCGAGGTTGAAGGATGTGATGTGGGACCAGTCGAGGTTCTGCTGGATGACTTGGCGGTAGAGTGGCACGGGGAATCCGCCGGTAGCCAGGCTGAGCACGGCGTTGGGTTTGGTGCGGATGGTGTGGGAGAAGAGGCGGGCGGCCATTTCGGAAGCCACTTCAGCATTGGGTTGGATGATAACTTCCATAGAATTAAAAATAAGGTGTCAGGCCGGCGCAGACGCTTTCCTCGAAGCGGCGATCGCCTGTCGGGTGAATTCCACGACGCTGAGCGAGTCGTCCTGGATCAAGGGAGTGAGGTCCATGCCGACGAGGACTTGTGTAGATTCATCGCCTTCGCGGGGTTCATGGAATGTGGCATTCGCGGCACGGCGGCCGGTCACCGCGAGGTCGTAGCGCTTTCCACCGACAATTTGCGAGGCGAAGACAAAGTTGAGTTTGTTGGCGAGAGTCTCGTGCCCGCTCACATCCATACGGACTTTTTCCGAGTCCTGCATCCAATCCAGATCCCTCCAAACCTCGCAGCCGATGAGTTGCTTCGGTCGCTCTTCGAGAGGCAGAGCGCGGAGTGCGTGGAGGAGCGAGGCGAAAACGCCGAGGTGCGTCCTGTGCTTGTCCGCTGGGCTGTGGCTGTAGACAACCTCGGGGCGTGTACTTTTTAAAATCCGCACCAAATCCTCGCGCAGTCGGGTGTCGGCCGGATCGGTCACGGCCGAGCTGGGGTAGCCGAGTTGGAACATGATGCCATACTGTCCGATGACGGCGGCTTCATTTTGCTCCCCAGCGCGCACGCGACCGAGTTCCTCAGGACTCATTTCTGCAAAAACCCCGCTGCGTGAGCTCCCTCGGCTATCCGTGCAGGTGACGCCGAACCAGCGGTCGGTGCGGTCCATGCACTTCAAAATCCCATGAAAGGCCATGAACTCGAGATCGTCGTGATGCGCACCGACCGCCAAGGTGCTGAAGAAAAAAACCGGCCTGCTCTCGAGGTCGGTTTTTTTTAGCTAAGAGGCTTTTTCAGTAATCCCGAATCCTTCATTGACATTTGTCGCATGTGATATTATTAATATTTGCATATGAGACTATCATCTTCTACCCAAAAACCAAAACGCTCAGCTACGCATGCTGTTTTGCCAGGCAAAAAACGGAGCGCTGCTAAAGCTGGTCGAACTTTCGGGGGAGTGGTCATGTTTTGTGTTCAGGGTTCGAATGGATCAACTGAGTCGAAAATCTACGCGCCTTCAAAGCTCGTTCAGATGCTTCAAGCAGGACTGCCATTCGGTGAACTCGATGATCTGCAAACCAGCCTTGCCATTCCCTCCGAAAGGTTGGCTCCGATGCTCGGCATTTCCAAAGCCACACTCCATCGCCGTAGGGGTAGTGCTGGGAAACTGTCACCTTCGGTTTCGGACAGGGTGCTACGATATGCCCGCCTGCTGGGACAGGCTTCGAAAGTTTTCAACGGACCCGATGCCGCCAAGCTTTGGCTGAACGCCCCACAAGTCGGTCTCGGTGGATCGGTGCCATTGGACTACGCGAAAACGGAAATTGGAGCCCGGGAGGTAGAGAACCTTCTCGGCCGAATCGAATACGGAGTTTACTCGTGATGGCGAGAGCTTGGCGGATTGTTAAAAAAATCCATGCCTCCAGCGCCTTTGATGGAGAGGGAGCGTGGCGCTTTGGGGGAAGATGGAATTCTCCAGGAACGCGCGTCGTGTATTGCAGTGCCAATCTATCCCTAGCGGCTCTGGAGAACCTTGTTCATCTCAATCCCCCTGTGGCGTTCAAGTCGGTGGCGATTGAATTGGAGTTCAACGACAGGCTTATCGAAACGATTGGTGCGAAAAGTTTGCCTCCGGATTGGACTGAGGAACCACCCGCTGTCTCGACCATGCGATTAGGCGATCGGTGGGTCAGAGAGGGACGCTCCGCAGTGCTGGAACTTCCCAGCACCATCATTCCCAGTGAATCAAACTATCTCCTCAACCCAGCACACCGGGATTTTCAAAAAATCATTATCCGCAAGCCAGTGGCATTCTCTTTCGATCCCCGGTTGCTCCGATAAACAGTTGCTCACTTGGACCTGGAAACTTTCCACCAGCACCGACCGCCAAGGTGCTGAAGAAAAACCATCCTGCCCTCGAGGGAGGTTTTTTTAGCTACTGGAACCGCAGAAGTCGCATAGTGAAACTATCCGCGATTCCGGATAAACGCTGCGAGGCAGAAATGCCTCACCCCTTTATGACATAGAAATTGTAAAATAGTTCAAGCGGAGCTTCATCTTCTCCTACAAAAATACTCAGCCGTTATAAACGTATTGCGCCAATGAAAAATGACACCGGGGAGAGAAAGTCGTTGCGTCACGATTCATGACACCCGGCGATTGTTAAATTTGTGTGTGTTTTGTAAGTGGTGAGGTTGGCTTCCGACGTGGCTGACGCAGTGGAGGCGAAGCGAGCAGAGCCGGAACGGAGTCAGCCACGTTGGCGGCGGGCGGCTGGAGTCCACCAAGAGGAGCATTTTCCTGCCAGGAGTCGTCCTGGATCTCCTCTGCGATGGTGAAGATTTCCGAGAGTCGCCGCTCAATTTCTTGGGCGAGCGCCAAGGGATCGAGCTTCGCGCGCGAGGCACGCAACTTGGCCTTGGTCGC